>JAGQLO010000001.1 GCA_020429185.1 Candidatus Doudnabacteria bacterium
TCAATCTGAGATGTTTGCACCCATCCTAGCTCGGAGACTGAGGCGCCCAACGGCACATCTTCATCTGAAAAAACCTCTAGTCCTTCTGGCAATCGAGTTCCAAGCTTAATGGCCGTGTCACGGGCCTCCTCCTCGCGCTCTTGCACCTGCTCAGGAAGATTCGCGTACAACAATCGTTGCAACATCGCCCGCTCAACAGCTGGTAAGACCACCTCTTCTTTGAATTCAGATTCAGTCCAATTGTACAACGCCAGCTCGCTCGCAAGCGCATCAGCACCACCAGCAAAAACCAACATACGCGCATACTCTTGCTCCACGGAAGAACTATCAACAGACATTCCTGCTTGCTCTAATCGATCTCGCACAATCGCTTCATGAACCAGTTCTTCCAGCGCAGCACGTTGCGCCTCTTGAGCCAGCTGTTCGTCTTGCAACGAACCTTTCCAGAGTCGAATGTTTCGCCCGACACGTAACTGAAATGAATCGAAGCCAGGCATCTCTCCTGCCGCTCGTGCAATAGGAGCATGCAACACAAGCGAACTCGAAAGCGAAGGTGCGACACGCGAAAGAGCAATGGCTGAACCAACCACTGCTAACGAAAGAAACAACATGATACGCGCCGCCGTCTGTTGCATAGAACTCACGGCTACTGCCGTACAAAACAATAACTATTCTTCATGTGGAGCAAAGAAGTACGCCCACCATGCCTTGATTGTGGACTGCGAATCAAGGTCGGGCGCCATTTCTGTGTCCACATCTGTGGACGAATCGGACATAGCATCCTCACCCTGACGGAACGTAACGGTATGTCCACTACTTGCTGCTAAGTCGTTTGTATCAACCACGACCGCAGTTTCTCCTGGCTGCTGCAGTCCTAGATTTTGTCTTGCTTGAATCTCCTTAAACGAATCTGTATTGAGATAATCCACCAAGTACGAGAGTTCTTCATTCTGCTTTTCAAGGCCCGCAATCTCTTCACGCACTTCCTGAATATCCTTGTTGATCTGATAGCGTCGAATCAACTCACGTGAAAAGCCCGTGAATCCAAAAATCATCACGACAACCGCAATAAGTGACACAACACCCGCCATTTTCAATGGCTTGCGCGGCTTAACAGGCGAAGACTTCTTCTTCGAAGAAGAAGGAGGGGCTTTTTTCTCTTCAGTTGGCGAGGAAGATGACAGAAGAAGGTTATGCTATGTGTTCGTGTGCAGGGATGTCTGCTGGAATCGAGGACGCAAGAGAAGTTCCAAAGGATGTGTCCGATTGCTCAACGCGTCTCGCATCTCGCTGTAAGCGAACAACGAGATCCTGAATCACACGCGGGTCAGGAACACCGTGCATCGTAAGTTCAGTGGCCGCCGTTCGAATATGAACAGACCCATACTGAAACATCGTAGCGAATACACCTTCTACATCGTAGCGGACGTCTTCAATTGAAGACAGTAACGCCTCTGAAATCGATCGTTTAAACAAGGCGTTCTGCTCTACGTTGATCACACGCTGGTTGGTCACAACGAAACTATCTAGGTACCATATTGCAAAGCGACGCAGCAGCCACAGGCCTGCTCCAAGCGCAATAAGCGCGTGAGCCGCGAACAACCACCCGCGACCACTCTCGAGCACATTCGCCAAGGGAACTACCGCCACAAGCGGAAGAAGTGCAACCGCAGCCGCAACTGCCACGGGCTTCACAAACGTTAAGCTGTGTCGCCGTATCAAGACCTTCACCTCCTCTTGAGGTTTAAGATCAACTGAGAAAAAATGGTCGAGAAGACGAGACATGTAATGAAGACACTCCTATGAAGAAAAAGACGAAGCGAATTGTTGGAACCATTTTTGTGGCATTGATGTCACTTGCAATGGTTGGATGGTTAATCCTCCCTGCTCTCCTAACGCTGTAGAGGCTGACATGCCCTAGCCCATTCCAACGAGACCAACAACCAGCCCAAGAGCAGCCGAAATAGTGGCGATGATCCAAAAACGCATCGTCACTTTTGTTTCTGGCCAACCGATCGCCTCAAAATGATGATGGATGGGCGTAGAATGAAAGATCTTTTTTCCAGTCATTTTCTTATACGGAATCTGAATCAATACAGAGGCAGATTCGATGACAAGTGGAAATGCAATGATTGGCAACACAAGAATCGTATTCGTCAGCATCGCCAAGATTCCAAGCGTGACACCAAGTGACATCGACCCCGTATCTCCCATAAAGAATCGGGCTGGGAAAATGTTAAACCACAAGAAGGACAACAACCCTCCAATAATTGCTGCACAGAAGATCGCAAGTGCCACCTTCCCTTGAGCATAGGAAATGACTCCATACGCACCAAAACAGGCTAACAAGATCCCCCCAGCGAGCCCATCCAAACCATCTGCTTCATTCGCAGAAAACGACGCCGCCACGATCACAAAGATGAACAACGGAATTGCCCACCACCCAATACTAAAGTCTCCCACTCCTGGAACATGCAGCACGTCCCAATCGAGCTTGAAGTAAAACCAAAGAGCGGCCACAACAGCAACGATCAAGTACAAAAACAAACGATGCTTCATTCGAAGACCGCCCCCCTTTGGACCAATCTTGAAGATGTTCATCACATCATCCACGATTCCAAGCGCAGCAGCGAACAACATAGCCGCAATTGGAAGATACGTTTCCGCACGTGACAAAAAGTTCATGCGCTGCAACATCTCGACATCAGGAAACAACGTTGCCAACAACCAGAACAACCCCGTAAGCAACGCCGTCGTCAACCAAATGAGAATGCCTCCCATAGTTGGAGTTCCTTGCTTCTTCTGATGCATTTCTGTGAAGACTGGGGCGCCAGACGTGCGGATATTCTTTCCAAGTTTGTACTTGTACAGGAAATGCGTCATGACAGGCGTCAACAAGACAGAGATACCAAACGCAAGTGCCATCATGATTACAATGACGGAGATGTCGAGTACGAGATTAAGGTCTTGGATGTTATCGAAGATCATAGACTGTTCTAAAACGATTCTTTCCAGGAATAGGCACTGTGCGACCACGTCACGAGTGCTTTTATATCTTGAAACCGTGCATCCGAGGTTTCACTTCCAAAGACAACAGAAATGAGTTCATTTCCGTCGTCGTCTGATGACAAGACCACCATGCAGTATCCCGCATCATCTGTGAAGCCTGTCTTGCCCCCAATCACACGAGGATAAGCACTCTTGAGCAACTCATTTGTTGAGACGACTGTTCGCACATCCTCTGCATTCTGAACCTGTGCTGAGTATCCAGATGTTTCGATCGCCTCTAAGAATGCTGGCTCGTCGAGCGCAACATCAAACAATCGAGCAATATCAACAACCGAAGTCTGATGTCCGTCCTGATCGAGGCCCGTAGGATTCTTGTATGCAGTATGAACCATGCCGAGATCCGATGCCGTTTCGTTCATACGCGCAACAAACGCGTCAACACTCCCCGCTGTTGAAACGGCAAGTTGCACCGCCGCATCGTTCCCAGAAGCAACAAGTGCGCCCGTAAGCACATCACCAAAACGAAGTTCATCCCCTTCCTGCAACTGCATCGATGCACCCGGCATCGCAGCTGCCTGAGAACTAACAACAATCGTGTCATCTAGATTGACACCGCTTTGCAGTGCCACAAGGGCTGTCATCACCTTTGTAATACTTGCAGGCGCCCGAACAACCTCTGGCGATTTTTCAAACAACACTTCCCCACTACGACGATCTACAACTAACGCCGACTGTGCGGTTATAACAGGCCCAAGACTTTCAGATACCTTTGTAGGAGCAAAGAACGAGCGCTCCTCCTCGACAAACCCAGAGCCACCACCCTCAATAGAATCTGTTGACTCCCTCACGAGAAGCACATCACTGACTTGAGGCTCAAGAGAAGCCTGAAGATCCGCCTCGATCGAGGCGGCAAATGTCAGAACAGTGGCGAGTAAGAGTTCAGCGAGCATCCTTTGTCGTAAGCGAGCTAATACGTTTCCAATTTCGAATAATGAGAACTACGGCCACGATCACGAATACAAGTGACACGTATTGAGAAATCGTAAGACCAGCATAGCGAGGGTCTGCATACGCGCCATCAACAGCACGCGTAAAGTCGAGCACGAACCGACCAACGCCATACCCGAGCAGATAGATCCATGCCACTGCGCCTTGAATCTTGTGAAACAATGGTTTCTTTCGAGCCCAGAGCATCAGCAGAAGTAGGACAAAGTTCAGTACAACGAGATACTGCGCAACAGGATGCCGCACAACGCCATCCGGCCACTCAATACCCCACGGAACGTCGGTTGCAGATCCCGGATGATCATTGATCAAACAACAACCACAACGACCAACGGTGAGCCCTAGCGCAAGCGCAGGAGCCAGAAGGTCGGCCAAACGCCAAAAGCTGATAGTTAAGCGTTTTCGCACAAATAGGATACCAACCGGCAGCGCTCCCAGCAAACCACCCAAAAAGACCAGTCCTCCGTCCCAAACATAGAAAACTTCGATAGGATTCGAGGAGTATTGTGACCAAAACAGCAATACGTACGCCAACCGGGCACCAACCATCGACGCCACAAAAATCCAGAAAAAAAGTGATGAAACGTCTTTTTCATCCAATTTTTCCTCCTTTCCCAACTTCAAGAGCAACAACGATCCAGCAATAAATCCAAGAGCTACAAGAAGTCCCCATACGTAAATCGTGACAGGCCCAAGCGAAATCGTTGTAAATTCAACGTACGGAAACATACAAATCAAAATCCACCATCTTGTAAAAACTTCACAAACATACGCAACGTCAACACGTGCAACGGGGCATTATCGTCGGTAAACACACGAACATCCGGATCGTACGAAACAAGCTGTGCCGTAGTCACAACACGAGAAAGCTCTTGAAGTTCTGCAGGAACAGAGTCAACGTAACGAGTTCCCTCATAGGGATCAAACGATCCATCCGTCGCAATGAGCATTTTATTGTGAAAGCCCGGAACTTGACCGACATACGTACGATCAAACACGCTCGCGAGCGTGTTTTGCATTCCAAGCGCCAACTCTGAATCAGAAGCGAGCGTCACAACATTCATAGCAACAACACCTTCAGGTTCCAAATGAGCCCGCGCCTCCTCAAAAAATTCTTGCGTCGCAAGCTCTGGGGGCGCAGTCGTCTCGTTCTGAAATGCGTCGACATAGATAAAGTCGTACAGCGTATCTACATCCTGCAGAAACGAACGCCCGTCGGAGACATGTACCTCTAACGATTCAATGTCGTCCAACGCAAAGTGTGTTCGAGCCAAACGAACCATTTCTGGGTCAATTTCAACCCCATCGATATGCAGCCTTATCGAAGGATCAAGTGCTGCCTCCAACGCACGCGGTCCAGAACCACCCGCAAGTCCAAGTGACAACACGCGAATGTGCTTATCTTCTGGCGGATCTTGCAATAGCGGAACCAAGGCAAAGATATCTGTGTAATCTCCCGCATAAGGAGTGGAAGGATCCCATGACGACTGCACCCCAAGACCTTCGTTCACGCGCAATTGTCTGACTCCTTCTTCCGTTTCCACGACAGCAATGTACTGCAAGAACGACTCCGTCTCATCGATCACACCTTCGCGTGCCAATACAGGCGAAAGAGAAGGTGTTGCAAACAGCACGACCAGCAATACAGCGACAACGCTTGCAGCTCGCTTTCCCCACGTTTGAATCAAGCCAGGGACAACAAGCAGAAGCAACACAACGCCAAGCGAGACAAATAGTAACCGAGTTCCAAGCAGCGGCAGCAACACGAGAGGACCCACGAACACACCGATTAAGCTTCCAATCGTAGAAATGGTATAGACCCGTCCAGCTGTTTGCCCCACATGATTCTCAGCTTCCGATCGCTGAAGCATGGAAATCACATAAGGCGAGGTCATGCTCAACAACACCATCGGCAAGGCAAGTGAAAGCATCATCACGACAAAGGTAGCAATCAGGCGACCAGCGCTCACACTCCCCGTCAAGGCTCCAAACAAGGTGGCAGTTGGGAAAAGCCACGCAGCCAAAAATGGTACGAATGCAATCAGAATTGCACCGACCAACAACCACAGTAACAACGGCCTCATCGACTCAGATCGATCTGCCAAACGACCGCCTATTGAGTACCCAACAGCAAGCGCTGCAAGAACAACTCCAATGACAGACGTCCAAACCAACAACGAGGTTCCAAAGGCAGGGGCCAGCAGCGGCGTCGCAGAAAGTTCTGCAGCTGTGATAATCACCCCATCTGTAAAGGCGAGCGCATACGCATACCAAGGACGCACAGAACGTTGAATGCTCTTATTCATAAGAAAAGTCTATCAAATTTTCCGCGATCCAAATACGAACCACATCGCCCACCAAAACAGATCTAGTGAGAACGCACTGGCGAAACCGGATCCTTTCCTTCAAGCACCTCGACAATATTCTGCGCGGCTAACTTCGACATCTCTGTACGCGCTTCAATCGTTGCGCTCGCAATATGCGGGGTAAGCACAACATTTTCCAAGTCAGTCAGTCCTGGAGCAAGCTGAGGCTCATGTTCAAACACATCTAGCGCCGCTCCAGCAATCTGCTTTGTTTGCAACGCCTCTACGAGTGCAGTCTCATCAATCACAGGACCACGTGCCGTGTTAATCAAAAAGGCAGTTGACTTCATCTGTTTTAGCGCTTCAGCATCAATCAGATGATGTGTTTCATCTGTGAGCGGAACATGAATCGAAACAAAATCAGAACAGGCTAGTAACTCCTCGAGTGGAAGTTGTTTCGCTCCAAATTCTGTATCAAACTGCTCGTTTGGTTTTGTATTCGTATACTTTACTAGCATGTTGAATCCTTCGTGTGCAATTTTGGCAGTGGTGTACCCAATACGACCCGCCCCCACAATGCCAATTGTCTTTTTATGAAACTGATTTCCGATAAACAGATTTGGCTTCCAGCCCTCATACTTTCCGGCACGGGTAAATGCATCTGCCTGCACGATCTGATTTGTGACCGCCATCATGAGCGCAATCGCATGCTCAGCAACTGTCTGCGTCAACACGCCAGGTGTATTTGTGACGACCACATTGCGTTCAGCTGCAGCCTCTAAATCAATATTGTCGTATCCAACTGCGTAGTTCGCGACGATCTTCAGTTGTGCGCCAGCCGTATCCAACACCTCCGCATCAATCGTCTCCGTAAGAAGTGGAAGGATAGCGTCAACTCCCCTCACACCCTCAAGAAGCGCTTCGCGCTCAATGACATCTTCTTGTGAAGCTACCGTCACGTCATGACCCGCTTCACGAAGCATCTCCAGTCCTTCGACTGGGATCTCATGTGTTACAAACACCTTTGCCATACCTAGAATGTTACTTCTTCTGGTCGAAACTCGGGCTCTGCCGCGTGCCACGTTTCCATTTGTTCCTTGGTCAACAAACCTGCGTGTGGACCAACGTACTGCACCACAGACGCCCCGTTGAGCGACCCCCACGTAAGCGCATCAGCAAACGACTTCCCATGATAAAGCGCGGAGATAAAGGCAGTTCCATACGAATCACCCGCGCCCGTTCGCTCCACGGGCGGTAATGGATGTGCGTCTTGATGAAACATTTTCTCGCCATCATACGCCCAAGAACCATTCATTCCATCAGTCACAACAGCTACACCACGAACGGTTTCTTTTAGTTTCTTACAAAGTTCTGGAACGTCTAGCGGCTGATTATTGTTCACAAGTAACTGCGCCTCTTCCTTGTTTACAAAAAACGCATCTGTCAGTGCAATCAAAGGCTTAAGAGTGTCAAAGCCCGCTTTAAGCTGGTGAGTACCAGGATTAAACCCAAGCTTAATGTTTGTTCCAGTTAACTTCTCCAGCAGCTGCGCGTGCATGCCCTCATGCCCCTCGCCAACAGATGTGAGATACACCCATTCTGGATCACCAATATCCGGCAAGTCATACTCTCTCTTCTCGTGATACACCAAGATCGTTCGTTCTGCGCGGAAATTGAGAATCGCCGAATAGTTCGAGCCGCGCTTCGTATCAACCTGGATAAAATTCGAACCCACACCCTCGCGATCATATGTCTTCTCGATTGCCTCCCCAACAGCATCATCCCCTACAATTGTATAGATCGCAGAGCGAAGCCCGAGACGACGTGAACCAATCGCATTGTTTGAAGCATTTCCACCGATGAGATCATCAACACTTGTCACTGGAATCTTATCTGCATAACGCAACGTCAACATGCAGTTCTCCTTATCGATGTCACACAGGACACTCGCATCATCAATTCCAATGAAGACATCTTGAGTCGTATCTCCAATGGAGACGATGTCAAAGTTGTGTTCAGTCATACCAATTCAGTTAGTTCTTGCGCGCAGCAACAGCTTTTGCTGCTTCTATGATATCAGCTGCCGTCATTCCGTATTTCTCTAACAGTTCCGTGGGTTCGCCTGACTCACCAAAACTATCTGGCATTCCAACGCGCTGCATGGGAGTCGGAAGATGTTCTGAAAGCACCTCAGCAACGGCACCGCCCAACCCACCAGTCACCTGGTGTTCTTCAACCGTCACAACAGCGCCTGTCTTCTTTGCAGACGCAACAACAGATTCAACATCAAACGGCTTGATCGTATGAAGATTGATCACCTCCAGCGATAACTCGCCTTCCAGTATGTTCGCGGCAAGCAAAGCCTCGTGCACAAGCGGACCACACCCTATGACAGTCACGTCTGTCCCCTCGGTGAGAACTTGCGCCTTCCCAATCTCAAACGGAGTCTCCTCTGTTGTAAAGACCGGAGTCTTCTCTCGTGCAAATCGTAGATATACTGGACCATCGATTGCATATGCAGCCTCAGTTGCTTGTTTCGTCTGAATGGCGTCACAGGGAGCAAGAACCGTCATTCCCGGAAGCACGCGCGTCAATGCAATATCTTCCATAGCCTGATGTGTTGCCCCATCAGGACCTACAGAAATTCCTGTATGAGCCCCTGCAATCTTTACATTCGTATTATTGTAGGCGATCGAAATACGCACTTGGTCCCAGTTGCGTCCAGGACAAAACACTCCGTACGTTGAAATGAACGGGACTTTTCCTTCTTTCGCCATACCCGCGGCAAGTACGGCCATGTTCTGCTCCGCAATTCCAACTTGTACGAACCGCTCGGGAAACTTCTCTTTGAAATATCCTGCACGTGTAGAATCTGTAAGGTCTGCACACAGCACTACAACATCTTCATGCTGTGCACCAAGCGAAACAACTCCCTCACCAAATCCATTCCGAGTCGGCACTTGCTCAAGCTTACTCACGTCAAACGCGTCTGCAGACAACTTTAATTGAGGATTGAGTTTCGGCATACCTTATTCGCAATCAACACAACTAATCCGACCCTCCAGCGAACGAATCTGCGACAACGCATCTTCTGCTTCCTCTTTGTTCGGCGGTTTTCCATGCCACTCAGGCTTGTACTCAATAAAATCAACACCCTTTCCTGGAATGGTGTGCAAAATGATCGCCATCGGCTTTTCGTAGATAGCACGCGCCTCTTCGAGTGACGCGATCACCTCACGAATATTGTGCCCGTCCACATCCTTTACATAGAAGCCAAATGCTTCCAGCTTGTCGCGGAGTGGCTCAAGTGGCATCACCTCTTCGGTATGGCCATCAATCTGAATGTTGTTACGATCAATGACGTAGCAAAAGTTAAACAAACGCTCCTTACCAGCAAACATGAGCGCTTCCCAAATTGACCCTTCGTTCATTTCACCATCACCACCAAGGCAGTACGTCATATGCGTTTTCTGGTCCATACGGGCCGCATAGGCCATTCCAACGGCCGCACCAACCCCTTGCCCAAGTGACGCACACCCAAACTCTACGCCAGGGGGTCCTCCATCGCTATACGGATGCGGATGCCCCTGAAGGCGAGTTCCAAGTTTTCGAAGCGTCTTCAATTCTTCCAAAGGAAAATAACCAGATCGTGAAAGCGCCGCGTACAAAATTGGCGCCAAATGCCCCGCAGACAACACAAACCGATCGCGTCCATCCCACTCTGGATCGTTTGGCTTGTGTCGTCGCTGCGAAAAGAAGAATGCCGCAAAAAAGTCAGCCAACCCAAGTGGCCCAGCAGAATGACCAGACCCAGCTTCAACAAGCATCTGAACGACGTCCTCACGAAGTTCCTTCGCAATCTCCTGAAGTTCTTCGAGTGAACGAGGCTCTGTCGCCATACTATTCAGACGAAGGATTCTTCGCTGCGTTTGCCTCTAAGGCATCTGTTAAGAGTCCAATTTGTCGGCGAGACTCGTTTCGGATCTGTTCAAGAAGCTCTTTTTCAACACAAATGTGAGAAATATCCTGTGTTGCATGATCAGCCACCTTCTCTATATCAAGAAGTTTCTCTTGAAGAAGATACAGAACAGCATCGTTACAGTGATGTGCTTCGTTAGTCATGTGGAATTGCATTAACAAGTAATGACAGCGAGTCAGCTGGATGCGCTTCATCAAAGAAGCTTCCAACGGCAAACCGAGTTGCCCCAGCCTGCACCAACTGCGGAAGTGTTTCCGGGCTTACCCCACCATCTACAGCGATGAGTATATCAGGATGTCGTTGTTTGAGCGACGCAACACGATCCACTGTTTCTGGAAGAAAGGACTGACCAGACGCACCAGGATGCACACCCATGAGCTGAATCATATCGACATCAGGGGCAATCTCATCCACGACAGCCAATGATGTCTCGGGATTCAACACGACACCAACTTCCGCGCTCCCCACGAACGACTTTGCCTGCCTAAGCGCAAGCGAGAGGTCATCAACTACTTCAGCATGAAACTGCACGCGTGCAGCGCCCGCCTGTATCCAAGCCTCTAGCTCTGGAAGTGGATTCTGCACCATGAGGTCAACCTCAAACGGCACATCGAGCTGCTGATCTGCAACATACGCTGCCGTTGGATACGTTGGCAGTGCATCCACAAACAACCCATCAATCACATCAATGGAGAGCATTGGAACAGATTCATGACGAACAAGGGGACGTACCGCTCGCACGCGCCGTTGAAATGCTTCGTCAGACTGCACAAGAACGGTAGGAAGGAACTCAATCATGGTCGTTGCTGATCTAACTTCTGTACTTTTGCGCGACGTCGACGAAACCGTTTCGCCTCAGAAAAAGAAGACTGCAAAAACGTACGTACAATGCGCTTCGTTTGCTCAAACGTCATTCGATCAGCGGCCAAACAGATCACATTCATATCATCATCGTTACGACCTGCTTGCGCTGTCCATGCATCTGGAACAAGTGAAGCTCGAACACCTCGAATCTTATTCGCCGCAATCGTGGCTCCCACACCAGATCCGCACAACACTATCCCAAGTGAGCCAGGATCTTCTCGCACCGCCATCCCAACCTTCTGAGAGATATCAGGATAATCATCGTCTAATACAAGCTCTTCAGCACCAAGATCAATAATCTCGAGGCCCTTTCGGCCCTCGAGATACGCAACCAATCGGTTTTTTAACCGAAATCCACGATGATCCGCTCCAAGATACACCGTCACACGCAACAAACGTTACGCATTAAGACCAAGCAATTCGGAAACCTTTTCTCGATCAAACCCAACAACGATTTCCCCATCTATATCAGAAACGGGAACACCGAGCTGACCTGACTTTTGCACCATTTCGTCTCGTGCTGCGGCATCAGTCGCAACATCCTTATCCTCAAAGGAAACATTGTTCTCCTTCAAGTACTCCTTCAACTGATGGCAGTACGGACAGGTTGGTGTTGAATACACGGTTACGCTTTTCATACGTCGTACCAATTTAGTAATCCTAGAATACCACTACTTCTGCAAAACTGCATCTTTCTTTCCTCCACGAAGCCAACGTACTCCCAAATACACAAACGGAGTATCGATAAGCGCAAACAGAATCTTGAGCCCCCAATACGTCATCGCAAGTGAAAAGACGAATCCTGTTGTCATCTTGGGAAACGCATGCCAAAACGCCAGATACATAAACAGCATCGTGTCTACGAGCTGCGAAAGGATTGTTGAGAGATTATTTCGAAGCCACAAAAAGCGCCCCTTGGCACGCTCCTTAATCTTGTGAAACACCCACACATCAAGTGACTGACTCACTAAAAACGCCGTAAGCGAAGCCGCAATAATACGTGCGGATTGCTTAAACACCTCCTGATACTCTGCCTCAATCGCAAAACGCTCACTCGCTGGCATCGCGAGTGCAATAAGGATAAGAACAAGAACCAGTAACTGTGCGATTAACCCACCCCAGACAAAGTTCTGAGCCCATTTTCGTCCATGTACTTCAGACACAATATCCGTAATCAAGAACGTCAATGGATACGCGAAGATACCCACAGATACAGACACACCAAGAATCACCGTAACCTTCGAACCAATGAGATTAGCGGCAACCAATGCCGCAGAAAAGATCGAAAGCAATACCGCCAATCGACGATGATCCTTAAAACTCAGGGAAAGATGGTCTGAAGTTGTTGAAGTTGTAGCCATAAAAACATACGAAGAATGAAAACCGTCTACTCATGATTCATTCTCAGTACGTCATAGAACTACTATTCTTCCAAATTATCATCCTTGCGAAGTCCTTCCGGATCCACTTGCATCGTGGCGAACAACTTGCCAGGAAGGAGATGCACACGACGATCATCATTCACCATTCCGTACACGGAAGACCCTGTGAAATCTCTCTCTCCAAAACTCAGCGTTCGCGTCGCGTCTCCGGTGTTAATCGTCACAACAAGCAATGGATCAACAAGCCCATAGTCTGCAAGCTCGCCAGGATTCTCGAGTGGCTCACCCGTAGATTCAACGAGCACAAACTCATCGAGCAGATCTTGCATCTTTTCGGAGCGAGCCTCCGCCTCGAACGGCTGCTTTAACATCCACGTGTCATTTTCCCGTACCACCTGAACAGTCGTGTCGTCATACTGAAACACAACCGAAGTCACCTCTTCTGCTGGAACAGCAAGAACCTCAACAACACCATCTTCCTTTGATTCAGTTGGAGCAACGGCGTCCCGCACAAGCAACACCGCAAGCAATCCAACAAACACGACCAACAATACAATCGGTGTAACGTAAGCTCGTTTCATATCATGCAGTTTGCTTTCGTCGACGTACAAAGACACCAACTCCGAACAGAATCACGAGGCCCGGTACGATTGCCCATACGGTCAATCCAACCCAACGCTGCTGCGTTTCGGTCAATGAAACCGTGCGAGGCTGCGTATCCTTTGGACGAATCGAAATGAGATCTTGCTCGTCTGCCAACCAATTCACTGAGTTCAAGAACAAGTCTTGGTTCAATGCATTCAACTGAGCAAACAGATCGATAGCAAAGTCAGAATCGCCCAACACGACAAGTCGCGGTTGACCAGAAATATCGGCATCTGGAGTCGCGGCAACAGGCTCTACAGCAACAGCCATCGAGATCGGTCCCACACGATCCTCTTCGTCCTGCACAGCTTCCTGAAGATTCGTCTCAAACCATGATCCTTCAGACGAGAGAGCGAGCGGTGTCACACGGAATCCATCTGCCGCCTCTTCAGCAGCATCAATACGTGACGCCCCAGCAAGGAAAATACTTCCCAACGATTCCGTAATCAGGTGCTGGGGCCAGTCCAATACAACTGGAGACAAGACATCTTGCGGCAACGATTGCTGACGATCGACCACAACTCCCTCTTCATGCACAACTCCATATTGAGCCAAAAGATCATCAAATTCTGTAAAACGAATTTGCGTTTCTGGCAACGGGTCAATCATCAAAAAGAGACGTCCGCCAGCCTCTACATAGGCACGCACCTTTTCAACTTCATCACCCGCAAAACGTTGGGTTGGTCCGGCGATCACCAGTACATCAGTGTTTTCTGGGATGTCAGCTGCCAACAGTGAAACCGTTTCCACGCCATACCCCTCACCTGCTAGCAATGTTCCCAGAAGAGCGTATCCATTCTGATCTGCAGCCTCCGGACTTTTCTCGCCATGACCTTCGACAAAGACAATGTTCTTCTGCTCGTCACGCGTGATCTTGATCAAGCCACGCGTCAAATCTGTTTCCGTCGTTCCAATCACAGACTCCTGTCGGTCGCGTGCAATAAACAACAATGTTCCCTCGCGGTTGATTTGATACTGCCGCGCAAGCGCAGGTGTAACACGAGGATCAATCAGCTCGTAGGTGAGTTTTCCATCAGAAGCGGATCGATACTCCTCCAACAAACTCACAACTTGCCCCACATTTGGGTACTGCGATGAAAAAAATGCGAGCACACGCACATCTTCATCAAGAGAAGAGAGGACCTGCTTTGTCTGACCTGAAAGTGAATACTGACGATTCTCTGTCACATCTGTGCGCCAGTCAGATCCTTCACGGTAGACAAGCACATTGATCAACACCAGAATTCCCAACAGCGCCACAATGGAAACAGCGAAGACAGAGGCGAACGTTGCTTTTCGGGCAGAAAGCGTCTCACCCGCTGCCACTGTTCCTTTCTTCACATCTCGCTTTGAAGACTTCATCAGCTCACGCACACTATCTGCTTTCTTGTTGTTCGTTGATTCGTTCATAGTGCGTACATTACTTCCACTTTCGTGAACCAAGGACCTTTGTTGTAGCAAACAACCAAAATGCTACAAAAGATACAAAATACACAACATCCTTGACATCGATCACGCCTCGCAAGAAGTCGTCAAAGTGTGTGCTCAATGAGAGATACCCAAACGCTGTTGCTCCCGCAAATGTCGCTGTAGCGCCAATAAGCGAATCGATGACCCAGAATACCAATAGGAACACGAACGAAAGAACGACCGCAATAATCTGGTTCTCCGTTAGGACGGAGGCAAACATTCCAAGAGATACAAATGAAACAGCGACGAGAACAACGCCCAAATACCCCGTCAATATAGGTCCGAGATCTGGGTTCCCGTAACGGAACAAGACGCCTACATAAATCGCTGTTGGCACGAGCATCAACAGCACGTAAAAGAGCGCTGCAAGAAATTTACCCACAACAACAGCCCAATCATTGACTGGCTTTGTCATCAGCAGCTCAAGCGTTCCAAGCTTCTTTTCTTCTGCAAACAAGCGCATCGTGATAATCGGGGACAAAAACAGCAACAACACAATGATGTTTGAGAATGGACCGATCATGGCTGCCGTCCTCGTGTCACGCACAATTGTCGCGAAGAATACGCCCGCCAAAAACAAGAACAAGGCGAGAACGACATACCCGACAGGAGAGGTGAAATACGCACGTACTTCACGACGTGCAATCGCCCACACAGAAGAAGCTGAGGAAACGGATGTTGTCATGGCCATACACTAGTTCTTGTTCGACTTCTTGGAAGAAGTTGACGCCGTCAACTTCGCAAACACTTCTTCCAAATCAATACTTTCAATTCGGACTTCAATCAGCGTCAGGTCTGCATTCACAATCGCCTTTGACACTTCGCCACGCAAATCAGATCCCTTCGCTGTCTCTACCGTAAAGTCGTATACATCATCTGCATCTTCATCTACGCAAGCAATGGGACGTGACACCGCCGCAGCGCCAGGGAGTGCTGTGAGAATCTTCTCCGCAACATCACAACTCCCCTTCACACGAACATGAATTCGCTCTACACCAACCAGATCCTTCGAAAGTCGCTCAGGCGTGTCGGATGCCACAATCTTTCCTTCGTTGATAATCACCACACGATCACAAACCTCTGTAACCTCCTTCAAGATGTGGGTCGAAAGAATCACTGCACGCTTCCCCTCTTTCCCAACTTTCTTAATCAGATCGCGAATTTCAACGATCTGATTTGGGTCGAGACCAACAGTTGGTTCGTCCAAGATCAGTACATCAGGATCGCCTACAAGGGCCTGGGCTAATCCTACACGCTGCTTATACCCACGTGAGAGTTTACTAATCGTTTTGTGTGCCACCTTGTTCAAACCAGTAGACTGAATAATTTCAGCAAGATGCTGGTCCTGATCCTTCTTTGGAACCCCCTTGAGACGAGCCACAAACTGCAAAAACGGCTTTACCTCCATCCCCACATACAGAGGGTTGAGCTCTGGCAAATACCCAATCTTCGAGCGCGACGCAAGAGAATCATCTAATACATCAACTCCCCCAACGGTGACTGTTCCCTCAGAAGGTGGAATATACCCCGTAAGAATACGCATGGTCGTTGTCTTTCCTGCACCATTCGGTCCAAGAAACCCAACAATTTCACCTGGCTCTACAGAAAACGAAACGTTTTTAAGAGCTTCGTATGGACCGTAGCGCTTTGAGACGTCTTTGAGTTGAATGAGTGGTGGCATGAGATCAAAAGAAATGGATCAAAGAACTGACCACATTCGGCCAATCACAAGTAGTACGTATAGTGTCTCTCGCAACACCACTGCGTCAAGCAAGTCTCTCCACAGGCTGTGTGAGTACACGATCACCTTGTATCTGTACTCCCTCTAATTCAAGCTTACGTTTTTTAGCCGCAGCACCGCCATTATATCCACCTAGTCGCCCATCAGATCGAATAACACGATGACAAGGCGTGACCTCTGTATCTGTGTTTGCATTCAGCGCATTTCCAACAGCTCGGACAGCACGAGGCCTCCCAATAGCAAGCGCCACTGCTGCATACGTCGTCACAGAACCAGCTGGCACGCGTTGAACAACCCGGAATACTTCCTCAAGAAATGTCATAGAACACAACCATATCACTTTTCAGCAGCGACAGCACTTGCTACCGTCTTGCTACCTATGAAACCCATCGTTCGCCACGTCCTACGAGTTGTCGCCATTCTCACGTTTTTTGTGATCGCGCCATTTCTCGTACTCTACGCATTTGGATACCGATTTACTCTGGAGGAACGAGGATTCCAACAAGTCGGGCTCATGGTAGTAGAAACCGACCCCCGATCTGCCACAGTGTTTCTCAAGGGCGAAGAAGTCGCCACACGGACACCCTACAGAGCCACAAGTCTTACGCCTGGTGACTACGCGATACGCGTAGAGCGAGAAGGCTATCACTCATGGGAAAAGTCCCTGTTTGTAGAATCTACGCTTGCAACATGGGTAAGCAATATCGTGCTCTTCCTTGAGCAAGGTGAGCAAACACCACTTCTTGAGGGAAACGTCACGCACGCAGCAAGTACAGACACGGGCGTTATTGGGATGCTCGTAGAGACATCTACAGAAGAAGACGCAACCACTCGAGCAGTCTATTTCCTATATCCGACCAGCAAAGAGCTCCGACAAGTACCAATGACGGAAGCGCAAGCGGAAACACTGCAACGACTCACATCTGAATCTATAGCACTCCGCACAACCGGATCTGTCGGAAACCCAGGATTACTTGTGACGGGTACCGACGACAAAAACGTGCAACAAACATTCCTGATAACTGAGCAACATGTAGAAATCCTCAGTAAAGATCGACTTGTCGCAGGAGGAGCGCCATTTGGAGCTACGATCAGCACAACAGACGAACTCTTCCTCGATACAAGAGGTCGTCCGGAGTTTTACTACACAGACGAAGGAATACTAAACACGTATGACATGTCTTCAGAAGAGATTGGAATCGTCTCCACACAAAGTTCCGTACGGGGATTCGGTGCGAATTCACACGCCTACGCCTTTCTAGACGAAGAAGACAATATCTTTGTAGCCGCGCCACAACTCCTTGGCCGCTTTATCGAAGAACCTACCTACGTAGATCAACTTGATGAAACAATCGCAAGCGACGCATCGTTGCATATCTATCCAGGACCTCGCGGACAAGAACATGACGTTGTCCTCCTTCACACCACAGAAGCACTCTCCGCCTTCGAAGCAGAAACAGGAGATATTCACCCGATCGCAAACAGCGTCCGTTCATTCGTTGGAGCACACAAACTTCCCCTCATTGCCTACGAAACAGGCTCAGAAGTCGGATTTGTTTCATTTGAAGACGTACTCCCAGAGCTTTCAAACACGCAACTTGTAGATATTCCCGCCTACGAACCACAAGCACCAACAACGCTCGCTCGTTACAGCGAACCGATCCAAGCGCTTGCCTGGCACCCAAATGACCACCACGTCGCGATCCGACTCGAAACACGTGTTGTCATTATTGAACTCGATGGACGAGACACACGTAATACCGCCGAATGGGACGTACCAGCCCTTGAAGGCGTCGCGCCATTCCTTACATTCTCAACAAACGGCAACAAGCTCTATACCTCCACTAGCGATGGAATTATCGAGATTCAAATAGCGGAATAAGCACCACATCACAAGAGCCCCCAAGACAAAACCAAAACGCGGCCTGAGCCGCGTTTTGCATTGTTCGAATTATCGCTTCGACCACTGAGGAGCACGTCGAGCGGAACGAAGTCCAAACTTCTTTCGTTCCTTCATGCGTGGATCACGACGCAGTAAACCATCTCGCTTCAATACTGTTCGCAACTCAGGTTGTAGCAAGAGCATAGCTCGAGCGATACCAAGGCGAACAGCGCCTGCCTGACCAGAAATACCACCACCCGTCACACGAACGGAAACGTCGTACTGGTCCTTATTCTCAAGTGCTTCAAACGGACGACGAATATCAGTACGGTGATCTGCGCGAGTGAAATACGCTTCAATAGGAAGACCATTCACAAAGACGCGACCAGATCCGTCGTACAAACGCACACGAGCCGTTGATTCTTTGCGACGACCGAATGCGTACGTGTAGGTTCCCTCTGGAAGAGATCCTGTTGTCTTCTTTTCTTCAACGGATGTAGCAGTTTCTGCCATAGAACTTAAGATAGCTGACCAGCGTGTGGATGCTCAGATCCAGTGTAAATCTTGAGACGATCCAAACGTCCCTTCTGCAGACGATTCTTTGGAAGCATGCCCTTCACAGCCGTACGAAACACTTCTGTCGCATCACGATCCAATTCTTCTTCAAGCGTACGCGAGCGAATACCACCAGGATGCTTTGAGTGACGGTAATACTGCTTGTCAGTCATTTTCGTCCCAGTTGCAACAAGCTTTTCTGCATTCACAATCACCACAAAGTCACCCACGTCCAGGTGCGATGTATAATCGGGACGATGCTTTCCGATCAAAAACTTAGCAGCATCAGCAGCGATACGACCGAATGAATCAGAAGAAGCATCAAGTAGATGCCACTCGCGTGTCACCTCTCCTGCTTTTGGAAGTGGAGTTTTCGTTGTCTTCATACGCTATACAAGTTCCAAACGAACCATATCTGCTGAATCACCCTGACGCTTTCCTAGCTTCACCACACGTGTGTAACCGCCAGAGCGGGCCGCATACGTTGAAGAAAGTTCATCGCGAAGCTTCTTCTCTGCATCCTTATTGTAGATCAAGCTGTGCAGACGACGCTTTGCCGCCAAGTCACCCTTTTTCGAAATGGTGATAGCGCGCTCTACGTACGGACGCACAAACTGAGCCTTTTGCTTTGTGGTCGTAATAGAGCCGTGTAGCACAAGTGCATTCGAAAGATCGCGCAACAACTGCGTGCGTTCGCTTCGATTACGGCCCAAATGTGTTGTAGACGATCGGTGGCGCATACGTGTACTCGTTCAATCACTACTATCCTTTACGTTCCATTCCAAGCTTGGCAAGAGCAGCATCCACTTCCTCCAATGCTGCCTGACCAAATCCATCGAGCTCAAGAAGGGTTTCATTATCTGTCGCAACAAGCTGAGAAACAGTTGCGATTCCTGCCTTCGTCAGAACATTCTCAGTTCGCGTTGCAAGATCGAGCGAAGAAACAAGAATCTCTGATTCTGTTTCCTCTGCCGCTGCCGCCTCTTCAACCGCTGCAACAGACGCAACACCTTCGCCCATAATCACGTTAAAGTGATCTACAAGCATAGATGAAGCCTGAACGAATGCCTCTTCTGGAGTAATCGAACCGTCAGTCTCAATGTCCAAGAGAACCTTGTCAAAGTCAGTACGCTGTCCAACACGAACATTTTCAATAGCGTAGCCAACCTTCTTCACAGGAGAGTAGATCGCGTCGATCGCAATCACTCCAATTCCAAGGTCTTCTCCCTTTCGCTGCTCGACAGGAACATATCCACGTCCGCGCTCCACAGTAATCTCCATCTCAAATCCCTGTTCCTTGTCTGTCACGTTTGCGAGAACAAGGTCTTTGTTCACAACCTCTACCTCTGAATTGTCTTCAAAGTCTCCCGCAGTAACAGCACCAGTCTTATTCACAGAAAGCTTCAAGACCTGAGGTGTTTCTGTGTGCATCTTCACGTGCAACTGCTTGAGGTTCAAAATGATGTGAACCACATCTTCCTTGATTCCTTCAATCGTTGAAAATTCGTGATCAACACGAGGGATCTTTACAGAGGTCACAGCTGTTCCTGGAAGTGACGACAACAAAACACGACGAAGCGCATTTCCAATCGTCGTTCCATATCCTGGGTAGAGTGGCTCAATCGAAAGCGTGGCACGGTGGTCACCGTTTGGCTCTACTGCGTAGCGATTTGGAAGTGGAAACTGTTCCATAAGCTCAGGAAGATGGAGATTAACGTGAGTAGAACTCAACAATCAAACGCATGTTCAATGAATGACCGATGTCATCCAGCGAAGGGTGCGTCATCACCTTCGCGCTTCGGTCCTTCACATTCAAGGCAAGCCACGCAGGAGCTTCCTGCGGCATGCGCTTTTCAACATCAGCAAATCCAGCCTTCTTTTCTGCACCTGGCTTCAAAGCAACCTCATCCCCCTCACGAAGACGTGCCGAAGGAACATCAAGCTTCTTACCATTCACCAACACGTGTCCGTGTGACACGAGCTGACGAGCGGCGGTTCGAGATGGAGCGAGTCCCATACGGAACACAACGTTGTCGAGACGAAGTTCAAGCAATCGCAAGAAAACTTCACCAGTAATTCCATCCATCTTAGAAGCCGTGTCAAACACATTACGGAACTGTCGCTCAGATACTCCGTACAATTTTCGAGCCTTTTGCTTCTCACGCAGCTGTTCACCAAACTGAGATGGTCGTCGCTGACGAGCCGCTCCGTGCTGCCCCGGAGGGGTAGGACGTCGCTCGATCGCACATTTTTGAGAATAGCAACGCTCCCCCTTCAGGAAGAGCTTTTCGCCTTCTCGACGACAACGCTTACAACTTGCTCCAGTTTCCTTCGCCATAACTCACAAATCCATTAGACACGACGTGGCTTCGGAGGTCGACACCCATTGTGTGGCACAGGCGTGACATCCGTGATCGACGACAACTTCAATCCGTTTGTAATCAACGCACGAACTGCAGCTTCGCGACCAGAACCAATTCCCTTCACAAATACATCAACCTGACGCAATCCCGTAGGGCGCACCTTCTCAACAACATCTCGCACCACCTGCGTTGCGGCATAGGGTGTTGCACGCTTTGGACCACTAAAGCCCATTACACCAGAACTAGACCATGCAATCGCATTTCCGTTTACATCGGTCACTGTAATCAACGTATTGTTGTACGTTGAAGAAATATACACACGTCCACGTGTGAGCTTTCGCTTAGAAGACTTACGTGCGACAGGCTTCTTGCCAGCTGCACCCGCTTCCTTCTTTGAAGTAGTTTCTGAAGTCGACATGAGAACAACTAATCAATACATCAAGTCTTGGCCGAAGCCTTAATTTTCCCCGATCCAGCGGTACGGCGTACATTTCCGCGAACGGTGCGAGAATTCGTCTTACTTCGCTGTCCACGTGCCGGAAGTCCTTTACGGAGACGATCACCTCGATACGTTCCAATCTCTTTGAGACGCTTGATGTTCAACAAGCGCTCACGACGAAGGTCACCTTCTACCGCCACATCATTTTCAATCAACGTACGCAAGGTGTTAACCTGAGCTTCCGTCAAATCTTTTACGCGAACACTTTCATCGATCTTCGCTTTCGCGAGAATTTCTTTACTGATCGATGGACCAATACCGTACACAGCCGTAAGCCCAATAACGACGCGCTTACCTGCTGGAAGAGTTACACCTGCGATTCGAGCCATACGCTAGCCTTGACGTTGCTTATGCTTTGGAACTTCACATACAACAACCACCCGACCTTTGCGGCGGATGACTTTGCATTTATCACACATCTTTTTAACGCTTGCGCGCACCTTCATACTCAATTCATTCTTCTAATCAACCGTGTCGACGTGTAATGCGACCTTTCGTGAGATCGTACGGAGTAAACTCAACCGTTACTCGATCTCCAGGCAAGACGCTGATGCGATACATCTTCATCTTCCCTGAGAGTGTCGCAAGAACCTCATGGTCGTTTACCAACTTCACTTTGCAAGAAGAGTTTGGAAGGACTTGCGTGATCGTTCCATCCATTTCGATGACGTCACGCCTTTTAGGCGCCGCTACCTGAGCATCGCCAGAATTCTTCTTCTTTTTCTTGCGCGGACCAGACCGTTGACCCATGGAAGTAAAGTTGCACTAACACATCAAAGAAAGTACCCCACGAAGGAGCGAGAAAGAAATACCCGTTCCCACGAAAAGGATACTTGCAAGATACTACTGTTCATCTTCCGCAGTGTCAAGCACAACATCCACCTTTCCAGGCACACGCGGCACATGCTCTACCCAAAACGGCCAAAATGCCACACGAGCGGCAGCAACGCCGTATTGATCAAAAAGCAAATGCTGCACTTCTTCAGCCGTTTTTCCCTGTAACTGAGCGGAAATTCCCTCTTCAGGAAGTAGAACAACGACGTCACGATCCATCTGCACATCAAGTTCAAGCACCTCTTCAGTGGTATCGTAAGAAGCTAACGAGAACGTCACCCCTGAAAATGTCTTGTCGATAAATGCACGCCCTTCAGGTAGCCTTGGTTGCAACTGTGCAAAAACAGTAGACCGCAAATCCTCTTCTCGATAGGCCAATGTTCTTGCGGTTACCAACAACTCAAGCTCAAAATCTTCGCGTGCATCTCCCACATCTCCAGTAGAACGCACTTCTATTACATCCGTTCGCAGCGCCTCTTCAAGTACAGCCTCACCTTCAGCAACCTGCGCACGCAACGACTCAGCTGCAATCGTAACCGCCTCCTCCTTCATGATTGCCACCGCCGCATCCATGTCCTGCTGAGAGATAATTCGCTCACCAATTCCAGCATTCGTCCCACCTGTAAACGGTGTGACGCTTTTTCCTGTCATCTTCTCTTGAATAGCAGGCGCCAAACCTGGAATGGTAAAGGATGTGGGTTCCATATTGTAGTCAGAACCAGGTTGATCAGCCTCCACCTCAACTGTAATCGTTGTCGGAATCAACTCTCCTTCATCACTTACGTCCATGCCAGGCACGACAGCATGTTCAATCAGACGAAAGAGTGTTCCATCTTTTGCAAGAAACCGCGTCGTCGCCACGAGTGGTTGCGGAGCCGCAGAATAAGCGTTTGTAATCGTCACCTCTCCACGTGCCTTTGTTCCCTCTTCTGTTGTGACACCTGTAGCAGCAAAAGAGCGTTTCGGACTCACCTCTTCTACTGCAATAGGAACACCAGGCACGACACCCGTTGTTGCGTCCATAGCAGAAGCGGAGGCAGAAAGCTGGACGCGCAACTCTTCTTCAAAAGGCTCTCGCTGTGGCTGCACAGTAACGGTCGCAGAGGGAAGAACCCACAACAACACACCTCCACCAACAAGGACAGCAATAACCAAGGCGGCAATAACGGCAAAACGTGTCATTCGTGGCAGCAACGAAACCTTCTGAGGAGCTGGAGAAGACCGACGTAGCACAGAGGCTGATTGCGCGTGTCGTACAGAATGATCTTTCTTTCGTGAATCTTCCCGCACAACAAGTTTTTCTTCAGTGGGTTCCACGACGTCCACATCGGAAGCTTCGTATACTCCCTTACTCGAAGTTGCCACTACATCAGAAACAACTGGATCAGGCAGCGGCGACATTTCAGAAACAACTTCCTGCTGATCAGCCTCATCCAGATGACGCTCTTCCGCCTCATCAACTTCTTCCAGGTCTGAAGCATCGTCTTGTACCTCATCCGAAACAGCTTTCACGGGAATAGAACGCATCGTAAAATCACGCGGCACTTGTGCTTCCGACTGTTCGCCCACCTCATCAGGAGAAGGAGCCTGCTCTTCTTCCACGGTTGGATCTAGCTCTTCCGGAACTTCGCTTTGGGCCGTCAATCCAGCCTCAGTAGCAAGATGGCGAATAACCGGATCGGATGTAACCAAAGAAAGCTGCAACCCAAGCTTTTGGGACTCACGCTGCAGCAGCTTTAGATTGACAAGGCTCTGCGCCAACATTGAACCTCGCGGTAAGACGAGCACAACATCGTCAGACTCCGCATGACGAAACCGATCCACGATATCGGTTATCTCATCTTCGATTTCTGAGTAAAGAAGTTCCATACGATTACGCTGTTTGCAGAAGACGAACGGCTCGTCGCACTACAGAAGAAAATTCATCCGAAGGCAACAACACTTCCCGAATCGCCTGAGAGGCAAGTCCAAGTGGCGTCACATCCTCCTGTCCCACAAGAAGTCCCGTCGAGTCACTCATCAGCACCACATCTTGTGGAGACATAAAGTGAATGTTTGGGGGCCGCGAGAACGGAAGGCGCTCAACGAAGTCAGGATCCATTAACACTTCTTTCATTCCTGGAAGCTTGGAACCTCCACCACAAAGCAATACACGACTTGGCAGAGGTTCTGTCTTTGAAAACTCTTCCAGAGCAAGAGCAACTCCTTCACGCCAGACCGAAAGATCGCCATCTACTTCGCGTCGAACACGCTCCGCTGACGAAGAAGGCAACATGTTTTCTGAATACTTGATTTTGGTCTCTTCAGCCTCTTCAAACGGAAGGTCAAGCGCCTGTGACACACGCCGGGTAAACGCACGCCCGCCTATACCAAACATTTTCGTGCCCTCAATGACCCCACCACGCACAACTGCGACATCCGTTGTGCCACCACCCACATCAATAAAAATTGCGGAAAACTCCAACTGCTCTCCAACTCCCACAGAAGTCGCCACCGCATACGGCTCCGCTGTAACGGAGAGAAGATCAAGATCGAGTTGCTCAGCAATGCTTTCTAATGCACCAATATGCACCAACGGTGCATACGCATTAAAGATAGAAAGAGCGACATCCTTTCCCTGGAAACCAACGGGTTGTGTGACGCGATATCCGTCGATGCGCACATCCACCACCGAACCCGTAATCAATCGCACATCGATACCCTGCTGACCTGTTTCACGGACGAGTTGTTGCTTCACTCGCTCAAGTGCACGCCACTGCACCTTATGCACGATGTTCTTCAACTCGGCTGCATCAATCTTCTGTTCTGGCTTCAATCGTTCATAGCTCACCGTGGTCGTCATTCCTTTTACGAGTTCACCTGCCATCCCTAACACCACTTGAGTTGGACGCACTCCTGCTCGCTCGGAAGCCTCAAAAATGGCGCGCTCACAAACCTGTACAACAGCAGCAATATCTCCAACGGCTCCCGCATGCATCGCCCCTAGCGGCTGCGCCGCGCGACCCGATCCAATCACAACTCCTTCACCTGTCTCTTCATCCACTTCAAAGACCAAAGCCTTTACGACTTCGGTTCCAATATCTAGCGCGAGATACGATCCGTTTACCGGACCGCTCCGCTTGAACTTTCCAAATAAGGACACAGAAGAATGACAACGAATTGCGAGTGAAGTGTAGCAAACAACACGCAACAACATCTCTGGATAAAATCGACAGAAGGCAAGAGATTTCTGATCGAACACTTTATGTCCTTCAAAGCCGTCCCATCACAGCACTACAGTCCAGAAAAAGTTGACAGCAAGTGAATTTCCTGTCATAAAAACCATATGATCGCCACATGGAAGGAGGAGCCATGGCGAAGATCGACCTGCCGGAGACACCCGTTGTCTGGGTGCCGCCGGTCATTGTGCGTGAAGTGGCGGACTGGGACCTGCAACTGAGGTTCGGCGAGGCACAGAAGCCGGATCGCTTCAGTCAAGGCGTGTTCTGTCCGCTTCTGTCCCCGCTGCCGGACAGTCCCCGGGTCAGCCTACTGGTCGGACACGAGGCACTCCCGGTGGAGGGAGACGAGTGGTACCTTCTGATCATTCGAAATCCGCACCGCAATGAGATCGGTTTCGTGGCCACCTGGCAGCCGGGTACACGAAGCCTGATCATCTTGGAGCGGGAGCTGAACCTCGACGGCCCCAACGGGTACATCCAACGGTTCCGCAGCATGTACCCCACGCAGCCCCCACGACCGTCCGCTCCGGCCTGAACCGCTGAGCACGGTCTTTTTTCTTACCTAGGAACGGTCTCCCTAGGAACGTGATGCCAAAACCTCTTTCGCCTTCTCTCCAACGTATGCCTTGATACGGCGAATACCGGCAGAACTCGCCTGTTCTTTTGAAATTACAAACGCTCCGATTTCAGAGGTGTTCTCGACATGAGGACCTCCACAGACCTCCACAGAAAAATCTCCTACAGAATAGACTTTCACCTGATCACCGTATTTGTCTTCAAACAACCCAAGCGCTCCCTTTGCTCGAGCCTCTTCGAGTGACAGGGTTTCCCATGTCACCGGAAGATCACGTTCAATCACGTCGTTGATAATCCGCTCTACCTCTGCAATCTGCTCAGGTGTCATCTTGTCAGGATGTGAAAAGTCGAATCGAACACGCTCAGGAGTAATGTTGCTTCCTTTCTGCTCGACATGGTCTCCAAGTACGTCACGCAACACCTTATGTAGCAAATGAGTTGCCGTGTGTCCCATTCGTGTTTCTGGTGTGTCCTCCGAAAGTCCGCCCGCAAACTTCTGTGCTGCCCCCTCACGCGACTTCGACTGATGCTGTTCAACATTCTGCTGGAACTCCTCTTCATTCACGCCGAATCCCATTTTCTCCGCCTCTTCAAATGTAAGCTCCAATGGGAATCCGTAGGTTTGATACAAGTCAAACACAAGATCTCCAGGCAGCGTTGGCTGCTTTGCTGAGCCAGCGATCAAGTCACTTCCAGCCGTCTGAGCGTGTTGTTGTAACTTCTCAATTTCCTTCTTCAAATGACGCAACCCGTTGTCGAGCGTCTTCTCAAACTTTTCTTCTTCTTTTCGCAGCTCCTCCAAAATAACTTCGCGATGCTGCTCCAATTCCGGATACACCCCCTCATACACGCCAAAGAAGACTTCCACAACTTCCTTCGACACATTCACTTCTTCTGGAATTTGTAATTTCGCCGCAAACCGAACAGCACGACGAATCAAACGTCGTAGAATGTAACCTTGGTCGACATTACTTGGACGAACCCCATCCCCCAACATAAACATGGCTGTCCGCAGGTGATCTGTCACCACACGCACCGCTTCTTCATCTTCCACTAGAGCTAGTTCCTTCACCTTGTTGTACGCATCGGCAAACAAATCCGTCTCAAAAATATGCGTTCGCCCCTGCAACGCCATCGCAATGCGCTCCAACCCCATTCCCGTGTCGACATTTTTTTGTGCGAGCGGCTTGAACGAACCATCGTCAAGCTTTTCGTACTGCATGAACACGTTGTTCCAAATTTCCACAAAACGACCCGCCTCCGTGTCTGGACCATCGCCATTCAACGGCCCATTACCACGATCATAAAAAATCTCCGTGTCCGGACCACATGGACCCGTCTTTCCTGGAGGTCCCCACCAGTTATCTTCTTTCCCCAGATAGAAAATGTGTGACTCTGGAACACCAAGAGATTTCCAAATCGAAGCCGATTCCTCATCACGCGGAGCGTCATTATCACCAGCAAACACAGTGACTGCCAGCTTTTCGATCGGAATATTGAGATACGCAGGAGACGTCAAAAACTCAAATGACCAACGAATCGACTCTTCCTTAAAGTAATCTCCCAACGACCAGTTTCCCAACATCTCGAAAAACGTGTCGTGCGTGTCATCTCCAACCTCTTCAATATCCTGAGTACGCACGCACTTCTGCACGTTGGCGAGTCGTTTTCCATCTGGATGTGCCTCTCCCATCAGGTATGGCACCAATGGATGCATGCCAGCTGTCGTAAACAACACGGAAGGGTCATTTTCTGGGACAAGTGAAGCCGAAGCAATAATGGCGTGGCCACGCTCTTTAAAGAAGTCAAGATACTTCTGTCGAATGTCTTTTGCGGAAAGTGATGTCATACAAAAAGAGTACCCGCGCTACCACAGGAGTGCAACGGTACTAATAGTCTTCTTCTACCTCAGGGTCATCCTGGGCCTCAGGCTCCTCTTCATCTCCTTCGATAGATTCCATAACGGCAAGACGCTCGTCTTCACGTTTTAAGCGATCGATCTGCGACTCGAGATCATTCACTTCACCATCAAGCAGCTCTTCTTTTCGCTGCAATTCCTTCAATTGCGTTCGAAGAGCCGTAAGTTCTTTTGAACGACGATCTAATTCGTCGTTCAACTCTTCAATTTCCTCTTGGCGTTGGCGAGCTGGATCAGAAAAGTCTGGCATAGATGGTAATGAATAACTCTAATGTACCCTTCCACACCCAACAACGCGATCCCCTTCGTACAACACTGCTTCCTGTCCGGGTGTCACCGCACGCTGAGGAATAGAAAATTCCAACAACAGCTGGCCGTCTTGTAAAGAGCTCATCACCGCCGATTGAACCGGCTGACGATAGCGAAGCTGAACGTCGATCTGCTCAAATGAATCAGGCTCACCACCAATCCAATGAAGTCTCTCGACAGAGGCGCTCGACACAAACAACTGCGAATCTCCCTGCACATTCGACACAAGAAGCTCATTTGTTTCCAAGCGCTTCCCAACCACATACCAAGGCCCATTTGGAAGCTCGATTCCCTTGCGCTGACCCAACGTATAAAACGGCAACCCATCATGCTGCCCAACAATATCGCCCGAAGACGTCACCATGTTTCCTGGTGATTGAGGCAATCGCTCACGCAAAAACTGAGAGACATCAATGTCTCCCACAAAACACAACCCAACACTATCCTTCTTCGCAGCCGTCGAAAGGCGAAGACGCTCGGCCCGTTCACGAACCTCGGTCTTTCTAAGTTCGCCTAACGGAAACCGAATTCGCTGCAACATTTCGGTGGAAAGGCGACACAAAAAATATGACTGGTCTTTTTCTGGATCGATTCCACGAAGCAACTCTCCCCGCTCCGTCGTACGCGCATAGTGACCCGTTGCGACATGTTCAATACCAAGCCGATCAGCGGCAGCAAGAAGCAATGGAAATTTCACGAACTCGTTACACCATACATCTGGGTTTGGTGTGAGGCCTTGCTGATACGATTTCAAAAACGGCTGCAAAACATGTTCATCATACGCAGGAGCGGCATCGATCACTTCAATACGAATACCTAGTTGAGCTGCAACGCGAATCGCATCCTGCCGATCTGTAGAAGCGGTACATCCGGACGCAACGGAGCCAGGAACATCGTGTGCCATCTGAAGATGCACACCAATAACCTCAAATCCCTCCTCAAGAAGAAGAGCTGCTGTCAGCGAGGAATCAACCCCACCCGACATTCCGACAATAATGCGTTTTGATGCCATGTGGCCGCAGCGTACGAGGCAGATCGCCTCACGTCAACAACTACAAGACATCAGCGCCATCAGCCTCTGCAATCGTGATTTGCTGCTGTTTCGAACGCGCGTGCGGAGCTTCCACTTTCTCGCGACGAAATGCATCTTGCACACGACGTTTCATTTCACGCTTAAAGGCCCAGTGCGCCTCCGGCTTCGTCTTCCCGAGAATAGAAATCGTCAACGCCTTCGCGTCGACATCCTTAACCCCCTGCACTCTCGGAACTTCAATCACGTCATCTGCGAATTCTTTCTCTGTCGCCATCCGCTCTCCGATGGCATCAATCATCGACTTAATCTTGTTGTAGTCTTCTTGAACATCTACCACCACATAAAAGTGCACCGCTGAAAAATCTTTTGTGTGATTACTTACAATCGTAATCTGACTATTCGGAATATGATGTTGCACTCCATCTAGATCGCGCAACACCGTACGTCGTAACGTAAACGACTCAACGCGTCCTGTGACCTCCTTTGCCTCAATCACATCCCCAACAGCAAACTGGTCTTCCAAAATGATGAACATTCCATTAAAGAAGTCTTTCACCAAACTTTGAGCCCCAAATCCAACAGCGACACCAGCAATTCCAAATCCAGCAATAAGCGGACCAAGATCAATGTCCAACTCCCCTAAGACCAACAACAGCACAATGGCCCCCACAAGTGTAAGCGCGAGCTGTGAAAACACACGCGACAGCATGCGAATACGCTGCTCACGCTCTTTGTCATCGCGCTGACTCGCAATAGGAATCTGACGCATGGTGGCGCGAATAATACGCCTCGAAAACAAATTTGTGAGCCACGTCACCACAAGACCTCCCAAAAGAATGGCAAGAATGCGGAACCATGGCGATGTCAGAATGTGAGTTATATCCATGTTGCTGTGTTCACTACCTGCGCAGAATAGCACAGACACCATCAGACTTCAGAACTCGGACACAAGTGATTCACAGGACATTCTTCGCACTTCGGCCGGCGCGCAATGCAAATGCGCCGACCATGAAAGACCAGCACATGCGCAAATAACGTCCACTGTTCACGTGGAACCAACTTCATCATGACCTTCTCAATTTTGATGGGGTCTCGATGACGCGTAAATCCAAGCTTCCGAGTAATACGGGTTACATGTGTATCGACCGTAAATCCCTCCTGCTTGTCATACCAATCACCCAACACAACATTTGCCGTTTTCCGCGCAACTCCACTCAGCGTCACCAACTCCTCCATTTCATCTGGAATTCGCCCTTCATAGTGAGAAACAACGCGCTGCGCCATCCCAATCAGATTCTTCGCCTTGCTGCGATAAAACCCAGTCGAGTGAATAATCCCTTCCAACTCACCCTGCTCTGCTTCTGCTAGTGCTTCAACAGAGGGATATCGTTCAAACAATGCTGGCGTCACAAGATTCACGCGCTTATCCGTACATTGTGCTGACAAGATCACTGAAACGATCAACTCGTAGGCATTTGAAAAATTCAACTCGCAGTGAGCATCGGCATGACGTTCCGAAAGCAATCGAATGACTTCAGGAACACGTTCTTTCAATGGCGGAACAGACGTACGTGGCATGCACCAAGCCTAGCGTAGGCCAGAGCGCACGGTAAAGGCATCTGGGACCGTGCGATCGATGTCTTTGAAATAACACGTACCAGACTGTTCATCACCGTTCTCATGTAACCGACAAAACAGCGCACCATAATTTGCTCCGTTGTCGCTTGTATACGTAGACGCCCACCAAGGATTGGAGCCCAAATTGTCTTCTTCATCACGAATACTATGCCCGGCAAGCCCTTGTACAAACGCAAATGTTCTTCCCGGCTCAAGCGTAAGCGAGCTAAGCGTATGTTCGAGTGTTTGTGTTGCAAAGTCAGACATCAGATACGTGCGCGAGTAGGAATGTTCGTGTCCCGTCGCCACAATAGCTCCAGCTTCACGGCACGCGTCATACACTTCCCATCCCGTTTCATCTGACTTGCCGCCCACCTGCATCAAACGCTGATTTTTGTGCCAGTTACAGATCTTCCAATCGACATCCTGACTTGCAAGACCTGTTTGTAACGAAGCGAGATGATCCGAACCATATGTACCAATCCCAGAATTCACAATCAAAACGCCTTGATACTGACACGTTTCGTTTACCCCAAGCTCACCTTCACAAAAAAGGCCTGGCGTTCGAGCAGCCCGCTCTTCAAGGAGTGCTTCATACGTCGACCACTCAGCAACATCGTGATTTCCAATCGACACCACGTACGGAAACGTCGTTCCAAGCTTTTCATTGATCATGTCGTTCCAGGCACTGGCACCATTCGTTTCGTAACCAAGATCACCCATATGCACAACCAAATCCGCCCCTTCGGAACGAACAAGATCAAGAACGGCACGTGAGTTCTGTGTCACCGACTGATCTCCCAAAAAAGCAACAAGGAAGTCAGGTGGCGGTGAAGGACGCACCCGTTCAAGATTCGCCGACGATATTCCAAGTCCTTTTGCAACCATGATGTCAAAAGCATCAGATGGCCGCCCCAAATAAGAACGCTGCAGACTCACAGGATCGATATACCACGCCTCGCCGTTCTGCTCGACTTGCAACACAATTCTTCCAGAAAGGCGTTCGCGAAGCGCAGCGTCCCCTTCCTCAGCCGATCCCTCGATCGGAACACGAGCTAAATCTGCATCTGAAATACCAAGCCCAAGGAGTCGCATCAGTCGAAACGCATCAGTAGGTCGTCCTAAGTAATACCGCGATCCAGTAGATGTAGAGACGTACCACGCTTCCCCATTCTGCTCGACATCAAGCAAAATCCTACCCGCAAGTCGTTCGCCCAACGACGTCGACGTTGTAGCCGCAGAAGCTGTTGAATGCCCCAGAAAAACCATGGCAAGAAGAAGGACTCCAAAGAAAAACGGTTTCATAGAAGGATGTTTTATGCACACACTATAGCAAAAGCGACCCCAGCAGGAGGTCGCTTCAAAGCTACAAGTTCCGAATCTCTTATCGTGCAACTTGAATACCACCGCTGAATCCGGCGATATGCGAATCGAATACAGACAACTGCCGACCCACACTCGAGAACACTTGCGATGGCGCTGCAAGCCCAGCTCCAGGAGTCACAAGCAAGTCAGATGTTCCATCACGACTTGAGTCAACAATCAGTGCATGAACACCAACCCCCTTCTTTGCGGCATCATAGGCATAGAACGAGGCACGCTCCTCTCCGTCTTTTGTGAAAACGCGTACGTGCGGCTGCCCAATTTCTGGCGTGGTGACAATTTCCAACACTCCATCACCATCAAGATCTCCAAGTGAGAGATGTACTCCACCAATAAAGTTCTCGAACGCGAAGAACCCAGATTGCAGCTCTCCGGTGCCAGAGAAGACGTTCACATGCGCTCCCATCCCTGCGCGTGGTGCCAAGACAATTTCATCCTTTCGGTCACCAGAAACGTCTCCGACAGCTAGATGATATCCGCCCCGAAGTTGTTTGTTGTCAAAGGAGAAGAACGACGCAAGCTCTGTTCCTGTTCCCGTAAACACGCGCACATGAGGCGAACCACCAGAACTTGGCACGGTAATCAACTCATCCGTTCCGTCTCCATTCGTGTCACCAGAACGAACCAAGACACCGCCACGAAACTGCTCATCGTAGGCAAAAAAACTTGCACGCTGGATTCCTGATCCAGAAAAGACTCGAACATGTGGACCTCCTGCCGCCATCGGCGACACCACAATTTCTTCAACAGCATCTCCATCGATATCTGCAAGCTCAAGATGTGTTCCTCCACGGAATTCAGAAGAGAAGGCCATAAAGACATGCTCCTGCGTTCCATCCATCGAGAACACGCGCACTTCTGGAGCAGCGCCAGGACCTTGCACAGCAACAATTTCATCAAATCCATCACCATCTACATCTCCAACTTGAACTTCGAGTCCTGCATGACTCGACGAATCAAACGCAAAGAAACTGTCTACCGTTTTCCAAGTAGAATCTTTCACGACAACCTGTGGCCCACCCCCAGCACCCGGCGTGAATACATAAAGAGAAGACTCCTGCATGGCTGGCAGTGGCTGACCAGCAAGCGCCAGCACAGCATAGGAAGTCATCAATGCTGTTCCGTCCAGTCCATCTATCCAAGCAAACGAGCCATTCTCCTGCTGCAATGCAAGCATGAAATGAATAGGCGTCTTATTGTTCTTTTGCCAGTCCATTGGATCTTCGCCAAGCGCATAGATGGCCTGCACGGCCCACGCTGTAGAAGCAACATTGGCAGCATAACCAGACTCGTAGGCAAATCCTCCATCTGGCTTTTGCTGCTGTACCAAGAACGTCCGAGCATCCCTCAGTGCACTAGACACGTTCTTGAGACCCCCATGGTCCCGATACAACACAAGTGCCTGAATAGCAGCGGCAGTTGTGTCGGTATCGCTCGAACCACCAACGGTAAAGGCATACCCACCATCCACGTTCTGATGCTCTAACAACATCTTAATTCCATCTACAACAAGTGGATCCGCTGCCGACTCTTTTGCTGCCAATAATGCGATCACGCCAAATACATCATCATTCACAAGTGCCACATCTCCAATCTGTCCCGATCCTGAATGACGACGAATCGGGCTCACCCAATCCTGTCCTTCCCAGTTATGAGGATCCCCACCTGCGGCCACCACAGCAAGAACCTGACGCTCCCAATCCAGTACCGTTGCCCCTTCACCTGGAACAACAGCCCCGATCATCTTTGCAACCGATTTTGAAGAAGACCCAACAGAATCAAGTGACCGACCTCCAGCAGCGAGCGCCATACCTGCCCAAGATGTAGCCCCAGGCGTTTCAATCACATCTCCACCCACGGACGCTTGCTCCTGTAAGAACTGTAATCCACGCGAAAGCGCCTGCGTTTGCTGTCGAGGCAACGAATCAACAAACTCGGCGTTTCGAGCGTAGACCTGTAACGGCGTTGCCGCACTCCGTGTATCAGATGTCCGTTCTGCGATCACACGAAAACTTCCTGCAAACGACGGAGTAAATGAAACAGTTCCGTCTGTTCCCGTCATGAATATCTCAGTATCAACCAACACTGTTGCCTCGTTTGCTGGTTCATACGCATGACTCTCATCGTCGTACACCAGAACAGTTGCTGTCAGTGAATCTCCAACCAATACCTCGTTCGTAGAGAGCTCAACACTCAAAGGCGAAGAAGGCCATCCGCCCAAGGTGAGAAGAAGTTCATCTCCTTCGGCCAATGTGTGGTCCGCAAGACCATCCATGGGTGAAACGCCATTCACACGATATAACCAGAACAACGATTCTGTTTGTGATTGACCAGCAACCTCAGAAAGGAATAGGCCAAAATCTGTATCTTGCACCGCATAGTCAAACCCCCACCATGTCGCTGCCGTATCAAGAGCACACAATGCCACACCACCCTCAAGAGTGTGCTGCACGCCAACAGCGTCGGTAATGACACACGTCTCCGGAACGGTCACAAGCGTATCGACAACAGTGGCGTCCGGCGTCTCCACACGAACAGTTGCTGTCGTTGTCACGGCCGCCACTCCACGATCGCGAGGAGCCAGCAGTACAACTGCACAAGCCGCCACCGCAAGCAGAACAAGAACAGCGACTACAAGCCGGATACGCCAATCACCCAAAACTGAGCGCCAGGCTGCCACCGATGAAAACGAGAGAGGTAGAGACATACAGCATTGAAATGACGAGTGCCAATCGAACGTCACATCGTTGCAAGCTCACTCATCTGGGTCAAGACTACAAAGGCGAAGACTGATACCGCCACTCAATTTGGTCACCATCATTCACTGTTTGCGCAGAAATCCCACGCGACGCAAACGCACCATTCAGATAGAACGTCCAATACAGTCCAGCAGCTTCATTGTTTGCGACGCCATTGATCGATTCAACAAAGCTCCCCATGCCTGCAAATGGTTTCGTTACAAATACAAGTCCGGTTGCAGAGCGCATCACCGACTCAACGGTTGTACCCTGTGTCGTTGTCACTGTATACGCACCTCCGCCCGGCCCAGAAATAGTCAGTCGCACAGAAATCTCCTGCTTCTCTTCTTTCGGCGCAGGCGAAGCTGGCGTCTCTTTTGGGGCCGTGTCCTTCCTAGGGGCAGGTGTTTCAGTAGGCTCAGGCTCTGGAGTAGGAGTCTCACTCGAAATCGCATTACCCTCAGTAATACGTTCAGTTTCTAAAGGTGTCGACTGTTCACCAGGCTCAGGCGAAGTTGTACCAGACGCAGGCGCCCCAAAAGACTCTAACGAATCAACAGATCCAACATCGTTCGAGACAACTCCAGAACCCTCATTTACAGGAGAAACGGAGTGCGATGAACGAGTTGCCTTAGCCTCCGGTTCAAGCTCCACAACCGTAAGAGAGCTCACAGCCATTGGCTCGACTTGTTCATTCTCATGTTTATGACCAACACGCACATCCTCCGGTCCTCTAGCAGCTTCCTCAACAGACAATGTTTCAACAAGCGCAGCCGAATGATCAGAGCTTCCTACACGAATTCGATAGGCACCAACGAGCAATGCAATAAGAATCAAAACAGAAAGCACCAAAACAACCTGCACCCACGGCTGCGGAACCGCGAATCTCTTTGACGATTGTGGTCGAAGAAGTGGCATAACGAGCTATGGTACCCACTCACCAGCGTCGAAACAATCCCGCGCAACATTCCACTGGGGAAAACACTGCCAACAACAAGCCATATCATGCATCCAATTCCTCAGAAGAAGCATCTGTAATGAAACGCTTCTGGAATCCGAGCCCTGGAATATCTTGCTTCTTCTGGATCTGCATAAGAGAACCTCGACGCACAACCATTTCACCATAGCGATCATTCAAAAGATCACATGCTGCCAACGCAGATTCCATACGATGCGCATCTTTCATAAAGAGTTGTTGCTGCTCAGCACCCCACTCTAAATTTGAAACAGTAACCCCAACCAATCGCACACGATCCAACAAAAACACAGGTTGAAATAGTTCTTTAACCTGCCCATAAATCGCGTACCCATCTGAAAGAGGCCGCGACAACGTCACACGTCGACCTTCAGAATGAAACGACTGATAGCGAATACGAATAGAAATAGTGCGACCTCGCGTCTGCTTACGGCGCAACCTCCTACCCACCTTCTCTGAAAGATGAAGAAAAGTTGCAAGTAGCGCCGCACGGTTAGACGTAGGTTGAATCGTGCGCTGATGCCCCATCGACTTTTCATCTTTCATGGTATGAAACGACACAACCTGGTCGGAACCCTGCCCAAATGCCACCCCCTTTAACCATCGTGCAGCATGAGATCCAAACGAACGCACTAATACATCGGGTGGAATTTCTTGTAATTGAGAAAATGTACGAATTCCAAGACGATGTAGTCTCTTAGAAATCCTTGGACCAATACCACACACATCTGTAAGACGAACCGAACGAATCACGCTCACAGCCCGCTCTGGCGTGATCAAAGTAAGCCCATCCGGCTTTTTCATGTCCGAAGCAAGTTTCGCAAGAACTTTATTAGGAGCAACGCCAATGGAACACGTCACCCACTCCCCAACCTCCTCTTGAATGCGGTGCTTTAAACGTAATGCGAGTTGTGTCACACCACCAAAACGCGAGGCCGTGTCTGTAATATCAATAAACGCTTCATCTGCACTAAACACTTCAACGTTCGGAGAAAACTCCTGATAAATCTCAATGAGTTGTTTTGTGACATGGGAATACATCGCAAAAGTCGGAGGAACAATTTTCACCTGAGGAAACTCTGCTAAAAGACGATGCGAAGGACTAGGAACCTTAACCCCTAATTGTTTCGCTTCAACAGAGGCAGTAACCACAACACCTCCATGTCCTTTTCCACCGATGGCAATAGGCACTCCGCGCAGTCGCGGATTCGCCTGCTGCTCAAGCGTGGCAAAATACGAATTCATGTCGACATGAAGAATCTGTCGAGAACCAGAGGTGTTGGTGTGTTGATCTAGACCGAACGACATACCTCCCACAAACAAAAGGCAGAGGTCATCTGACCTCTGCCTTTGAAACAGAAATGTCGAGTTATCCAGCTAACAACTGAATCCAACGTTTGTCCTTGGCCCAAGCCGAGGAAATCAATAACTTGTCGAGACCGCACACTGAACCAGCCCCACCAGCCATAAACAATGCAAATACGAGCATGTACACCACGTGTTCGTCGATCAAGAAGGAGTGCTCGAATGGATACCCTGAAAGGTAGTAAAAGAGCATCAACACAAATCCCCAAAATGCTGAAAAGCGCGTAAAGAATCCAAAAACTAATGCCAGCCCAACAAGAGTAAGTCCTAACATATTCAACCAATCGACCGCCGCATTTCCGGCCATCCAAGAGAACCAGGAGGCGAAGGGCCCTTCGAGATGCGAAAGATATCCTGTTGCAGACCAACCACCTTCGGTAAAAAGCTTGTCGAGACCAGCGTAAAGCAATACCCATCCAAGGGAGACCCTGAGAGCAACAAGCCAGAATCGGGAAACCATCGTACGACCCTTCCCACCGGAAGAAGCTGTTTGTTTCATACAAAGAAGTGAAGCGACAAACAAAACATAAGCAGTATACTCCTCCTTCAAAGGATTGTGCGAACAACATGCACATACAGGACATAATTGTCGGAGAACAGCGGGAAACGCCCCGGCATGAGCGCCTCCCGCCGACCCCCGACAGGGTCAAGCGTAATCCACGAAGATCGATCTCACTTACTCAACGTACAGATCAACCAACTTCCAGGCGAGAGATCCCGTATCAAACGAAAGCTTGAAAAATGCTTCTTCGTTCGAGGCGGCAAAGTGATACACCCGATCACGTCCCTGACGTTCCTGATAAACAAGATTTACTTTATTGACGGGATACGTACGACCTTCCCACTTAAACACCTGAGGACGAACTTTATCTCCATTAAAGAGAGCGGAAACAGATACCGGAGAATCGATTTTTGCGTGCATAAAGAGTAATGAATGAAGCAAAGAGAGATCACTTATTGTAGAACAATCTTTTCGAGCCGGTCGTTAACTCGAATTTGAATTCCATGAAGGGAATGAATCTGACGAGTTAACCCACGCACAGGACATCGATCTGTACATCCTCCATCATCTGCATGCATGTAATAACAGATGTCATTCAGAGAGGAGATGGCGTGAATCTTTTTTTGTTCGAGATAGCTCATACATCGTGGGATTAGTGGGATGGATGGAGCCACTCAGTGCCGGGGCGTATCAATTGAGGAAGAAGAGTTACCTACCTAGTCATAGGCGCGTGTCACCGCTACAACCTTTCCTTGAATAGTCCATTCGGAGTCAGGGTAAATATCTGGGTAATCAGGATTTTCCGCTTTGAGATAAGCAACGCCATCTTTCATCATGAAGCGTTTCACTGTGGTCTCACCATCATCGAGCAGAGCCACCACAATGTCCCCATGAGAAGGTTGCACTCCCTGGCGAACCAACACACGATCATCTTCGAGAATGCCCGCGTCACGCATACTCTCTCCACGGACTCGCAACAGAAATGTATCTTGAAATCCTCCAACAAGATCTGCAGGCAATGTAATGTTGTCTTCAATATTTTCATCAGCGAGAACAGGAGTTCCGGCAACAACATCACCAACAAGTGGCACTGATACTGTGTCGCTCGAAAGTGACTCGCCGAGCGTATTCAATACCTCAATACCACGTGCAGAGGAGTCACGACGGATGTAGCCACCTTCTTCCAAACGTCGCAACAACTTTGCCACAGAATTCTTAGAAGAAACTCCGATAGCAGTTGCCATTTGCGAAAACGTGGGCGGAACACGTCGTTCGCGAATCTCTTCGATAATGAACTCGAGGAGATGGCGTTGTTTTGGCGTGAGGTCTGACATGTGACTCATCCGTCGTTAGTAATTCCTCGTACATTTCAAAGGTAAACGATCGTTCACCTATGGTCAACACCGATTATCCACAAAAGAAAAAGCCTGACACAAGGTCAGGACATGCGCGCGGCCAACCGCTTGAGCGGTTCGGTCAGCTCGGTCAAGATCGCGGGCATCTGGCAGTGCAATACATGATCGAGATCACTACCACCCACGGAAGGAAGCGACGCACGCAACTCTCGCTGCACATCGGGGTGCAACCCAGCACCGACGACGAGACGAAGCTGCGGACCGGAACGAACGAAGTCCAGCACGTGTCTCACCGTGTAGATGTTCACGCCACCAGGTCGCTCCAACTCCTCGCCAGGACGCACCACATCCCCCACCAGAAACACCGCCTGAGAAAACAGGTGTGCGCCGCGACCGAACTGCTTGAACCGCTGCACAGTCACCTGCTCAGCACACGATCCAAGCGTTGCAAGGACGGCCGGAAACCGATCGCCCCAGGCATCGCGTGCACTCATCCAAAATAGCGTGAGCGGGCGATCCGGAAACGCCTCGACCAGCTTCTTGACGGTCACACGGAGAGCTTCGCTCCCGTGCACCACCTCGGGCAACACGAGCAACACGGACAAATCTTCCAAGGGATTCCCCCTCCTCAATAATCCAAGGTTCGTAGAACTACCAAAGCAAAAAGGAGGGGAAAGTCAATCCCACTCCTTTAAGACACTGTTACAAATCCAGGTCGCTGGCACCACCAGAAGAATTCTGAAATGGATCAGGGACAAAAGAGGAATCATCCTGCTGAACCGTTTTTGGAGCCGGAACAGAACCCGAACGAGAAGATTGATTCTGGGAATCTCCATCCTTCTTGCCCCCCTTCCCTTTGTTGCGAGAGCGATCTTCAGAAGACGAATCAGAGGAGCCTTTTCCACCATCCTTCAATGCTTCAGCGAACGCCTTCTTAAAGGGTTGTGCGGTTGAACTAGTTCCACCATCTTTTCGTTCATTCTTTTTCTTTTGAATCTTCTCAGCCATTCCAGTCAGATTGTTCTTGGCTGCGTTACGATTTTTTTCGGGAGAACGACGCGACTGCCCACTCCCACCTTTTCCACCACCAGAACCACCGCGATCTCCTGAAGGACGTCCACCACGGTCGCCACCACCTGAAGAACTGCCTCCGCCACGACTGCCTTTATTGCCGCCCCCTGAATGACGTCCGCCTGAACCTCCAGATTCGCGACGTGCAGGAGAGCCACTCTCGTCATCAAATCCACTCCATCGCGCAATACGATCTTCTACCAATTCACGATTCGATCCGTATCGCTCACGCGAAACACGCATGATCGTCTCTCGGTTTCCTTGAGGGTCCCACTCAGGAGGAAGGGTGGCGGCTGAGAACGCAGAAGAAGCAACTCCACGAATCATTAGTTTCAACATCACTTCAAATTTCGGAAGGTTCACAAGATCATTTTCTGTGAAGATTGGCTCGAATTCCTTCACCATAAACTCCGCATCGGCTGCGCCAACACGAAAAGCTACCAACGTTCCGACGTTTCCAAACACCGCATCACGCACAGGCTCTTCAAGCTGCGCAATATACTGGTGTGCCATGATCAAGCACAGGCGATACTTTCTCGCTTCCGACAGAATGTCTGCAAATGATTCCGTGGCAAAGTTCTGAAACTCGTCAACATACAAATAGAAGTCCTTTCGTTCCTCTTCGGGAATGTCAGATCGAGACATGGCTGCCAACTGAATCTTGGTGATCACCATGGCACCAAACAGTGCAGATGCGTCCTCACCAATACGACCCTTTGCAAGGTTCAACAACACAATTTTGTTGTTGTCCATGAGATTCCGCATGTCTAACGTGGACTGCGGCTGTCCCACAATATTGCGAATCAATGAAATCGAAAGGAACTGACCGACCTTGTTCTGAATAGGAGAAATCGCTTCCGCCTTCAATTTATCGGTGTACTTCGCATACTCATTCACCCAAAATGAGCGAACAACAGGATCTTTCACTTTTGTAAGCACCTCTTCGCGAAAATCATCGTCGGAAAAGATTCGCAAAATGCCCAGCAATGTAGAACCTGGATACTCCAAAAGTGCCAAGATGGCATTTCGCAACAAATACTCCAGACGAGGACCCCAGGAATCTGCCCAAATCTTCTTAAACACCCCCACCAACCCAGCTGACACAAGGTGTCGATACCGAGGATCAACCGCCTCCATCACATTGAATGCGATCGGAAAATCAAGATCAGCCGGATCAAAATACACGACGTCGTTCACGCGATGCGATGGCACATAATCCAACATCAATTCGGCAAAATCACCGTGTGGATCTACGAGACAGAGGCCATTGCCAGCGTTCATGTCTGACACCACCATATTCTGCAACAACGTCGACTTCCCCATTCCCGTCTTACCAATCACATACATGTGACGCCGACGATCATCTCGCATGATGCCAAACCGCTTCGCGGCATTACGGAAGTTTGTTTGTCCGAAGACGGTCAAATCTGTGTCTTGTGCGTCTGGCATGACTCTAGACTAGCAAATAGATTAACGTTCGATCGGAAGATCCTGAGGAGGCTGCGCCGAGCGCGTTGCGGAACGTTCCAGGGATGGCGCCGTCGTCGTACGGTACGGAAAATGAAAGAGCGTTGCTAACTCATCAGTACTCATTCGAACAGGATTCGAACCCGCTCCCATGTCCCGATAGCGATAATTCGTCACCAGCTTTTGCTGTAAACGAGGAATTTTCCATTTTGCGTAATCACGCTTTGCCTTCGTTTTTCGATCAAGCTTCAATCCATTCAAATGCTCGGTATTCACCAACATCAATCCACCTACCGCATTTCCAAAATTCACTTTTTGAAACACTTCATGCTTTGCAATATACACACCCCGCATTTTTACAACGTAGGCCAGCTTTCCAATATTCTCTTCAACAGCTTTCAACACTTCCCGCTCACCAGGAGAAAGCATAGGAAGATCATCACCATCATCTGCACTGTCTCCACCCTCAGGAAGAGGAGCGCCAGCCATTGCGCCCAACGTATCTACACCCGTGTGCAAAGCACCAGTGAGAAAACGACCCACAATATCGTCATACTTTGCCTTACTACGCTTCATCATCTCATCTACAAGCGCCAACCCTTCTTTGCGCATCTTTCCACTTGGGTCAGGGGCCACAATGATTTGAAACCAAATCTGTTCGCCTTCTCCAAGAGCACCCAATGTTTCAACAAACGCTCCAATAGGATCAATGTAATTGTATTCAGCTTCACCAAGACGGTTTTCGAAGTGTGCGTACGTTCGAATCGGATACGCGTCGGGCTTCGTAAAGGTAATATCAGCCCCGTACACCTTCCACGTTTCGTCCGGAAATTTCTTTGGAGCAAACAACGTATAATCTTCCACTTCTTGAATTTCTGCATCGGGATACTGCGCGTAAATATGCGCATCAAATGTTGGGCGAATCTTCTTCGGAGTTCGAATCAGAAAACGAACAAAGCCATTGATACCAACAATCTCAAACGACCAACTCAACTGAAACTCACCCTGAAACCACTTCTCAACGAAGTTTGGACCAGACTCATTCGTCCAAAGCGCTGTCATCACCTGTTCCATCGCCTTTGGCGTTTTATCATTCTCAGGCGGAACAGTAATCGCGATCAAATCCTTTTCAATGCTCGCAGCAAATTTATTCTGCTGATACATGAAAAACACGATGTAAAGCAACACAAGCGCAATAGCGATCCAAAGAGGCCACAGCGAACGCAACAAAAAACCATAGATCTCAAAGAAATCTAAATAAGAACCAGCGGCACTCTGGCCCAGCTGAGAACCGAGCCCCTCTAATCCAAGATCGATTGTGTATGGTCCGACTTCGAAGTTCATGTGTCTTGTGTGTTGGACTGACGCAGTATATCAGTCTTTTTTATGTCTGTGGGCTCAAATCGCATTCGCTCCCTTCAGACAATATGAGCGGCAGAAGCCGCTCATGTTGCATGCTAGTTGTTATTGAGCAGCTCGAACATTCCGTCCTTGTGCTTTTTAAAACGGTCCTTGTCCTGAAGGGCTAGCAGAACAGTGTTCTTTTTCACCATTCGCTGCTTCAACACTTCGTCTACAATTTCATCTCGTGAAAGCGTTCCTCCAGCATTCTTCAACACGCGCGCAGCAACATCTGCAACGGTTCCAGGCTCATATCCCCATTCACGTAACGCATAGATACCACGACCCACCAACACAAATCGCTCATCTTTGATCAATTCGTTGTGAACCGTCTGAGGAATAGCAGGTCGCTTTGCCAAACCAGAAGCGTTAATACGCTCTGTAATGTCGGTGAAGTGCAATGGATCTCCGGCCTTCTTCAAAATAACGTAGGCCTTGTCCTTTACACCCTTCGGGGAAATTTCAGTCCACTCGGTAAGGCCCCATTCTCCAAACGGGTTCTGACGCACCTTCTTCGAAATCGCAAGATACGAAGCCACAATCTCACCGTCGGTCACCACATGACAGTAGGTCTCCGCTTCATCATGGTCCAGAACACACTTCACAGTTGCATCGTGCGGCAATGGCTCACCAGAATCCTGAAGTGACGTAATAAAGGCGTTAATCACCTGTGTTGGCACATCAAGATCACCCTGCTCCGTTGCCCATGCACGATGTGTCAATTCAGTTTCTGGGTGATGTGTGAATCGATTCGACAGCTCAAGCACGAACTCCACAACGTAAGGATTTACCTCACCAGGAGTCCGGTCAGCGAACACATCAAGCACATGATCGTGACGCATGATATTTCCACGCTCCACAATAATATTCTCGAGAATACTCTCAATAGGAGACAAAACAGAAAGATCCTCCGACTGTCGGAAATCCTTCATAGCTCCCGCCTGAATCTGACGTACGCGTTCACGCGTAATGCCGTACGACCTTCCAATTTGCTCAAGCGTACGTGGCTTTTTGCCATCCAATCCAAAACGCTTCACCACAATTTCTTTGGTACGAGGATTCAAGTCCTTAATATACTCATGCACCATGTTGTGCATATCCATACCAAACTCCGCCGCAGCAGCGGCGTTCGTGCCAGCCTCTGGGGCGGCAGAATGTGTAGGAGAAGACATCATACGGATACAGCAATCAATCTAGATACGCATCAAATTAACTAGAATTCAGCACGATGTGACACATTGGTCAAGACCGGGCCGCCCATTGCCCATACATAGACACTGGGCACATCGGAAATAGTTTATCACAAAGTTGATATTTGTCAACGATCTTTGCGCCAAAAAGAAGCAGGTGCAATTTTTACCTTAGGCAGGGTAAAAATCACTCTAAAATGACCCTATCTCCAGCCTGAATTCCTGACATTGCAGCCACTTCTAGCACCGAATCAACAGATTCTGGAGACAAATAACGCGGCTTTTGATCATCAGAAAGCAAAGGATTATCAGCAGGAGCCTCCGTGACTCCAACAACCTTTCCATCACGTATCCAGACAAGGTCTAGCGGAAACTCCACATGCTTCATCCAAAAGATTCGGGTTTGCGGCGCATCCGGATATAAGAACAGCATTCCCTCTCCGGGCGAAGGAACATCAGAATCCATAAGCCCCCGCGTCTGAGCCTCCGGCGTAACAGCAAGTGAAACACGATAAGACTCGCCGCCAACACGAAGTAAAAGTGTCTGATCAGAACCACCATCAGAAGAAAGTAATTCCCGCTCCCCCGTCTCAGACGTAACTCGCTCGTCCAGAAGAGGGCGCACAACATACACACCAACAGCAACCTCAATCACAAGAAACAGAAAGAGCGCTACTACCAACAAACGTGTTCCCGAAGAACGCTCTGTCATGTGCGCGAGCGCGACACCACAAAAATACCCAACAACACCGCCACAAACAGCGCCAAAATCAGAGCGACGCCTTTTGCACGACCTTCAAACAATAACGCCGCGACACCGAATACCAGCACAAATCCCCAAAGTGTGAGCAGGGTTCGCCAAATAGAACCACGAAACAGCGCAAGAAGTTGAAAGTGCGTATGACGACGATCCCCCTGAAACGGAGACTTCTTTGCGAGAAGACGCCTTCCAATCACTAAGATGAGATCCACAAGAGGCAATCCCAACAACAACAAGGCAGTCGCTAATTTCGCTCCAGAAAGAATAGCTAGCACAGCCAACAAGAAGCCAAGCAACGTACTTCCACCTTCGCCCAAAAAAATACGCGCACGAGGAAGAGGCAAGTTCCAAACCAAGAATCCAAGCGTAGCTGCCGCCAACATAAGAGCAATAAAGGCTGTCTCTGGTTGTCCTGCATCGATCCAGACGGACAATCCAAAGAAGACAACACCAGCAATCACCGTTAACCCAGACACGAGTCCATCAACCCCATCTAAAAACTTGGTCGCGTAAATAGACCCAAGGATCCACAAGAATGCGAATAGATCGGCAAACACAACAAAAAAATAGGGGCGCCCTTCAAGAGAAAAGAGGTGTAGCTTCAAAAAAGTAAGATCTATTCCTGTTCCAAACGGGTTCGTCAAAAAGTCGATCCCAATCCCCGATGCAACGACCGAAAGCGCAGCCGCGACTGGAAAGAGAATCTGCAATCGCGGAGAAAGATCCCAAATATCATCAATCACTCCCCCTACAACAAGTACGAACCCACCAAGCAAGAATCCGTACACATGCTTTGGCAGCAAATACCCACTTGTAAACTCAGGAAGAAACTCGACAGCAAGTAACAATACAATCGCAAATGCACTATAAATGGCCACGCCGCCCATAAGTGGTGTCGGAGCCTTGTGCTGCTTTCGACCACCCTCCGATCCGTGCGGATGATCTAGCACATTTGTTTTATGTGCAATACGAATGAGCACCCACGTACACACAAACGATCCCGCAATCACTGCGAGTGTTACCCACCACACCTGAGTTGCGAGGAAGGTCGTCATGCAATGAATTTCCTAGGTAAGAGTTCGTCCCTGAACAACTTCGTCCTTTCGAGCCTTCGGCGTCACCCAGAACCCAAGATAGCGCTTAAAAATAACACGCGTTTGTGTATCAAGTGCTGGCAATGATCCCAACAAAATCGTCGTCACTGGAAGCAAAAACCACTGCAGCAGCATAAAGGCAAACTTATGCTGTCCGTGTTTTGCAGGACGTGCGGGCAACAACAACATCGACAACGTTGCTGCCACAAACGCACCGACCATCGAAAGGGTCATCAATATCTGAGTCACAAACGGCAAACTTGCTGCCAAGTATGTTCGCGTAAACTCATCTCCACCAAGCAGAAGCGGCAACCAACCCAACGCAAAAATCATAATGGCGTAGGTCGCCCAAGAAACAAATCCCTCAAGAAGACGCGACCCATACAGGAGCTTCTTCAAGAATGGAATACGCTTATTTCGCAAAAAGCCCATGAATACAAATGGAATGTTTTCGATTCCATATGCCCATCGACGCTGCTGTTTGTACTGATTCACAATGCTTCCTACATACGTGTCTGCCAACACCGTGTCCATATAGATCGGCAAGAACAATGGCTCTACAGCGTAGTTTCCGTCGTAGCGCAAAAATGCCTGCCAAAAGACACGCGAGTCTTCGGATACAACGTTGGTGCTCCAATAATCAATATCCAAAAGTGCACGCAAAGACATGCTGTGCGAGGAGAACGTTACAAGTCGTTCAGGCCGCCCCTGCTCCATCATCATCCAAAATGTGTGTGACATCGCAATCACACGCATGAGTGCAGGCGCATCCCACAAGTTGTTAAAGAACATGGGAATAGGCTGATAGCTCACACGGTGAGGCTCAGGGTGATGCAGGTAGCGCTCTGTTAACAAGGCAAAATACTTCGGATGTGCCACCGTATCGGAATCGAACACCGACACAATCACATCATCAATGTTCCATCCAAGCTCCTCAATACGCCGCACTGCCTGTTGAGCCGCCCATGCCTGGTTCGAGCCTTTCCCAGCAATTTCACCTTCAATGTCATCCGGGTGAAATGTTGTGAGAAATTCTCCAAATACATCTCCAAACTCTGCACGCATTTGATCTGCACGTGCCTGCGCTTCTTCCCGTCCTACACGCTCTTCAAACGCAAGTACAACGAAGAACTTCTCATTTGGATAATCCGAGTTCGCAATAGAATCTAATGCAGAGCGCAGCACATTCACACCTTCTGTGTAGGTGGGAATAACGACGAGATGTCGAATCGAAGGAAACTTCGCGTGATCGAGAACGCGTCCAAGCCAATCCTTCGACACATTTTCCTTCAATCGACGGAACGATGTCACCAAGTACACGATGTGATACACGACCTTCAACAACCAGTACAGATCGAACAAAATGATAAACACCGCTACCCACACGGGAACAAAAAACGACAACACAACCGACCCTAGCAAAATCGACCACGAAAGTGTTCCAGGAAGAAACTCGAGTGCACGAGCAAAGCGTCGTTGACCAGCAGTGTGTGCGTAATGCTCGTGTCTCATAAATCCTCACTAGCTCGCCGCGAGACTAATTGTCACCGCTCCAACGAAAAAGAGCGCTTGCAAGAACAAGGCCGTTCCAAGCAAAAAGTGCGCCAAGAACTTCTCTCGCTTAAATAACAAAGACCCAAGTAACGTATTTACAATCAGCAGCGCCAATGCTATCACCGGAACAAAATAGGCTTGCGTTCCAGGACCAATTACATCCACACCACCCTGAACGGTGTAATGTAAGAGCGTCCGTTCGCTCGTTGGCTGTATCACAAACACTACCCATACCCATCCAGCCAGATTGCACAACACACTCATGAGCGTAAGTGAAATCACCGAACGGGCTGTCCAGTAGGTCTTATCTAAAAGCAACGTCAGTATCGGGGACGCCATATAGAGCTAGTATAACCAAAGAATAACTCATTTGGACAGCCTGTAATGACCCGTTTTATACGTTTTGCAAGTCTACTGATAGTACGCGTATCCATCCACGCGTAAGTCAACATACTGCAACGATTCGTATTGATCCTGTATTTCCTCTCGGAATACCGTTTCAAAAATCTTCACTTGCTGTTCTGCCGGGAGTTCGAGCGAAAAGAGAAGCTTCACTCCCTCGGCTGTAATGACATGAATCTCTGGCCCTTTTGCAGAAGGAAGTTCGAACCGGGCAATCTGCATCGGCAACGTTCGATCAAATAGATCCTGAAGCTGATTCGCGTAGTTCAAATGACGCGGAAGCGTTGCCTCATCTCCCACCGCAACACGACGAACTGACAAATCAATAAGCTGAGGCACCTGCTCTTCAAGCAACGCATCTACCGAAGCGTCACAACACACGCGCCCTTGCGCATCTAAAAAGACAATCTGATCACCAGACACCCATACGGCAGCAATGTTGCGTTCAGCAACATCAAACGCAATCACATTCGGATACTTACGCGTAATAACCACATCGGACACACGAGGATTCGCCTCGCGCACTGCCTCTTCCAGCGCAGTATCTGAAAGCAAAAACATGTTATTAAGTGGCACGCCAAGCACCGTTCGTTCAAGTAACGGAGCGGTAGCAAGCCTCAATTCTGCCTGGCTCATACGATGCTGCCCCCGCAACACAACTCGTTCTACACGAAAAAAAGAGGAGAAGAACAGTCCATAACTTAACCCGCCCACGAGAATCACAAGAAGTGCACTCAAGGCTCCTGCTCGAAGTTTCAAAGACGGCAGAGAGGCCAACGAAAAACGTGATTTTCCAGAAGATCGCGCTGCGCGCCGTGAAGACTGAGAACGCCCAGCGGAGCGCAATACACCCTGCCCGGGCCGACGCTTAGGTATCACCCGACGAGCACTCGCAGGTGCCCCATTGCGCACCACCTTACGAAGATCCACTACTTTTGCGGCACGTGTCGGTGCTTTAGGTTTCGAACTCGAGAATGAAAACCCCTTGATCTTTACAGGACTTCCAGACGACTTCCCGCCAAAACGAACCCGTTTCTTCGAGGAACGCGAAAGAGCACTCTTCCGAGAAGAGCGAGAACGCGAACCCGACCTGTTGTTTTGTGTAAACCGCAGATCCATGCACCAGAGTATACAGGATGCACAACGAAGCTCGAAGTGCACAAGAAGCAAAAAGAAAGAGTCGCACAAAGCGGCTGTCAGTAGAAACTCCTATTCTTCTCGCTTCAACACTGCCAAAAAAGCCTCCTGAGGAATCTGCACTTTTCCCGCCTGAGCCATACGCTTCTTTCCCTTCTTCTGCTTTTCCAACAACTTACGCTTTCGCGTAACGTCACCACCATATAGCTTTGCCGTCACGTCTTTACGTAAAGCTTTGATCGTTTCTCGCGCGATCACCTTCCCACCAATAGCCGCCTGCAGAGGAACGGCAAAACTTTGCTTTGGAATCACATCTTTCAACTTGGTGACCACTCGACGACCCTCCGCATGCGCCTCGTCTCGCGGAACCAAACGTGAAAATGCAGATACACGTTCGCCCGCCACAAGAATATCGAGCTTCACCAAGTCACCATCCCGTTCTTCCTTAAACTCGTAGTTCAGCGAACCATATCCCTGCGTCACACTTTTGAGACGATCAAAGAAGTCCGTAATCAGCGATGCTAACGGAATTTCGAAGTGCACGATCGCGCGCGTTTCATGTAGATATTCCGTATTCACATACGAACCACGATACTGATTCATGAGCTCCATCACCTGCCCCACATACTGGCTTGGCAACACCACCTCTGCCTTCATCCACGGCTCCCGAATCCAATTCACCTGCGAACGATCGGGGAGCTGCTCCGCATTATAAATACGAAGTTCTTCACCACCCGTTAGACCAACAAGATACGACACACTTGGCGTTGTCAGAATCAATTCCAAATCAAACTCTCGATCAAGACGCTCGGTAATAATCTCTAAGTGCAACATGCCCAAAAACCCGCAACGAAATCCACGTCCAAGAGCTGGAGAAGACTCAGGTTCGAACGAGAGAGCTGCGTCATTCAACTGCAACTTTCCCAAAGCATCACGAAGATCAAAATATTCATCTGCATCCGTGGGATAGAGCGAAGCAAACACCATTGGTAAAACAGGTTTATACCCAGGAAGTCGCTCTACATCAGCAGAAGACGCAAGCGTATCTCCCACACGAGAATCACGCACATCCTTCAGTCCTGTAACAACATATCCCACCTCACCCGCCTTCAGCACATCACGTTTCTCACGTTTTGGCCTGAACACACCAACTTCTAACACGTCAATCTCTTTTCTCGTCGCCAAAAAACGCGCTTCCGCTCCTCGTTTTAATTCACCAGAAAACAGTCGAATATTTGCAACTACACCCTGATAATCGTCGTATACAGAATCAAACACCAACGCTTGTGTTTCAATTGTTGTAGGAGCTACAGGCGCAGGAACACGATCAACAATCGCCTCAAGTACTTCAGGTACTCCCTCTCCTGTTTTAGCAGAAATAGCCAAAATCTCGCTTGGATCAGAACCAATTAAGTCAGTGATTTCTTTAGAGATTCGTGGTACATCGGCGCTCGGCAAGTCAATTTTATTGAGTACAGGTACAATCTCGAGTCCAGCTTCAATAGCTAAATACAAGTTTGCAAGTGTCTGTGCCTGCACGCCCTGCGTAGCATCAACAACCAACAACGCCCCTTCACACGCAGCAAGCGATCGGGACACTTCGTATCCAAAGTCAACGTGCCCAGGAGTATCGATCAAGTTCAACTGATACTCCTTCTCGTTCTGCGTGTAGCTCATGGTCACCGGCTGCATTTTGATCGTGATCCCCTTCTCACGCTCTAAGTCCATCTGGTCTAATAGCTGTGCCTGCATCTCCCGCTTTTCAACCGTTCCCGTCAATTCCAAAAGACGGTCCGCCAATGTGGACTTTCCGTGATCAATATGGGCAATAATACAGAAATTTCGAATGTGTTCCATAGAAGATGACACGAGCAGTGTTACTGATTTTTAGAAGTTCAGCAAGAGGTCTATACTTCCGGCACCACTATTCATACGTACTCTATGAAACGAAGCAAGATATTACTCACCGGAATCCCGATAGCAGCGGCCTTGCTATTCTGCTTCAACTGGAGCGTGTCCGCAGAAGCGACTTCGGATTTTGCCGTACAACACGCAGGAAAAATCTTCCTACAAGTAGAAGACAATGGGGAAGCCTGGTACGTCAATCCAGATGACTATCTCCGCTACTATCTCTCTCGCCGCGAGGACGCATTCGCAATCATGCGTGACCTCGGAACGGGAATCACAAACGCAAATCTGGAACGCATTCCCGGAGAAGGCAGTCCCGTCCTTGAAGAAAATGCAGCATTCGTAGAAAGCGTAAAAGGAAAAATACTTCTTCAGGTAGAAGCCAATGGAGAGGCCTGGTACGTCGACCCTTCAAACGGTCAACGCTACTACCTCGGACGACCAGATGACGCCTTCCGCATCATGCGAGAACGCGGTGTTGGGGCCACAACAGCAAACATCAAACTTATTCAGCCAGACGTCACCCTTGAAAGTCACAACCGAGACGGTGTAGGAGGGACCCAAAGCATCAACACGTACACAATTGTAAACCACGGCTCTCTCAACCACAGCGGAGAAGACTTTACACTCCGAGACTCAGACGGCGACAGCTTCGAACTCAACGCAAACATGCCAGCTGCGGGAAGTACTCTCACCGTCATTCAAGTTGGAACAGATGCATCACTCGATGATGAAGTGATCGCTTACAACGAATTGAGCAGTGAAGGTATCATTGTCTGGAGAAATGATCCTTACATCATCAATGCTCCCGGCGACGTGCTATTTCACGGAGGTCTACGAGGACCAAATGACACAATATACGAATGGGCAACTCCCTACTTCCGTAAAGTATGTGGAGATGAAACGTTCCTAGAGGGAACAAGTGGTGGCGGAACCTGCGCACGCTACTTTCTCTAACATTCCTCGAAGAAACAAACACACCCCCATCTGGGGTGTGTTTGTTTCCAGTAACTCAATACACGTTACGAACGCTTGAATCGAAACCGTGCACGAGCCGCCGCAAACATTCCAGAAAGCTCTTCAAGCTTAAAGAGTCGATTGATCGACAAATAGACAAGAGCTCCCACACCAAGTGCGGCAAACGCCTGAAGTGCCAACCCAAGATAGCGCGTTGTATCAAGAAGTGGATCTGTGAGTCGAATCGCACCAAACCCAGCAATTCCTGCTACAACCGTTGCGGCAACAATGATCAATGTATTACGAAGAAGTCGCGCGTCATCTAAATCACCAACTCGTACACGTAGCCAAACAAGTAACACAACGAGATTCACAAGAGTGCCAAGCGTAAACGCCAGTGCAAGACCAACCACACCAAGCACAGGGGCAAACACAAACGACAATCCAATATTCAACACAAGCGAAAGAATAGAAACCATCACAGGTGTACGAGTATCTTGGAGTGCGTAAAACGTGCGCGCCAATAGCGGCACCAGACCTTGCGCAAAAAGCGATAACCCCAAGAATCCTAAGGCAGAAGCAGTTGCAAGTGTTGCCGGCCAGTCAAAGGCTCCCGTTCCCAATACCAAGCGCACAAGATGCTCCCGAAGTAACAACAGGAAGGCAGAGGCAGGGAGCAACCAAAACAAAATCTGTGTAAACGCGTGAGAGAAAGCGCTCCGAAATTTTGACTCTTGATTCTTCGAAGCCGCTTCCGCAAGAAGCGGAAAGGCAGACACCGCAAAGGAGAATCCAAATACACCAAGAGGAAACGACTGAAGATCTGTCGCGTACTGAAACTGTGAAAGAGATCCTTCCTCCATGCGCGTTGCTAAAAACGCGACGATCAGCAGGTTGATCTGGGTCATGGCCATACCGATTGTACGCGGCAACAACAGCGTGAAAATCTTCTTCACGCCCTCGTGAAAGAACTGAAAGGCCGGCATGAATGAGAACCCAAGTCGCCGCGCCGTAGGAACCTGTGTCAGCAAATGCAGGAACGATCCGAAGGCCACTCCCCACGCAGCTCCTTCAATTCCCAATGTGGGAGTAAGGAACACAAGACCAGCAATAATACCTACGTTGTACATCACCGGAGCTGCCGCCGTTGCGACAAACCGGCGAAAACTATTCAAGATTCCAGTCAAGACGTTTGAAAGACCAAAAAACAGTGGAGACAGCAGCATAATACGAATCAACCGAACCAAAAGTTCACGTTGCTCCCCAACCCAATCAGCAGCCACAAGATACGAAAGAGGCTCTGCGAACAGAAACAACACAACCGTCAGAACCGCTAGCACAAAGAACATCACCGTAAACAACGAACGAGCCACCATGAACGCCTCGTCTCGTTTTTTCTTCGCCAGATATTCAGCAAACACCGGAATAAACGCGGACGAAAGCGCGCCTAACACCAGCAAGTTAAACAAGAAGTCCGGCAGCCGAAATGCAGCGAAATACGCATCGGAAGCAAACCCCGTACCAAACTCACCCGAAAGCAAACGATTACGTACAAGACCCAGCAACCGTGAGGCCACAGAAGAGACTCCAAGAATAACCGCTCCTGTTAGAAACGTTGCCTTTTTCGAATCGACAAAAAAGCTCTTAAGTGACATAGACTATTGCAACACGATCATATACGTCTTGTCGGTTTCCCAGTCAAACGTATACGTTCGGGAATGCTCAAATCCGACAAGCTCACCATCTGTGACATATTGCCAAATAGCCGTTCGAGCGGTTGGATATCTCACACGACTTTCAACGCTGACGTTACGAGCGGCCGGCTGTCGCTGAAAGTACATGCCATACGTATCTGTAGGTCCGTCCACTCCTGGCTGAACCGTAAAGGGAAGACGATAACGCAACGTAACTGTCTTACTTTGACCCGCTTCGAGACCCATCCAGTTTCCAAACGTAGTACGACCTGTCTCCTGCTGTACACGTGTCTTCGTTGGCTCATGAATCAGGGTTGTTGATTCGATTGACTCGATCACCTCATCTGGTTTCGAATCGTGATTTGGTGGGTAGATCGCATTCCAAAACTCCGGATCAAATCCTTCTGCATCGAGAAGTTCAGAACCGAACGGAACGTACGTCCGAAGATACGAGACATTTTTCACTCCTTCCCAAAAATCTTTTGGATCGCCCGTGTGAGTTCGTGTAATGGTAACGGTGTCAATTACACTCCCATCTTGCTGAATTTCAGCATCGTGCGTCACGTGCGTTTCGATCGCCCCATCCGTTTTTCCACCGCCCACGTTTGCCGCTACAACCGCCAAATAATCGCGCCGCGTCTCTGGAATACCTCCGTCATACCCAAGCTCTTCAACAACACGCTGCAACTCTGCGTCATGGAACCAAACCATCACATCTTTCTCTTTCAATGAACTTGCCATCAAGTCAGCAAGTGCGGGCCAATCTGTTTTCTCAGAAGTAAACGCTGTGTTCAATATCGCCGGAATCATGTCTCCCACAAATTCCTTTGGGCGATTCTTCTCTTTATCATAATCAATTTCAACCTCTCGCTGCGTTTCTTTGTAGAACGTATCGCTCGACACGGTCGTATCGTATCCTTCGATCTGAACAGGTCCTGTAATTTCCAACAGGCCCTCCATAATCGAGGCATTCAGCGCAATCACACCATCAACAGTAGGCGCGCCAGACTTGTCGAGGTACCGCGCCACTTGCTCTGCAGAAGTGGGAAAATCAAGGAACCAATTCATATCTCGTGCATAGGCGCGAGCCTCGATAAGACGCATTGGTTCAGGAGCTGTTCGTACATCCGTAAGCTGGCCATCGTACCGATACGGCCCTTCAACCAATATCTGCTGAATACGCCCCTCATCAATCGTCAACAATCCAATCGTTCCAATAAATCCCCCCGTCGGACGCAACTCATGGTCATTTTGAAACATCACCAGATACGAACGACGCTGATCGTGCCCCAAGAACGTCAACAAGAAATCCGCCTGAGTAACAGCCGTATCTACCAGTGCAGTAACAGCAGGCAATGTCTCTTTTAGCACACGAGCATCTTCCTGAATGTCTTCTGGAAGATCTTCGATATCTACTCGCTCCATGTTTGTAGAAGCCTCGGCCAATTTTGCCTGAGCAAAACGAAGGTTCTGTGCAGCAATCGCAACACTCTCCGTAAAAGCAACGCCCTCTTCACGCTCTGTTTCAACGCCCGTCTTGAGTGGCTCGAGCACATCTGGCGCCGATTGAAATGGCTCCAGTGCACGAGACAGATACTTCCCCGCAATCGCAAGATTCCCCCCGGCCTCGAGTAACTGCGCCTGGGAAGTCACCGATGTCTGAACAGGGAGAACGGCAAGGAGTGAATCAACTCCCCGACTTAAGCTCCCAACCGCTTGATCCGCCGCAATAAACCGCTCTGCAGCTGCATTGAACTTGTACGTTGCCTGATCAAAGTCTTGTTCTTGAAGCGACTCAGCTGCCTCGGCAACATACGACACCGCAACATTTCCATCCGCAAGAACCGTGTTTTTTGTATCAATCGCCGTTTGAGAAAATCCGGCAATCGCCATCACAAGCGCTAACGCTCCCACCGTCCACACACCCATTCCAAGAGGCGAAAAACCAACCTGGCGTATCCAGGCAATTGCAGCGCGTATTCGCGAAGAAGCAGAACCTCCTCGCCCTCGTGATGGACGTATATCCACGTGAACAGTCTAGCAATCTCCAATACGAGAAGAAACCGGCTACGTGAGGCAATCCGTGTACACAGAACGTGTCTGCTCCGCCATCTTGCGCCACGAATAGCGCTTCAAACGCTCCACTCCTTTCACTCGCAATGCCGCACGCTGTTCCTCAGAACTCAACAATTGATTCACCGTATCCGCAAACGCCTTCGGATCATGCGGATCAAAGAACGCAGCCGCATCACCCAACACTTCTGGAAGGCAGCTTGCACTCGCCGCCGCCACTGGAAGACCAGAAGCCATCGCCTCAAGCGCAGGAATACCAAATCCCTCCGAAAGAGACGGGAACACATACAACGTGGCAGAAGCGTAGAGCACAGCGAGGTCTTCATCGGGCACATACCCAGGTAGCACCACACGATTCTCCAACCCGCGTTCTTTCACGTTTTGAGACAGACGATCATAAAACGTCGAGCGCGCACAGGGATTTACAAACACATATTCAGATGGAAGCTGTGGCAATGCATCAAGAATCAAATCAAGATTCTTGTACGGATAGGAATTCCCAACGTACAACAAGAACGGCCGATCAATACCGTACTTCTCTAACACACGCTGACGCTCTTCTTCTGAAACCTCTCGCGTAAGTTGTGACGCATCAACTCCTTCATAGGTCACAATCACATTGTCAGGATCCATATCGAAGGCATCAATCACCTTTTGCCGCACAAATTTCGTTGGCACTAACACACGACACGCATTCATCGCGGCATAACGCACCAAGAGCTCGTACGCCATGTGTTTTGTTTTATAGACCAACGCAGAACGTGTAGAGGCGCTTCGGTCTGCATGGTCTGACTTGATCAGATCATGAATCGTCACCACAAATCGACGCCCAGAAAGAGGTGTGACATTGAAATGTCCAAAATGCATGAGATCAATCTTGTTCTGCGCGATAAGGCGAGGCATAAGCAACTGCTCCTTCACCGTGTACCATCGCGCATCTGCAATAGCCTTGGAAAACAAGGGATTGCGTACCGTAAACAGGGACTCGTTCTCAGGCCGCAAAAAGACTACTACCTCATGCTCCTGTTCCAAGTCTTGAAGATGGTGAAGCAGTCGCTCAATGTAACGACCAAGCCCAGTCCCCTCCGGTCCTAAAAACCGTGCATCAATGCCAATTTTCATACGCGTTCAGTAAGTGTCATTTCGGAAAACGCTTGAAGCGCACGTCGCGCAGACGCCTTCCAAGAAAACTGATTCAATCGTTCTTCACCCCGTCGTACAAACTCTTCCCGTAACAGCGGATCATGTAATAACTGCGACAACCCAAACGTGAGTTCACCCACATCATACGGATTCACAAGTAACCCTGCATCTCCCACCGTCTCAGCAACGGCAGCCGTCGACGAAGCCAAGACCGGAGTTCGCGCTTGAAATGCCTCTAGTGGAGGAAGTCCAAATCCTTCATACAACGAAGGAAATGCAACAAGCGTGGCACGCGTTAACAACCATGTTTTTTCCGCTTCAGAGACATACCCGGTCACACACACACGATCTGCCACTGGCGAACGTCGCAATGCTTCTCGCAGCTCCGAAGACTTCCATCCCCATCCTCCAGCAAGGACAAGCTTATGCGGAATCGCCTCTCGCTCAACTAAACGCTCATACGCCTGCAACAACGCAAGAAGGTTTTTTCGGGGTTCAATCGTAGAAACAGAAAGCAAGAATGGCTCAGAGGCATCCCATTTCCATTCAGAGGGCTGCTCTTCTGTAGCTGCTAATGTCGGAACACCGTGCGGGACAACCGCGATACGTTCTTCTGGAATCTCAAGTGTTGTGATCAAATCACGCTTGGTTGTTTCTGAAACAGCAAGCAACACATCAGCTCGCTTCATAAGCTCAACGGCGCGCACTGCCTTATGCCACAACTGCCGACGAAGAGAATACGTTTCCGGCAACAACACAAACGAAAGATCATGCACCGTAAGTGCGAACTTCGTCTGCTTCGACACATTCAAAAACAAGACATTTGGACTCCACACCACATCAACGCCATCCAACAACGTGTCTAAATAGGGACGACCCAACGCAAACACACCCGCATTCAACAAACGATTTGGAACGCGAGGATTCACCACCTCTACATTCTGTTTCTGTCGCCACGCTTCTGGAAGCGGTTCAGACACGCCCGCCGCGTTTGCAAACAATCGAAAGGAAGTCGTCCGCTCATCCGCTTCTTGTATCAGAGCGTCCAGCAACGCACGCGTAGACAACCCGACACCAGACGGAGCTGGTGTCAGAAGATGCCGAACATCAATACCAATGGTTCGTGAAGGCGCCATGCGCCCAACTATTAGGACCGCGTTTTTGCCAGAGTCCGACCGGAACGCATTGCAGCTTCCAATACGACAACTGCAAGCCCAAGCAAAAGACCTGCAACAAATCCGGCACCCAACACAACACCCTGAGAATATGTTCGCTCGTATGAGAAGGTTGTTCCAGGAACCGCCTCGAATGCAGGCTGACCTTCTACTGTTTCACCTTCTCGCGGCTCTGCAAGCTCCATCGCAGCAACACGTTCAGCAAGCTCAGCTGTTGCAGCTTCCAACGCCGCACGCGCAGTTGCTTCATCACGATCAACCGCCCGAACACGCAACAAGTGTGGAGCAAGCTGCTTCACCTTAAATGATCGAGCAAAATCAATCGCGCCAGCCTCGGAAACATCGCGACCAGCACGTTCTGCTACTTCCAATGCGAAGTCACCTGTTTCAAACAAGCGCGAAGAACTGTTCACAACAATTTCCGTAGCCTGTGCAGCGTAAAAGTTGTCGTACTGAAAATCTGAACTTTCGGCACGATTCACACGTGTCACCGTCACCGTTGTTTCCGCAATGTAGTTTACCGGACGCAACTGCTGTACCACCAAGGCAATCAACGCAACCGCAATACCCAACACAAGGATCAGCCACCAACGACGCGCAAGAAGGGAAAGTGTGTCTACAAGTTGCATAGAAAGTCGTTAGATAAACGAGACGTCAGAGAGATGCTTCGAGCGGAATTCAGAAAACTCACGTTCAATGTATTCCTGAATATTCTTCGTAAAGATCTCCGTTGAGAACTTTTCTGCATGTGCTCGAATCACAGCAGGATCAAATGCTGTGTAATCAAAGTCTCGCACAACATCCACTAAGTCCCAAGGCGTCTGATCATCGAACAGAATACCCGTCTGACCATCGACAACTGTTTCGCGCGCACCACCCTTTCCATACGCAATCACAGGGCGACCAGCAGCCATTGCCTCAAGCGCTGCAATACCAAAGTCTTCCTCTTGCGGATGAATAAATGCCTTACAGTGAGACAGCAGCTCGTTGCGCTCTTCGTTATTGACTGGACCCAAGAACTCAATATTCTTACCCGCCATCGCTTTCAATTTTTCGTATTCCTCTCCCATTCCCACAATCTTCAATGGCAAACTCAATGAATTGAATGCCTTGATTGCAAGGTCAACACGCTTGTACGGTCGCAAACGGGAAACAAGCAAATAGTAATCACTCACCTCCTCTACCGGAACGGGCTTCAATCCAGAAATATCAACAGGCGGGAAAATGACTTCACTTTCTGCACGATAAAACTTCTCAATACGCCTCTGAACAGTTTCGGAATTTGCGATAAATCGATCTACACGATCTGCCGCAAGTCGATCCCATACGCGCAAACGATTCAAAATGATCGGCAGCAACTGCTTCACCACCGTTGGCTGACGCAAATCTTCTGTGTAGCTATGCGTATCACTCCACAAGTAGCGTGTTGGTGAGTGACAGTAACAGATATGCAACGTGTCGGGATTCGTCACGACACCCTTTGCAAACGCAGAGCTGTCGGAAATCACGAGGTCATACTCAGACAAGTCCAAACGCTCAATCGCTGCAGGCATCAAGTTGAGATACCACTTATAGCGCTTAGGACCACCGGGAAGTCGTTCAATAAACGACTGTCGAATGTCCCAGTCTTTGTAAAGCCCGCCCGTTCCTTCCTCATCATGTACAAGCGTGTAGATAGGAGCAGATGGAAAGAGATCATGAAACACTTCCAACACACGCTCCGCACCACCCACCTGCGTAAGAAAATCGTGAACGAGGGCAACTTTGACTTGTCTTGGCATAGCAATCGTTTTCTAGCAGAGCTGATTAGGACCCGAACTTTCGGCCAAACACAACACGAAGAGTTCGAAATAGAATACTAAGGTCCATACGAAGTGACCAGTTTTCCATGTAGTACGTATCCAACCGCACTTCTTCTTCAAAGTCGAGGTCAGAACTTCCAGACACCTGCGCCAACCCTGTCATTCCACTATTAATACCGAGAACGCGCCTATGGTGTGCCTCGTACTGCTCCACCTCTGCTGGAAGATGTGGCCGAGGCCCAACCAAGCTCATTTCTCCACGCAAGACATTCCACAACTGTGGAAGCTCATCGATACGCGTTGCACGAATGAATCGACCAACCCTTGTCACACGAGGATCATTCTCAATCTTAAATAATGGCCCCGTTCGCTCATTTTGCTCCATGAGTTTCGCCTTCAGCTTGTCGGCGTCTTTGACCATCGAACGAAATTTCCACAACTTAAACATTCCGGTCTTATTCACACGCTGCGATCCATAAAAGATAGGGCCAGACGAATCAAGTTTGACCCAAATCGCCGTCACCAAGAAAACAGGTGAAAAAAGCACAAGGAAAAGAAGTGCTCCCACAATGTCGATAATGCGCTTCAAAATGCGATACCACCCCTCAAGAGGTGTGTGCCGAATTTCAAACAACGGAATCCCTCCCACATCGTGCACATCAAAGTTTGAAAGAGTTCCAAACAGATCTGGAACAATCGCAAATTCCCATTTCTGTTCTTCTGAAAGCTGGTGCAATTGCAGCAACAATTCCTGATCAAACGCAGTTGTATTCGTCACAATCACCTCATCGATACCAGGATTCTTCGCGAACTGCTTGAGTTTTTTCAGGACACCCTCCGACAATGTTTCGTATTCAGCGACCACATTGTGACCAAGCGACGCTTTTTGGTAGATCTGTGATAAACGCTCACCCGTCTTCCCATTTCCAAGAATGACAACGCGGTGCAACCCGACACCACGCTTAAAGAACATCACCCGAATACGACGAAGCAAAAACCGTCCAAGCGTGATACAAGTAACTGCTAACAACCACACTGAAATCACCAAAAAGCGCGACTCATACAGCTCTCGCGTAAAGAAAACGTACACAATAAAGACGGTCACAGCCACCGTCATCCCAATAAACGCCTTGATCAAATCGTCCGTGACATTGCGATGGCGGCGAATCTGATAAAAACCCAATGAGGCAAAAATCAGAAGTGCGACAGGGGCTGCAATAGCAACAAGCTCCAAAAACTCCCAAAGCGTTGTTTCAAACTCAACCGGACGCGCCTCTGTAAAGATATCTAAAAACCGCAGACCGAAGGCGGCTGCAGCAGCCAGAAGGATCATGAGGTAATCCAACGGCACCAAAAGCGCAGTGAACAATAATTCTGAACGCTTCATAACAAAAACAGCGTAGCGACTTTTTACCTCTCCGTCGAGAGAAAAAGTGGTGTATGAAGATGTATGATCTGCTTTGAGCGAACGCGAGTTGTACGCCGAATTTTGTCTACATAACACGCGAACGTGACATGGAGATGGTCATCTATCTAGGCCCATTGTTACCAATAGGCTCGAGCAATCTACCCGCTGCTCACAACTCGACTCGAGAGCGACTTGTGACAGCCTATATGATCTTGCACCAGATCGGGTTTACCCCACATGCATGTCACCATGCACATCCGTGAGCTCTTACCTCACACTTTTCAGCCTTACCTGTTCCGTCTTGCGACGGCCATCGGCGGTATATGTCTCTGTGGCACGAGCCCTACACTCCTGTCACTTCTTGCGAAGCCGCAGTGCGGTTGGCGTTACCAACGATCATGCTCCGCTATTCACATAACGGGGTGTTCGGACGTTCCTCGGGCTCGCTTAGTTGCCTAACCGAGCACGCGACCATCCACTCGCATTCGCTCAAAAAAGATCAACTCCGACCTGCGCAGAATAGCCACTTGACAGAAAAAGTCAATATGGCAAAAACACTAACTCAACTGTGCATCTAAGGCCTCGTTCACAAGACGATCCGCCTCTTTGTTTTCTTCACGCGGCACATGCGTATAGGTTACACGTTCAAACTGACCTTCGAGCTCTTTGACCGCTGCCGCAAGTGGCTTCATATCCTTATGCTTCACCCGATACACCCCGGTCATTTGCTTCACAATGAGTTCGGAATCCATGTGGACGGCAACCTCGTCTGCATGTTGCTCACGCGCCATTTCTAACCCACGGATAAGCGCAGAGTATTCTGCCACATTGTTCGTAGCCGTACCGAGATACTCGCCAACACCGTCTACCTCAACTCCATCTTCGTCATACAACACCGCACCAAGCGCAGCGGGCCCAGGGTTTCCACGTGATCCACCATCTGTAAACAATGTGAGTGTTCTCATAGATCTTACTCAAATCCACCAGCCTCCTCTGATACTTCTTCTTCAACGTGTGCACCTGCTTTCTGCAAATCAACGATCTTCAACTGAATAGAGCGTGTGCCGTTCCATTCATTTACATCCACCTCGTACACCACGTCCACTTTATCTCCCTGCACAATGTCTCCCGCATGATTTCCCAAACCGAATCCGATCGACTCCATCAAGCAACTTGAAGCACGACACTGTACTGGCATATGTGGATCCAATTCGGCATCGCGCTGAACTCCCACACAGAGACCATGACCATCACACGCTTCGGCATGAAGGCGTAGCTTCAAGTGATCATCTCCCTGCCCAACAGTACGAATCTCAGCCACCTCAACACCACGAGACAAAAAGATGGGACGTGGGTTCGCAATACCCGTTGGCTCCAATTTCATGACAAGATCAACAACATCCCAGTCAACATGTGAAAGTGGAAGTTCCATATCAATTTCCAATGTTTTCCGCAGATCAGATTCCTTTAACTGTTCTCGTGCATATCTCTCAATTCCTTCCTTGAATTTCTCTAAATTCTCAACGAGCATCGAACACCCTGCCGCCATCTTATGTCCTCCAAACGTTGTAAGAAGTTCTTTCTGACTCCGAATAGCCTCAACAACATCGAAGCCCTTAATACTTCGAGCGGATCCGGTTACCGTTCCATCTTCTCGAATCGAAAGAATAAACGTTGGACGCGCAAAACGTTCTGTTACACGGCCGGCAACAATTCCCACAACACCTTGCGACCAATTGTCGGAAGCAGCAAACAACACACGCTGATCACCCGGATCCCCAATCTGCTCCATCGCCTCTTCCGAAATCGCTATTGTCATGTCGCGACGCTCCGCATTGGTCTTTTCAACCTCCTCTGCAAGCCGCTCAACCGTTTCTTCATCGGTAGACGTCAACAGTTCGTACGCAGTATTTGCATGCTTAATACGACCAGCCGCATTAATACGCGGCCCGAGAATGAATCCAATACTTCCAGCCTGTAACTTATCTTTTGTGAGATTCGCCTTCTCCATCATTGCCTTCAATCCAATACGCTTCGTCTTGGCAATGACCTTCAATCCATACGTCACAAGAACCCGATTCTCTCCAACGAGAGGCATACAGTCTGCAACCGTTCCAATAGACACAACATCGAGCAACCATTTTTCCTGCCCGTCAGCATACCCAGGAAGCACATCTCGATGCTTCTTAATCATGGCTCGTACAAACGTAAACGACATAGCAGCGGCACAATACTCCGCAAACGGATAGCTATGTCCTGGAATTTTCGGATCGACAATAATGTACTTTGGATCCAAATCTGGCGGCGGCAAATGATGATCCAACACAACAACATCCACGCCAAGCTCGTTGGCGTAGTCAATCTCAGGAGTATTCGAAACGCCCAGATCGGCCGTAATCACAAGCGTTACCCCCTCCTCTGCAAACCGCTTTAACGTTGGCTTGTTCAATCCATACCCTTCGGTAACACGGTCAGGCAGGTGCACGGGCACATCTTCAACCTGAGCAAATTCACGCAAGAAGTGCGTCAGCACCGTTGCAGAAGTCACCCCATCCGCATCGTAGTCACAAAACAACGCAATCTTCTCCTTCCCCTTTAAGGCCTTTGCCACACGATCAACCGCACGATCCATATTTGGCATCAGAAGCGGATCAGCAAGATCCGTATCGTAATCCGGATGAAAGAAGTGAGCTGTTTCTCCTTGCATCACTGCAGCCGCGAGCTGCTTTCGGTTCGCAAGTATTTGCAAAAAGACCGGATGCTCCTGCAATGGATACGCCGTTGGGTCAACACGCGGATGCAAGACCCATTTTCGTTTGATATCAGAATCCATAGATACAAATTCAGTAGCCTTCGAAATCGAAGATCAGAGCATATCGCGCAAACTCGTTCCTGTCATCTCTTCCGGAATCGGAAGTCCCATAATGTCCAATACAGTCGGAGCCACGTCGGCAAGCACGCCAACAGGCTCCTGTAACCAAAGCAACAACTCGTCTTCTGTTGCCTCGCGCTCCTTACCAATCTCACACAACAAAAACGGAACAGGATTAGAGGTGTGCGATTTATCAATTTCACCACTACGTAGATTCTTCATAACCTCGGCGTTGCCATGATCCGCAGTCACTAGAAGCGCACCCCCCATCGCCTTAACCTGTTCCCACACACGACCAAGCTGCCCATCAAGAAACTCGATTGATTCTATCGCAGCCTCGACATTCGCCGTATGCCCAACCATATCCGGATTTGCAAAGTTCACGAGATAAAAATCATGTTCACCGACTTTCAGAGCTTCAAGTAGCGCATCTGCTACCCCTTCAGCACTCATTTCTGGCGCCTCATCATAACTTTTCACTGGAACAGAAGGAATGAGTTGCCGCTGTTCTTGTTCAAACGGATCAATACGACCAGCAGAGAAGAATACGGTGATGTGCGCATACTTCTCCGTCTCTGCTACACGGAACTGCTTCTTGCCTGCCAGCGAAATCACTTCCCCTAATGAATTGGCAATATGATCTGTCGGAAACGCGATCTCTACTGGAAGATTGTTGTCATACTCTGTCATCGTCACGAACAACAGGTCCTTCAGGAGTGCGGTTCGCCCTACTTTTTCATCGATTCCAGGGAGTACAAATGCTTTCGTAAGCTGCTTCGCACGGTCACTTCGATAGTTACTGTAAATGACCGCATCACCATCTTGAACTCGGGCAACTGGCTCACCCTTCTGTTCAATCACAGACGGTACAAATGATTCATCGAACACGCCCTCCGAATACGCTTGCTTCAATGCCTTTTTCGGATCTTTCACACGTGGCCCCTCTGCATCTACCATTGCATGATAGGCCTGCGCAATACGATCCCAATGATTGTCACGATCCATGGCAAAAAACCGCCCAGAAAGTGTCGCAAGCTTTCCTACCTTCAACTTCTTCATTTTCTTCTGAAGTCGAGCGACGTATTCAACTCCCGTATCTGGAGGCGTATCACGACCATCCAAAATCATGTGCACATACACTTCTTTCAGTTTTTCTCGTGCAGCAAGCTCGAGCAATGCTTCCGCGTGTGCGATGTGTGCATGAATACCTCCCTCAGAAAGACAGCCAACAATATGCAACGCAGAATCGTTAGTGCGCACATGCATCACCGCTTTGTGAAACGCCGCATTTGAAAAAAACGAGCCATCATCTACAGACTTCGTGATTTTCACAAGATCCTGATACACGATCCGACCTGCACCAATGTTCAAATGCCCCACCTCTGAGTTTCCCATCTCTTGCCAAGGAAGTCCCACCGACTCCCCAAAAGACTTCAAGCTCGCGTGCGGATAGTTCGCAACAAGAGAATCAAATACAGGCGTCTTCGCCTGATCAATAGCATTACCAGAACCAGGGGGAGTAACTCCCCATCCATCCAGCACAGCAAGAACAACAGGCTTCGACATCAGGCGCCCGGTTGAGCCAACAATTGTTCGATCGCAATCAATCGATTGTATTTTCCTACACGTTCACCGCGCGTAGGGCCCACCTTTACATAG
>JAGQLO010000020.1 GCA_020429185.1 Candidatus Doudnabacteria bacterium
CACCTTCGGCACATTCGCCGTAAACGCGACAAGATCCGCCAACAACCCAACAGTGACAGGCGAATGACTGTGCACAATATCCAATTTCAATTTTGGAATCTTGGCCGTTGCTTTAAACGACACTGGTAGCGCAATCGGATACCCAGGTAGAAAAACAGAATCAATCGAGGAAAACCGAAAAATTCGCGGATCATCCGGCGGGTTAATTTCTCCATACCGCTGTATTCCGGCACGGGTAGGATCTGGCGCAAAGACATACACCGTATGTCCCCGAGCTTCTAACGCAGCTCGGAACGACAAAATCGAACGGACCACTCCGTCGACCAAAGGCGTATAGGTGTCTGTAAAAAACCCAATGTTCATATACAAAAACGGTAGCACACATCAGCAGTGTCTACCCCATACCAACCCCTTCTCGTTCTACCGTGACTCTCGCTGCTCGTTCAGCCAAGCAAACGCTTCTTCTTCTGTTGCAAAAAATTCTAAAGGAGTCTCAGCGAACTGGAAGATCAACCCAGCAACTTCTCGAATCATGGTACTTCCCCCAAAAAAAGCGACCGCTTCGAATCGAGTGTGTTTCAAAATATCAACAAGGGGCTGACGAATATCGAGCGAAGGAACCTCTCCATGCTTCATATCCACAAGGAGATATCGAGGTTCCGGCACATCCGTTGCTGCGCCCTGCAACGCTTCATCAAACTCAAGAATGGACTGCTTCGTAAGCGGATACTCCGTCTTTTCGTATCGAATGACATTCCCCGAAACAACAGAAATCTTTCCGAGCGTAGAATTCTCTTCAGGAGAATGCACAATCCGTTCGTCTTGATGTTCCATGAATAAAGAATACCACGACAGAGACAAAAGAATGCTAGGATTTCCACATGAACATTCTCCTCGCCACCGAGAGCTATTGGCCGAACGCAGATGGCGGCGCCGTCTTTGAACGCCAGCTCGCACATGCGCTTGCAGCACGTGGACATGCGGTAGCTATTTGGACGCCCGGAACATCACGTTCACCGTACGAAGAACAAGATGGCAACACACTCATCTTAAGAGAACGCTCTTCAATTCTTCTTCCAAACCCAAAGTACCGCATCAGTATCTGGTCTCGACTTGGAGCAAAACGCGTCTTTGATCGCGCCACTCCCGACGTTGTGCATGCACACATCGCTTGGAAGATTGGACGATCCGCACAACGCGAAGCGCACGCACGCAAGATTCCATTCCTTGCCACGAACCACTTCATGCCAGAGAACGCGCTCATGAATATTCCAGGACCAGATTGGATCAAGCGACCATTTCACAAGGTAATTTGGAAGAGCAATGTGGCATTCCACAATCGTTGTGACTACGTCACCTCTCCGACCCCAACGGCAATTCAACTTCTCGAAGACAATGGACTTACGGTCCCACACGAAGCCGTGAGCAACGGAATCGACACAACACGCTTTCGACCAGACCTCGACACGAGCAGCATTCGCAAAGCACATCACATCCCAACAAACGTTCCTGCCATGCTCTACCTTGGACGTGCAGACGGGGAAAAACGAATCGACGTCATTCTCAAAGCACTTCCAGATATTCTAACGCGTACACCTGTTCATTTTGTCATGGCCGGAACTGGAAACGCCGTAGAACACCTAAAGGCTCTTGCTACAAAACTCGGTGTCGCAGAACATGTCACATTTGCAGGCTTTATAGGAGACGAAGAAAAGGCAGCGTTGTATACCGCTATGGACCTGTTCGCCATTGCCTCACCAGCCGAACTGCAAAGCATCGTACTCCTGGAAGCGATGGCTTCAGGTCTTCCCGTCCTCGCCACCGATGTTGCCGCACTGAAAGAACTCTGTCGCAACGGACAAAATGGATTTCTCTTTGAACGAGGAGACCACAACACGCTTGCACAACACGCTGTGCGCATCCTGACAGAATCAGGACTCAAAGAACGATTCGGTCTCAAGAGCCGACAAATTGTAGAACAAGAACACGCATTTCAACGCACCGTCGATACGTTCGAGTCACTCTACGCAAAACTCACAACCACACACTAAAGCGCGCAACGGAATCCAAAGGTTGGATCATCATCTGCCTCCGTGGCACCTTGGCCAAGTGTGTAGATACCCGAGTTAGCTCCATAACCATAGTCACCTGATCGGTAGAATGGGTTGTTGTTTGCTGTACACCCATAATACACACCCGCACCATTCGTGCTTGTAAGAGAACCAGAAGGACCAGCCACAATCTTTTCAAAGTCTGTAAGTCCGGCGTCTGTCCAAGCAAGCGGTCCAACGGTTGTGTCCCACGGGGAACTCACACACTGTCCATTCGTCAACTGCCAAATGTTTCCAGCCATATCCCAAACCACTTCTCCGTTTGAGAGCACATGCGTTCGCAACTGTGACTTGTTTGCGCCTCCTGCACTATACGTACTGTCGTTCCAATCTTGTCCTGTCCCATAGAACCCAAAGTCATCATCGTCTCCTCCATACGTCCCATCACCTCGAATTTCACACGAGCCCGCAGCGTACGCATTCGCCGCATTCTCCATTGTTTCATTCAAATCACATCCAGACACAATCGGATCAGACGCTGCAGTTGCCGTCAGCCGAGAAGCGGGCGAGTTATCGGAATGACCTGTCGCAAGCTGCACACCAGCATCGTCATCCAAGTCATTAATGGTCGTCGACTCAATGTTTCGTGCCACAGTCATCCATTCTTGAGGTGTCACTAAGTGCCCACCAGCCCGACGACAAGAATTGATTCCAGACGGCAATGAAATGTTATTGTAGATAGTTCCACTAGCCGTCGAAACAGGTGCCTTTGTTGTTCCATCCTGACGAGCCGGATACTTCATGAAACAGAAGTCCTCCGTTCCCAACGAACTATTTCCAGGTACCAGCACATATCCCGAAGGACAATCGCTCCGTTTGATATTGTCGTCTGAGCCAAGAGCAATATCTCCACTTACCGACCCTCCTGTAAGAGGAAGGTAGTTACTTGCCGTAATCGAGTCAGAAACATAGGCGTCTGCGATTTCGCTCCCCTGCCACGTTCCAGCCGTAATCGTTCCAAGACTTGTGATGTTCGTTTGCGCCACACTCTCCCAATCCGTTCCATCTGCCATCAAGATGTTTCCATTGGTCGTGGAGGCTGTATTGACGTCAGACAATTCTGCAAGAGAATCGACAGACACATCAACAAACGAGGTACCGTCATAAACATACGCTTTGCTCGTATCCGAATCGTAATACAATCGCCCCTCACTCGCCGTCGCAGATGCCTTGGGAGACAATAACAAATCACTGACCGCAAGAGAGCCCGTGGTTGCATCATCCGCATTGTTTCTCAAGAAGAGATCTGCCACCGCCACACCAGATGCTGCAAGTGTCAACGTACTGTCAGCCAACTCCAGTGAGAGTCCAGAGGAATCCTGTAGCCCAGGATTCGATCCCAATTGAATAGCAGAACCCGCAACCTTTTCTGCGGTTGTCAGCTGCGTCAATTTGTCGTCCGTAATCAACCCAGCAAGCATGGCGGTTGTCACATCTCCAGCCGTCAATGAAGCTTGCTTATCATCAAGTTGACCTTGAATGTTTGAAGCTACACCACTCAAGAAATTGAGTTCAGCTGCTGAAGCAGATACAGCCGTTCCCTGCAGTTGGAACAAGCCACCCACGTTCACCGTGTCATCAGTCGCTCCAAGTGTGATCGTATTGCCCGCAAACGTAAGAGGTGAGCCGAGGGCAGACACAACGGTTTCTTTTGAAAGCCCGGTACTTTCTTGCAGCGTGAGATACGCGGCATCGGACACGTCTTCAATATCAGCACCTGCAAGATCAGGCGCACATTCCCATGAGTCACCGTCCCACTTCAGCAATTCATTCGAAGAACATTTCGCCCCAAGGCCAAGTGAATAGGTGCCGTCCCCTTGTTCTGTCACCTCAATCACACGATTTCCAACAATAGAAGTGACAATGCCTCCATTTTTTGCAATCTGATCTTTGGTGATCGTGCCTGCCGCAATTTTTGCCGCAGTAATAGACAAGTCAGAGATATTCTCTGAGGTCACGGCCCCCGCAGCAAGATCACGAGAGGATACAGAACCATCAGCAAGCTCCTCACCTGTCACAGATCCATCAGCGAGCTCTTCGGCCGTAACAGAATTCGCCGCTGGAACAATTCCAACAACCACACCATCTTCCACACGAACAACTGTCACACTTCCTGTGAGAAGATTCACCAAACGAACCTCACCGTTTTGCACACGACCCTGTTCAATGGTTGCATCTGTCAGCTTAATCTCAAGAACCAGTTCGTCCGGAAGCGTGGCCGTAGTCACCGCGTAGTCAATCACGGTCGCATGCACCGACTCTCCATTCATCTGCACCGTCGCTATGCCAGAAGGATCAATCAATAATGTGCCAAGTGCGCCATCTGTATATTCCACAATTGCCCCATCACGAAGCGTATCGTCAACAACAACCCCGCGCTTCAAGACAACAGAAGCAATGTCTCCATCAGACAACTGCAGCGTCACAAATACATCACTTTGAAGTCGTGCAGAGATGACCGAACGATCATACACATCTGAACGCAACGAAATCTGCTGAACAAGCTGATTAAGTTCGGCAGCCTCCTCAACACTCTGAGCTTCGCGACGCTCTACTTCGTAACGCGCTAACGCCCATGCAACAGCAAGAGCCGCAAGGATGATCACAACTGCAGCAATAACAAGAGGAACAGAAAAAGCGCCTCGCTGAGATTCTCGTCTCATGTGCACATGCATGCCCATGCCTCCCTACACCATGCTAGTGCGTTCGTCGCATTGCCTGCACCACCACCGAACTTGGCTGCAACTCTTCTGTAAACAGCACATGATCTCGATTGATCACCATCCGATCTTCAGGACCGTGCAATTCACTTCCCAACTTCACAAGATTCAACTCCGTGTCTGGCGCATCTTCAGATGTCTCGATAAGCGGAGACGTCTGAAGATAGTGCACGTTCGTCAGGTGTAGCTCACGATAGGAAGAACGCACAACCGTTCCGAAATACACTTGTCCATTATCCAAGAAGACAGCTTCTTCTTCGTGCAGCAGCTGATGTCCCAACGTTTGCCAGGCAAACAACCCCCCTCCAAGAACGCCAATAAACAGAAACAACACAATCAATTTTACAAACGTGCGCCTTCCAACACGTTGACCTTTTGAAGACGCATCTGACCCCTGTTCAGAATTTTCCATACGACAGATGTTTTTCAGTGTGTTACTGAAAAACTATACCGCATTTAACACGCAGGACCTAGCACGTTATACCGGCTCACACATCACCCCGCTCTCGTGAACCACACACCGAATAGAGCCATCCAAATCAGTACGAAGCACGGAGCTGGAATACCGATGCAGTTCAGACACGGTTCGATCGTGTGGATGACCGTACGCATTCTCAAGACCTGCAGAAATCACAGAATACGTTGGCAACACAGCCTGTAAAAACGAAGAGCTCGAAGAAGAAACACTGCCATGATGGGCAACCTTGAGAACATCACTTTGCAACGAATATCGCGTTTCATCCTGTAAACCCAGCAACGCGTCTTCAGTAGGACGCTCGATATCACCAGTGAACAATAAATGTGATCGACCAGCTACCGCCCGAAGGACAATAGAATCATCATTGCCACTATGCGCATCACCCATCTGTGGCCACAACACCACAACCTCGACATCTTTGGATAGCTGAATCGAATCACCGCGCATAAGGAGCGATGAACTACCCGCCTGCTCATGTGCAAGCATCCATACAAGATCTGCCAACCCAGATGATCCTCGATCAGATGTGGAATACACAGCATCAACCTCATAGTGCTCGAATACAAATGGCACCCCTCCAATATGATCCGCATCGGGATGCGTTAGCACCAAATGTTCTACAACACGGTCAGACAAAGGAAGCGTGCGGCCAAGCTCTTCCAACACACGTGCATCGCGACCCGTGTCGATCAACACATCAACCCCACCCGGTGTCCGAAGATGAATTGCATCACCCTGCCCAACAGAAAGTACATACACGGTGAGGAGCAGCGGATCTTCAACAGACGTTCCACCCAGTCGCAGTTGCCCATCGGTAGTAAATCCATACCACCACGCACAACTCAAAAACAACACCCCCAGTAAACGCGGCAGAACAACGCTCATAACGCAGCAAGCTGCTCCACAACCCACAAGGCCCAACGCAACAGCCCAACAGACACAGCTCCAAAGTGAACAGCGATCCCCGGAAGGAAAGACGAACAACCAATCGAAAGCGCGCCAAACAGCATCGCCCAAGGTAGCACCGGCAACACAAAAAGATTCGCAAGGGGTGCCACAGCTGAAATCGTTCCGAAGTGCCAAAGCAAGAGAGGCGCTGTCGTCATCTGCGAAGCAACCGAGAGAACAACAGACTCACGCAACGTGAACACAGAAGGAACCCAACGAAACCACTTCTCAATGCGAGTCGACACATACACCACACCAAACGTGGCCGCGAACGAAAGTTGAAATCCAGCGTCCCAAACTAAGGCAAGAGGTCTCCAACACGTCATCAATACAGCAGAGACGAGAAGGAGTGCCAATGTAGCGAGCCAGGTAAGCGGTCGACCACACTCTCGTGCCGTGAACGCAAGCGCCCCCATGATTCCCGCCCTCACAACAGAAGACGATGCTCCTGTTGCCACAACGAACACAAAGATACCTAATAACGTGAATACAAATGCGATACGACGAGAAACAGGGCCAGACAACAGACGAAACACAATCGTTCCGACGAGCGTAATGTTCGCACCAGAAAGAGCAACGATATGTGTCATCCCCGTATCAGCAAAGGCCTCCAATACAGAATCAGGCATGCCGGAACGAACTCCCAGAAGCAATCCCGCTAAAAACGATGCCTCTGGTTCTGGAAACAGTTGACCGATACGTTGTTCAAGAAACAAACGCGTTCGATACAACCCTCCGAGCAATACAGAAGGCGGTTCAGAATCTATGCGCTGAATATGGGAAGCACGCACAACATGTGAAATCCCAGAGACGGCAAGATAACGATCGTAGCGAAACGTTCCATCAGACGTCGGCACTTCCACATCACCCGATACACGAAGTCGATCACCGTACACAACAGATGAAAAACGCGAGGCCGTCACAAGCACATCACACGCACGTTCCTCAGATTCCGATAGCCCACAAGGTGTCCGCACCACAAAACGCAGCTCTTCTCGACCGCGCTCAACTGGTTGTATAACCACCCCCTCAAACAACGAAACCTGTTGTAGCCGCGCAGCTCGATCAGCCATCTCTCTCTGTTCAGACAGAACGACTACACACGAACTCAAACCAATGACACCACACAAGAACGCCACGAGAACACGCCGATACAACAGCAATGCAAGAACCAATACCACCCCAACACCTATCGAAACACACAATGCCGGAGCACTATATGTACTCGTGCCAAACACCCCCAGCAACCACACGCCCATCAGAAGACAGATCACAACCGTTCGTTTTGGCCATGCACGCGTTCCTCGAAACATACAACTCAACAGGTAACGTACGCCTGCAAACCGTCAAGTATCCAGATGGCCTCTCCCCCCTATCCGTTCTACACTGAAGACATGACAACTTCCCCATCTACTCCAACACCACCGTCGTCCAACATCCCACCTCCGCGCATTCTCACGCCGAAAGATGGGAGCAACACACCAACAGAAGAGACACTGGAAGAATCACTCTGGAGCACGGGAATGAAAGTACTCGTCGGATTTGTCGTTGGACTCATTGTCATCGGTACCGTGGGATACATCGTGCAGCGACTTCAGGCATCCAATGAAGAAGAGCCGGAACATGTGGAGGAAGTCGGTTCAACAACTCCCGAACCAGGAACGATCTCAACAATCCCTCTTCCTGAACCAACCGAGACCAACACGACAACAACAGACAGGCCAGCGGCACTCAGCACAAAAACAGAAATACTCAACGAATTCGAAGGTGTTGCCAGTCTCTACAATATCTCGATCGACATTCCCACTGAATGGAGTGTAGAAGCGGCCCCCAATCAGAGTGTGAACGTCTACGACCCTGCCGCACCGGGCGACTCGACACTTGAACAATCGCAAATCTTTATTCGATCATTCAACGCAGACCGATTCCTCACCCTCTCAACGGTCACGATTCACGAACGAACAGAACGAACAATTGCCGAGCGCCCCGCGGTCACCTACGACATCGAAAAGAAAGCAGGGGTCGCTTCATTTGCCGGACAACCTTCGTGGCGAAGTGAACGACATGAAGTAACCGACATCAGACAACAAGACGAGAGTCCATCCACCTTCTTTGTCATCGCACGCAATCCCGATGTTGACGAAGCGGTGTTTGAATCAATCCTGGAAAGCTACACAACGGTTTCAGAAGAAGACACAACGGCAAACCTCACAACACAGACACGACTCCTAGAGTCACGCGTATATCACAAGCCGTTCGGCATTCGCATCACACCCGCAACATCTCCCATTCAGCCAGAACGATTTTCTGGCTACCACACAGCTATCGATCTTGAATTTGACGATCAAAACGACAGCGACATCCCTGTCGTTGCGATCGCCGACGGAACTGTTGTGCAATCAAAAACCGTAGACGGGTACGGAGGTCTCGTCGTCGTACAACACGGCGACGTGGGAGGACGAGCTCTTGTAGGAATCTACGGACATCTCGACCCTTCTTCACTACGCGCAACAGGAACAGTCACGAAAGGAGAACAACTCGGCTTACTCGGCGAAGGATTTAGCGCAGAAACAGACGGCGAACGAAAGCACCTCCACTTCGGTCTCTATACAGGAGCCGGCATCGATATTCGTGGATATGTTGCCACAGAAGATGAGCTCACAAATTGGATCGACCCACTTCCAGAACTCGAGCGTCTTCTCGTAGACGGACTCGTCATTCTTCCAATCGCTGTTGCAGACTACCCACGCTACGAACCCTAGCCCCAAGTACCAACAGGTCAACAAAGCGAAACCCTCTCCCGAAGGAGAGGGTTTCTAGTTGGAAGGTACGGTGTCTCGGGGACTTCTATAAAGAGAAGTAGAGAGACTAATGATTTCCTCCTGTATCCGTGCTCAATTCAAGCACGAACGCGTTACTGCTGCATTTTCTTTCGAATGAATGCAGGGATATCAAGATCATCCTCCGAAGCTCCTCCTTGCGAAGAGGTATTCGAGCTACCCCTCGAAGGCGTCGATTGAGTCGTAGTAGAAACCGAAGGGGTCGAAGCCACCCTTGGTACCTGAGCAGCAGACGATGTAGCAGCCGGAACTTTCTGTTCTACCTCTTGTGTCACCTGTTGTTCAAACGGCTGATAGGAGAAAAATGAATTCTCTGCAGCAGCAGCCTTCGGCTCAACCATACGTGGCTTACTTGGCTGCGTATCTTCTCCAAATCCTGTTGCAATAACAGTTACCTTAATCTTGTCACCGAGCGACTCATCCTTCACAGCACCGAAGATGACACGAGCGTTCGGATCAATAGATTCTGTAATCACCTTCGCAGCCTCGTCGATTTCGAACATACCAAGATCGTCCCCACCAGAAATGTTGAACAACACACCCTTCGCTCCATTGATTGAAAGCTCAAGCAATGGAGAGTCAATAGCGCGCTTTGCCGCCTCAACCGCGCGGTTCTCTCCGTCCGCCACACCAATTCCCATCAACGCAGACCCTGTTTCTGCCATCACTGCACGCACGTCAGCAAAGTCGACGTTCACGATCCCAGGAACTGTAATCAAATCAGAAATACCACGAACACCCTGCTGCAGAACCTCATCAACAATCGAGAAAGCATTCACCAGCGACGTCTTCTTGTCGATGATCTGAAGAAGCTTGTTGTTTGGAATAGTGATCAACGTGTCCACTTCTGCTTCGAGCTCAGCATGTCCACGCTCTGCAATCTCCATACGCTGCGCACCTTCGAACGAGAAAGGTTTCGTCACAACACCAACAGTCAATGCACCACACTCCTTTGCAATACGAGCGATGACTGGAGCAGCGCCCGTTCCGGTGCCACCACCAAGCCCACAGGTCACAAACACCATGTCTGAGCCCTCAAGCGACTTGCGAATTTCTTCTTCATCTTCCTCTGCCGCCTGACGACCAATGTCTGGATTCATTCCAGCCCCAAGACCTCGCGTAAGCGTTTTTCCGATGTGAATTTTCTGAGCAATGTGAGATGTATGCAGAGCCTGCGCGTCCGAGTTCATCGCAATAAATTGAACTCCTTGAATATCTCCTTCTTGCATGCGAGAGATGGCAGAATTTCCACCGCCTCCTACACCAACCACTCTGATTTTTGCAAATGTCTCGAGCTCAGGCTTAATTTCCATACATCGTCGTTATGCGTCGGATGAACAGTATCCGTAAGAATTGCGCAAAAGAATCACGCATCGACAACCTACAAGACTGCTTACATAAGGGCAATAATCATTATGAATACTTTTTGGGGACAATCCGAATACATTATGTGCACAGATAACTCATCATTGAATACAAGGCTGATTCAAGAAGAAAACCCCATATCTGAACACAAAACCTGAACACGCATCTATCCACACCCAACAGAAAACGCAGCCTCGCGGCTGCGTTTCACTCACCGATCTGAGAAGATTACGGAAGGAATGCTTTGAAGCGTTCTTTAATCTTCCCTACAGAATCAGACACAGACAGAATGCCGCCCTTAAGCCCACGTGAAGGCTCAGCAAGATGCTTATACCCCCAAAGAACCAACCCTTGTGCGACAGCAAATGAAGGATCATCAAGCGCCTCATTCAAACCAGGAAGACGCTCTGGAAATCCAATTTGCGCAGGAAGCTTCAAGCGATCCTTTGCGACATCCACCAGCCCAGGAAGCTTTGCCCCACCACCTACGAGCACTATTCCTCCAGGCAGCTGTCCCTGACGATTAATCTCCTTCAGTTCAGCACCAACGAGATCAAATAATTCCGAAAGACGCGCTTCAATAATCTCGGCAATCTCTTTTCGAGAAACAACACCATCTTCGTCGCCACCAAGTTTTCGCAGATCAACCGTTTGACCATCCTTGAACTCCTTCGGATCTGCAGAACCATGCTTAAGCTTCACCTTATCTGCAACATCTACAGAAGTGCGCAAGCCAATCGCAAGGTCATTCGTAATGTGGCCACTCCCCACCGGAAGAATAGCGGAGTGAAGCATGTCACCCTCTTCGAAGACGATCAGGCTCGTTGTTCCAGCCCCCACATCAACCAATGCAACACCAAGCTCCTTCTGTCGCTTCGTCAACACGGACATACTTGCAGCCATCGGCGCAATCACAATACCTTCAATTTCAACACCTGCGCGCTGCACACACTTCGTCAGATTTTTGACGTAAGCAGAAGATCCAGAAATAATCGTCGCTTCAACTTCCAGACGAATTCCAGACATTCCAACAGGATCCTTTACGTTCTCCTGTGTATCCACGGAATAGCTCTGTGGAACCACATGCAAGATCTCTTGGTTTGGTGGAACAGAAACTGTTGAAGCAGCGTCTACCACACGTTGTACATCGTCTTCAGCGATCTCGTTATCTGCACGAGATACGGCAATCACTCCTTTACTGGTCTGTGACTGAATATGTGTTCCAGAAGCAGACACGAACGCACGCTCAATTGGCATGCCACTCGTGCGCTCCGCTTTCTCCAGCGCCTCAGAAATAGCACTTACTGCCTCTTCAATGTCTACGATGACGCCGCGACGCATCCCTCCAGAAGTCGCCTCACCTACGCCAATCACATGAAGGCTGCGCACACCTTCTTCATCTTCCTGCGCACGACCAACAACGGCCCGAATCGTACCGGACCCTACGTCAATCCCTACAATAATGTCGTTTGTTGCCACAAGATATCGTTTCTAACGTTGCTTGAGACTATCATGCCCCACACAGACACAAAAAGAAAGCGTGTGGGGAAAACCTCTACAAAAAGGACTGAACAAAGTCTACCAGATACGGAACAAAAATGATCAGCCCAACAATCACTGCCACAAAAACCGCGAGCACGACGGTTGCCGCCATCATATCCTTCACCACTTCCGCAAATGGATGAATACGAGGCTTAAGCACATCCACGATACGCTCAAAGATCGTATTCACCATTTCAGCAAGCAACACAAGTCCCGACACAATTACAAGCGCCACCCACTCAAGGGCTTCAATGTGAAATGCCCACCCAATGAGCGCAACAAGAACACCAGACACCATATGCACCCGGAAATTCTGTTCTTCTCGTAGCGTGATCCGGACGCCGTTAATCGCGTACTTAAAGCTCTTTGCAAGTCGAACAAGACTGATCATAACGATTCGAGAATAGCGGACGTAGCGCTCTTAGGAAAGAAGTGACTGAGGATACGTCGTTCCAGTCCACGCATTTCTGTGAATTCCTTCGGACGCATATGATCGTACCCAAGTAAGTGCAACGTTCCGTGCACGACAAGCCACGCAAGCTCTAACTTCAGTGCCTGACGCTTTTGAGATGACTGACGCATCGCCTGAGGAACACTAATCACAATGTCACCCAGCTCAGTCACATCTTCAACACGTGGAAAGACATCCGCAACACCAGGTTCTTCGTGCGCAAACGACAACACATCTGTCACGCTGTCCTTACCTCGATACAAACGATTGAGTGTTTGAATCCGCTGGTCACCCACAAACTGAACACTGACTCGAAATGACCCCTTCGAGCGCGTCACATGTAACGCATCCAAAACGAGACGACGTAACAGCGTCTCTGAAAGTATCGGTCCAGCGGTGCGAACGCGCACAATCCGTTCAAGCGAGAGATCTAGTTGAGTTCCAGACATAACAGATACGAGAAGAAACAACGCAATGATTCAATCAGGTTCATACACGAAAGGCCTTCCGTAGAAGGCCCATGTGCTAGAAGCTTGGACGAATTCGACCAATCTTCATTTGGTACTCACGCTCTGCGCGAGCAATGTTTCGTCGTTGTGCACCTCTACGGCGCTCATTACGACTCTTATTGTCTTCACGATAGCGACGACCACGTGTTTCTTGCATCAATCCGCTCTTGCGGATATGACGGGAGAATTCGCGCATCAACGCTTCATCAGACTGCTTTTCATTCGGCGTGACTTTCAGCACGTCGGTTCACCTCCCCAAATGGGGTTTAATCAAATAGGTACGTCGCAGAAGATACCACACAGACACAAAAGATCAAGTCGTACCCAGTGGTATCTCATTGAAACATCAGTCCCTATTTTTTCTTCGAAGCGTTCGAATTCTTCTTTGAAGCACCTGCGTTCTTCACTGGCTCCGAAGCGAGTCGACGACGCACCTCTGGCAGCAAAGAGTCGGAAGGAATCAACTCTTGAGCACCGCTAATCATGTCACGAATCAGAATTGTTCCATCCAAGGCTTCTTTCTGACCCAAGATCAATGCCAATCGAGCTCCGTACTTATCTGCAAGACGCAACTGCGACTTCAAACTGTCACGATTCAACGCAAAGGCCGCAGACAGTCCAGCATCAACAAGCTTGTCGAGCAATGGAAGTGTACGCTTCTTTGCAAGATCACCAAGCTGCGCAAAGAACACGTCAACTTTACGCGTCTTGTAGAACGAATCTGCTCCACCCACCTCTGTGAGAGAGTCAAGAATCGCCACAACACGATCCATGCCGATCGATCCACCAACAGCAGGCATGTCATGTCCTCCAAGTAACTTCATCAATCCATCGTAGCGACCTCCAGACGCAATGACCATTTCAGCGTTCGCTTCATCAGGAGCTCCGTAGACGACTTCAAACACTGTACGGTTATAGTAGTCCAACCCACGAACAATTTTTGGATTCAACTCATACGGTACGCCTCCCTCGTCGAGATATTCCAATACAGAGGTGAAGTGCTTCGTACAATCCTCACACAGATAGTCAACAAAGTGAGGAGCATCTTCCGCAAGTTTCTTCGCACCTTCATCCTTTGAATCAAGAATGCGAAGCGGATTGTTCTTCAAACGCTTCTTGTCATCTTCGCTCAATGCATTCTTCTTTCCCTGATAATAAGAAGAAAGTGTTTCAACGTAGGTAGGACGACACTCACTACACCCAATGGAATTCACGTGGAATCGGAAATCCTTCAGCCCCAGACGGGAGAGCATCTTGTTCAAGATGAACATGATCTCAACATCGACCGCTGCCTGATCAGAACCAATCACGTCGATATCGAATTGGAAAAACTCACGGTACCGCCCTGCCTGAGGACGGTCTCGACGATAACGAGGTCCCGAGTGGTAGACCTTGAGCGGCTGAGGCATGGTGTGCAATCCGTTTTCGATATACGCACGAATCACGCCAGCCGTTCCTTCTGGACGCAGCGAAAGTGATGTCTTTCCAGCATCAGCAAAGGAGTACATCTCCTTTTCAACAATATCTGTCGCTTTTCCGACTCCTCGTACAAACAAATCGGTCTTCTCTACAGCCGGAGTATCGATGCGCAAATACCCAAACGCCTGCGCAAGTCGCTCAGTCACGCCACGTACACGCTGCCAGGTTGGTTGCTGCATTGGCAACAAGTCGCGCATCCCCTTTACGGACGTCACAACCGGCTCCACGATAGGCAATACTTCCTCCTCTTCTTCCTTTGGCTGAGGCAATGGAGGCGTGATAGGACGGCCCTTTGCAGCAGATCCTTTTGTAGCAGCAGGACGTGTACTTCGAGTCGTCTTCTTGACTGACACCTTCTTAGAAACAGCCTTCTTTGAAGTCGTCTTTTTAGATGCAGCCTTCTTTGCAGATTTCTTCTTCGTTGCCATATGAGATGAATAACAGATTAGATCAACTTAGTTTCCAATAAACGGATAGTCCGGAGCGTCGATCGAGCCGGCATTGGCCACAGGCCAACCACGTACCCAAGCGCGCCCCACAATATGACTCTCGCGAATAGGTCCAAACACACGAGAATCAGAGCTTTGCCCTCTATTGTCTCCAAGAACGTAATACTCGTCGCTTCCAAGCTGCGTGACAGTACTTCCCGGAGTTTTCAATGAAGCAGGCAGATACGATTCCTCTAATTCAACGCCACGAGGAAAGGCATCGTTCTTCACAATGACTTCCCCATCCTTTACCTCAACCGTGTCGCCAGGAAGACCAATGACACGCTTAATATAAAACGTGCCTGCCGTATGTGGAGCATGGAACACAATCACATCGCCACGCTCAGGAGCACCGAAACGATACGAAAGCTCATCGATCAACAAATACTGCCCATTCGAGAAATTCGGCTCCATGGAATCCCCCTTTACAAAAAAAGGTTGGACCAGGAAATATCGAACCGGCACAATGATCATCAACGAAAGCAGGATGATTTTAAAAAGCTCCAAGAAGAACCCACCAATAGTTAATCCTGCGCCTGCACCGGCTGCAATCGCAACAGTACTCGCATTTCCTTTTCCACTACGACGTGACGCAGAAGGAGCCCCTGCGCCCGAAGAAGGACTCGACGTGGAATCAGAATCCGTAGGACGAGATTGCGATGATACAGGCTTTCGAAGATCCATACATGAAAAACATCCTCCTGTAGCCAAACCTGACCCGAGAGGAAGCTCATCCTAGCAGATTCTAGGGCACTTCGCAACGTTTAACACTGTCCCCTTTGACCTGTACCGAAACCGTCTCGTATACTGCTAACATCATGCAAGAACAACCACCAAGCCTAGAAAGCTTGCGTGAGAAAGAAGGACTCACACAATCCGCAAAGCGGGTGTGGACCTCTCGTCTCATCAAAGCTGGGGCACTCGCTGCCATCCTCCTCGTCCTAGGAGGCGTCTTCTTTTCATACCGCGTGTTATCCGCAGGAAAGACAATCTTTGAAGGAGATGAAAATAACGGCATCCTAGCTAGCATCGGAGATCTTGTAGGCGCCGACGAGCGACCACTTGAAGGAGAAGAAGAAGGGCGTACGAACATTCTCCTTCTTGGAATCGGCGGCGAAGGGCACAGCGGAAATCTGCTCACTGACACCATGATGCTTGTCAGTATCGAGCACGCGCCGCACGACAGTACGGGTGAGCGACACACGCCGCAGGTTTCCATGATCTCGATTCCAAGAGATATGTGGGTTCCCGTTCCAAGTCAGGGTGTTGAGCAAAAGATAAACAGCATCTACTCCTACGGAGAACGCGAGGATAATGACGGAATCGGACGACTTACCCCTGTGATAGAAGACGTCCTCGGTGTTCCCATCCATTATTACATCCGAGCAGACTTTGAAGGATTTACAAAAATCATCGACGACCTTGGTGGCGTTGAAGTAAATGTCGAACAAGGATTCATCGACACGGAATACCCAGACGCCAACTTCGGTTACCAAACAGTTCAGTTCGAAGCTGGACCACAACAGATGGACGGAGAAACCGCGCTGCAGTTTTCACGTTCGCGGCATGGTGTTGTTACCGACGGATCTGGTTACGAAGCTTCGGACTTTGCGCGCTCTCGACGACAGCAACTTGTACTTGAAGCTGTTCGAGAACAAGCACTCAGCACGGAAACGCTCTTAAACCCGCGCAAACTCACCGCTATCGGAGACGATGTCGGGGATCATGTCCGCACAAACATGGAGCCGTGGGAAATGCTTCGCCTGGCCGAAATCGCGCAAGACGTTGATCAAGATCGCATCATCAACAAAGTGCTCGACAACGGAGCAAATGGACTCCTCTACTCCACCATTCATCCAGACGGCGGATACTCGCTTTTGCCAAACATACCCGACTTCAGCGAGATCCAGTCATTTGTGCAGAATATTTTCTTCGTACGTGTCATTGAAGAAGAACAGGCACCCATCGCTGTCCTGAACGGAACCTTTGTGACTGGGCTCGCAACTAGCACCTCAGGACAACTCGAAACAGAAGGCTACACGGTACTGCACTACGGAAACGCAGCCGACCAAACCTCACAACAAAAGTCGGTGATCTACGCCTACTCAGAGGAATATCCTGAGAGTGTTCGAACGCTGCTTGAGCGATTCGACGCGAATCTTGCCCCTGTCCTTCCAGAACGCTCCACGCTGACACGAGAAGATGACGATCCAGTGCCAGACGAGGTAGGCATCGTCATCGTCCTCGGAAAAGATTACGCACAAGACCATCAACCGATCTACTAGCTATGGACAGCGCACTCCCAGCCCAGAAACCCCAAGAAGCTCCCGCGGTCGGCGATCTTCCGACCGTCGCGATTATCGGACGACCAAACGTTGGAAAATCAACGTTGTTTAATCGTCTCCTTGGAATGCGACGATCTGTAACAACGCCCATCCCAGGAACAACACGAGACCGTATCGAAGCCAGCACTACTTGGAACGGACGAACATTCACACTTGTTGACACCGCAGGAATCGAAGGCGAATCCGTTGAGCAACTGGAAGAAGATGTTGCCTCACAGATTGCATTTGCGCGTGACAACGCCTCTGTCCTGCTCTTTGTCATTGACATGCAAGGAGGTCTCACAGGTGCAGATCGCACCACAGCAGACATGCTACGAAAACTCGATACGCCTGTTCTACTCATCGCGAACAAATCCGACTCGCAGGTCCAACGACAAGCAGCACTACAAGAAACAGCACGACTCGGACTTGGAGAGCCGGTTGTCGTATCCGCTTCCTCAGGTGCGGGATCAGGAGACGTACTCGACGCGATCGTCGATGCACTTGGAGGACCATCTAACGAGAGCGGCGAGCGACCACACTACCTACGCCTTGGAATCTTCGGAAGGCCAAACGTCGGAAAATCTACGCTCCTCAACGCCCTCACAGGAGAAGACCGAGCTATCGTCTCAGACGTTTCAGGGACGACGCGCGACACAATCGACATGATGCTCGAGACCGAACAAGGTCCCGTACAAATCGTGGACACAGCTGGTATTCGACGAAAGGCAAAAATTGCCAAAGAGAGCATTGATGAATGGGTCACGAAAGAAAGTTTGCGCACACTTCGCCGAAGCGATGTCGCTCTTCTCCTGATCGACGCCGACGAGCCCATTACCGCCCAAGATCGTCGACTCGCAAACCGAGCGCTTACAGACGGTGTAGGACTCATCGTCATCGTCAATAAGTGGGATCTTATTCGCGCACAACAAGAAGAAGGTGAAGATGGCGACGTTGTATTCAAACAGTTCCAAAAAAATGTTCGCCGATCATTCCCCTTTTTGCAGCACGTTCCAATTCTAACCATCTCTGCAGAACACGGCCGTGGAATCGATCAAATTATTCCAACCGTGTGGCGCATACATCAAAACAGAACGCGTCGCATCTCAGAGAAGGAACTTGCAGAAACGCTCGGCAAGATCATCAAAAAACAAGGATTCCCAACCAACGAAAAGGGAGACGATATGGAGTTTGAATATCTACGACAAGCCGAAGGAGTGCCTCCATTGTTCATGTTAAAAACAAAGCGACTCAAAGACGTTGTGCCGCGCCCATATCTCAACATCATCGAGAAAGAACTGCGTGCAACACACGATTTCGATGGAGTAACCGTAAAGGTGCAA
>JAGQLO010000021.1 GCA_020429185.1 Candidatus Doudnabacteria bacterium
CACTCCCAGTGGTTGTCGATGCGCCCGCCAGCGCCGCTCCCCCAAGTGCCGATGCCGAAGATGCTCCGCCACCACCGGAGCCTGTACGGGAAGAACCGGTGGTAGTGGCAGCCTTCGAAGGTGCAGTGAAGGACGGCACGCAGATGTTCCCTTGTACGGACGAAGGTCGAACCGAATACGAACAGGGCGTGATCGCGCTCTGCAAGTACACGGACGGCCACACCCCGTGCAGCCTCGCCGCGATCAAGCGGCGCTTCAAGAGCATCCGCGAAGCGTGTGGAGAGATGTTCCTCACGCGTGAGCGTGAAGAAGCGCTTCTCGGAAGCGATCTCGACTACACGCGACCGTAGCACAGCACTTGCTCCGTATCACAAAGACGCCCAGCCCTGCCCAGGCCGGACGTCTCTTTTTTTACCTTGTTATCCGTGACACTTCTTGTATTTCTTTCCAGATCCACATGGACACGGATCGTTTCGGCCCACCTCCTCATCTTTTTTTGCAGGCGATGGCTTAGAACCTTTCCCAGACTCATCAGACGAATTTGTCGACATCTTGTTCTGCTCTGTTTCCATCGGCGATGCCTGTTTTGGCTGCGCAATGGTGACCTTAAAGATCGAATACACAACTTGTTTCTGAATGTTCTCAAGAAGGGCCTGGAACATACCGAATCCTGCCTTTTTGTATTCAACAAGAGGGTCCTTCTGGCCATACCCCTGCAATCCAATTCCCTCGCGCAATCGAGCCATCTCATCAAGATGCTCGATCCAAAGCGTGTCGACAGAACGAAGCAACACCATGCGCTCAATCTGACGCATCAGTGTCGAAGACACCTCTTGTTCCTTCTGTTCATAGCCATCACGAATCAACTCCATGAGGTAGTCGATCATCTCTGTTCGACATTCGGCCCCTTCTTTTCCACGATGAGGATGTTCTTTAATCTCGTCTAATCGTGAAAGGAGATCTTGAGGAACCGGCAAAACAGTTGCCATCGTTTCCGCAATTTCCTTTGTGTTCCACTCCTCTTCTTCGTCGCCCGATGTATGACGTCCAACGACACGTTCAAGCTCTGCTTCAAACAAATCAAAGATGAGCGAACGCAACGTTGGCACATCCTTCAATTCTTCTTCAGTCAACAACGACTCTTCGTTTGGGCCACGCAATAACTCATCTTCAGCCTTGGCACGTTCCCAAGCCTTCAAAATCGCCTGACGACGAGCATACACCACTTCACGATGCTTGTTCATGACATCGTCGTACTTCAACACGTGTTTTCGGGTATCGAAGTTTGCACCTTCTACACGCTTCTGAGCTGTCTGCAATGAACGTGTAATCATCGAGTGCTCGACCGGTTCGTCCTCAGGCACCTTCAGAGTCTTCATAACCGTCTTCATACGGTCAGAACCAAAGATGCGTAACAAATCATCTTCAGCAGACACGAAAAACTGTGAAGCTCCAGCATCTCCCTGACGCCCAGAACGGCCACGCAGCTGATTGTCGATACGTCGCGCTTCATGTCGCTCAGTTCCAAGGACAAACAAGCCGCCAAGATCCTTTACTCGCTGCACCTCTTCTTTGGACGCGTCGCTTCCACCAAGCTTAATGTCGACACCGCGACCCGCCATGTTTGTAGCAAGTGTTACAGCACCCGGTTTCCCAGCTTCCTCAATAATGTCTGCCTCACGATCGTGATTCTTGGCATTCAATACCTCATGCCGAATGCCGGCTTGAGTGAGAGCATTGGAAAGAAGTTCATTCTTTTCAACAGATGCTGTACCGATCAACACTGGCTGGCCCTTTTCATGTCGTTCCTTCACCTCGCGAATCACCGCCTGGAACTTTCCTACTTCACTTTGGTAAATGCGATCAGACATGTCATTACGCTCAATCGGTTTGTTCGTTGGAACGACCGTAACTTCAAGTCCATAAATCTGCTGGAATTCTTCCTCTTCCGTTTTTGCCGTTCCTGTCATACCAGACAAGCGGTCGTACTGACGAAAAAAATTCTGGAATGTAATCGTTGCCATCGTACGAGAGTGCTGTTGTACCTCTACACCCTCTTTGGCTTCAATCGCCTGATGAAGACCTTCAGAGTAGCGACGACCTGGCAAAATACGACCTGTAAACTCATCAATGATAAGCACCTCGTTGTCTCGAACAACATAGTCCTTATCTCGCGTATACAACGTCTGTGCCCGAAGCGCCTGTTCCAAGTGGTGCACAATAGAAATCCCCCCTTCTTCGTAGATGTTCTCAACGCCTAGCAATTCCTCGAGCTTCTTAATACCTTCATCGGTGAGAGCGGCAGACCGAAGCTTCTCGTCCACATTGTAATGCTCGTTTTCTGTGAGCTGTGCCACTAAACGAGAAAAACGCGCATAGTCGGACGTACTCTGATTGTCTGGCGCAGAAATAATCAGCGGTGTTCGAGCCTCGTCAATCAATACAGAGTCCACCTCGTCAATGATGGCGTAGTTCAACTTACGCTGTACCTGCGTCTGCATGTCACCCGCCATGTTGTCACGCAAGTAGTCGAACCCAAACTCATTGTTTGTTCCATAAGTGATATCTGCCTGATACGCCTCACGTTTTTCCTGCGGATCCATTTCACGATCTGTCACACCAACCGTGAGCCCGAGAAATGCATAAATCTCCCCCATCCACTCTGCATCACGAGACGCCAAATAGGAGTTCACCGTGACCACATGTACACCCTTTCCCTCAAGTGCATTCAAGTAGACAGGCAACGTAGATGTCAGCGTCTTTCCTTCACCGGTACGCATTTCCGCAATACGACCGCGATGCAAGATCATGCCACCCAACAACTGCACATCAAAGTGCCGCATGCCCAGCGTTCGCTGAGATACTTCACGCACAACAGCAAAGGCTTCGGGAAGAAGGTCGTCAAGCGTCTCCCCTTCCTTCAGTCGCTTCTTAAACTCGTCTGTCTTCGCCTGCAACTCAACGTCGGACAACTTCTGTACGTCCGACTCCAATCCGTTAATACGTTCCACAAGTGGCTCAAGCGACTTGAGGTACTTATCATCAGGATCTCCAAAAACACGATTCCAAAGACTCATTTGCGTAGGATAACGGAAAAAAGCGTAGCAGGCGCACTTAGAGCTGTCACGTAACGCCGTCTCTACTCTCCAAGAAGAATATTCTCCTCTTCGAGCTGAACCTCAAACTGTTCAAAGACGGTTGTCTTCACATGTTCTCGAACCGCTTTTACATCTTCTGCGGTCGCCTCACCAAGATTCACAATAAAATTAGCATGGACATCAGAAACCATAGCGTCTCCAACGCGATACCCCTTTAACCCAGCCTGTTCAATCAACTTTCCCGCAAAGTTTCCAGGTGGGTTCTTAAATACACATCCAGTACTTGGCTGGGAAAGCGGCTGCGTGGACTCTCGGTGCGCACGATACTCCGCAATACGTGCGTCGATGTCGAGTTGCTCATCCTCTTTCAGCTCAAATGTCGCAGAAAGAATGAGCCAATTGTGCTCCTTAAAGGCGCTATGCCGATACCGGAAGTCAAGTTCTTCCGCAGACCGCTCAACAATGTCACCCGTTTCAACATCAAGATACCGAACGGATACGAGGGAATCCTTTGTTTCTTGCTCATACGCCCCCGCATTGCCGTAGATTGCGCCGCCAACTGATCCAGGAATCACCGTGGCAAATTCAAGTCCCGTGAGCCCCGCCTTCGATGCCTTGAGTCCCACGACCGGCCACTGCAACCCCGCCTCAGCGATCACCGTTGTTCCCTGAATCTCAAGACTATTCATCGCCAGATGAATAATGACACCATCAAATCCATCGGAACACACAAGCGTATTTGCACCCCCTCCAAGTGGAAACCAAGAAAGCTGTTCTTCATTGATCCAGGCAAACAGTGCTAATACCTCTTCTTCAGTAGTTGGTTCAGCAAAAAAACGTGCCGTCCCTCCAGTACGGTTCGATGTGTATTTCGCGAGCGAAATATTCTCTTGAACAAATGCAGGTCGCATACACTGAATCCTACTCCGCAAACAAAAACTCCGCTAGACGACTACGCACTCTCCCCCAAAATTAAATCAGGTACCTGTGTCACATCTCCAGCCCCGAGCGTGAGCACTACGACATCTTCAGATAACTGAGGAATCACAGCGCCAGCCACACCCACGAAGGTCTGAAAGAACCGAACATGCACACCAGAGGTTTCAAGCTTGTCGTACAACACCGTCACCTGATCTTCAATTCCCTCTTCTCGACCTTCGACGTGATACGTCGGAAGCAATAGAACCTCATCCGCATCTGTGAACGCCGTAGCAAACTCATCAAGCAAGCCTTGTAGTCTTGCCCGATGATGCGGCTGGAAGACCACGATCACGCGTTTATCAGGATAACGCTGTTTTGCAGCTGACAACGTTGCACGAACTTCAGTCGGATGATGCGCATAGTCATCAATTACATCCGCACCATCTCTGGTGCCGCGAAGCTGAAACCGACGCCACGTTCCCTGAAAACCCCCAAGAGACTTCGCAGAATCTGCACGAGATACTTCCAAGTGATCGGCAACAGCTATTGCTTGTAATGCATTCGCCACATTGTATTGTCCTGGAACACGAAGTGTATACGCTGTTGACCCCACAGAAAATTCAGAAGCTGCAGGCCCAAGCGACAATGATTCAGGCACAATCGCCGCACGCAGATCATCTTGCACAGACGTCAGCACGACATCTGCATCGCCCTCAAGCCGAGCTTCAACAGCATTCGAGCCTTTATCATCAACATTTAAGACAAGAAGACCACCTGAAGGCACGTGCTGCAAAAACTCCACCATCGCGTCTTGCACAGCTGCCTCATCTTCATAAGCATCAGGATGATCAAACTCCACATTTGTCACTACAGCAACTTCCGGCCAATAGTGATGAAACGCCTGTCGATACTCATCTGCCTCGATGACAAGCCAGTCACCTGAACCCAGCCGTGCATTTTTTCCATTCAAATAGGGCAAAAATGATCCAACGAGAATTGAGGGATCAAGACCTGCATCCAACAACACCTTTCCAATCATGGCAGAGGTTGTCGTCTTTCCGTGCGTGCCTGTGACAGCAATGGTGCGGAATTTCTTGGTGAGTTCTCCCAGCACCTCAGGATAGGTCTTCACTGGAATCCCCCGTTCCAATGCAGCATCAACTTCAGCATTTGAACCAGGCTCTGCAGCCACTGTTCGAACAAGCAGATCAATCTCTTTAGGAAGTGCACTTCCATCTTGTTCAAGCGAAACAGCAAACATCTCCTCAGGATAACTGTCCAAGAACGGCGGACGCACAACATCAGAACCAGACACCTGAATACCCGATTCAGCCAGTAACATAGCCAGTCCTGACGTTCCAATGCCACCAATACCCGTGATATGTACGCGTTGTACCCCAGAAAGAAGTTCCATAAAAAACAGCGTTAACGTGAAGCAAGGGCAAGTACTTCATCTACAAGTGCCCCAGTTGCACCAGATTTCATACTCTTACCAATGCGATGTGACAATTCGCTTTTTCCCCCTTCGTCACCCAACAAAGACAAGACGGCAGCAGACAAACTACGAGCTGTTAGGTTGTTCTGCGCCAAGACACGAACCGCACCACGCTGTTCAAACACCTCTGCATTTCGCTCTTGCGGAGAGTCTGGAAGAGGAACGATGATCGCTGGCTTCTGCAAAAACGCAAGCTCAGTCAATGTCGAAAATCCTCCACGTGCCACCACAACCTCTGCTAATGCATAAGCATCTGCCATCTCTTCATGCAAAAACTCATACGCCCGATACCCAGACACATCAACACCCTCCACTTGCAAAGACTCAAGATCTCGCTCTGGCAACTTCCCTTTTCCAGTAAGGTGCAGCACGTTCGTTGTCGGAAGCAATTCAGGTAATGCCGCGAGCACAGCATCGTTTAACGCCTGTGCACCCGTTCCTCCCCCCATACAGAGAATGGTTGGCTTTGCTAATCCAAATTCAAATCGCTTCCGACCTCGAACTGAATCTCCCTGTGCCAGATCTGCTCGAACAGGATTTCCAGTCCAAACCGTTTTATGTGCTGGAAAGCGTTCAAGTGAAGCTTCAAATGTCACTGTAATACGCGACGCAATGCGCATCATTAATTTGTCAGACAGAATTGGCACAGCATCCTGCTGATGCAACAACACAGGCACTCCCAACAACCAACAGGCCCACGCCACAGGAGGAGCAATAAACCCACCCGCAGACACGAACACATCAGGATCCCATCTTGCGATCAGGCCAAGCGCTCGAAAGAATGCCCAGACAACACGGAATCCATCAGGGATGGTTTTTAACGAAACATACCGACGCAATTTACCTGCCGGAAACACCTTAAAAGGTATCTGTGCCTTTTCGACAATCTCTTGTTCAGGACCTGACGCCGTTCCTAAAAACAACGCCTCAAACACAATATGACGAGCGCGCAACTCCTGCACGATCGCCACAAGAGGAATCACAGGTCCCGCCGTCCCAGATCCTGCCATCAATACCCGCAGAGGACGCGCTTCCTGATTTGGCTCATGAATGTTCTCCATGTCTCAATGATGCTCGAGTAGACGGAAGGTCTGCATAACGAGAAATATTCAGCAGCACACCAACTCCAGCTAACGTAAACAGAAGAGCCGAGCCTCCATAGGAAATAAACGGAAGCGGAATACCCGTAAGCGGAATCAGCCCTGAAATAGCCCCCATGTTCATAAACGCCTGAAACACAATCCATCCCGTGATACCTGAAGCCACAAGTCTTCCGTATAAATCAGGCGCGTGCCGAGCAATCAAGAATCCACGCCAAGCAATGATGGCGTACATCAGCACAATAACGATAATGCGCACAAATCCAAGCTCCTCCGCCATGATCGCAAACACCGAGTCTCCGATTGGCTCCGGCAGGTAGTTGTGCTTTTGAATACTCTGGCCAATGCCACGACCCGTAAGACCACCCGATCCAATCGCTAAACGCGCCTGATCAACCTGGTATCCAATTCCCTGAGGATCTTTCTCTGGATTAAGGAAGACATCCAAACGATTTAGTCGATACGGCGCAATCTGGATCAACAAAATGACCATAATCACTCCTGCGCCCGCCAACCACAACAAATGTTTCCAAGGCGCTCCCGCGACGAAATATACGAGAATTGCCGTAGAAATGATCACCAACATCGTTCCCAGGTCAGGCTGCAACATGATCAAGAACGCAATCACACCGATAATTGCCAAGAACGGCAAAAATCCCGCCTGCACGTCATGAATTCCTTTTTCTCTCTTCTCAAGCCACGTCGCCAAATACAGCAAGAACGTTAGCTTCACCACCTCCGTTGGCTGCAATGTAAGACCTCCAACCGAAATCCAACGCCGAGCCCCACCGTACTCAAACGCAAGACCTGGAATAAAGACAGCTACCAATAATGCCAATGTGGCAATCAACGCCCAAATCGCATACTTCTTCCACGTTCGATACTCAATACGTGACGTGACCGCCAACGCGATCATGCCAAACACGCCTCCGTACACAAGTTGGTGCCCGAAGTAATACAAACGCGTACCGAAGTTTTCATAACTCAGAACAACACTTGCAGAGGAAAGCGTGAGAAGTCCAATCACAACCAAAGTCAGCACGCTCCATAGCAAGATTCTGTCTACGCGTTCCGGAGATCTCAATGACATGCCGCCAGTTTACAGGGCGTTCACCAGATCATGAAATACTTGTGCACGTTCTCGATATTCACGAAACTCTCCAAAACTCTCACACCCCGGCGAAAGAATAAGCACATCACCCGCACGGGACATCGCCACACCCTTTGCGAATGCCTCTGGCATCGTTTCTGCTTGCTCCACCGGGAACTCATCTACATGCAACTCTTCTTTTACCTGATCCAACTCGTGCTGCATTTGCTCTCGAATCGCACCATACAATACCAACCCTCGCATACGTGCCTTGACGATTGCTCGAAACATCGGCAGAAACTCACCTTCTTTTGGCTGAGGACGCTTTCCTCCAACGAGCAACGTAATCGGTTGTGGAAACGACTGCACCGCAAACCGTGGCCCATCGGGATTGCAGGCGGAAGAATCTTCTACATATGTCACACCACGCACCTCACGCACCACTTCAAGACGATGCGGGATACCAGAAAAACTCGTAATCGTTTCACGAATTGTCTTCGTATCAACATCAAGCAAGAACGCTAACAATGAGGCAAGTAAAATATTCGCCGTGTTGTGCGGACCAGGAAGCTTCACATCTCGCTCATCGGCGAGTCGATATCCTTTACCATTCCAACGAATCCAAAGCTCACCGTTCTTACGAAACGCACCCGCTTCCAATTCCTTTTGCAATGAAAACAGTCCCTGCACCGCAGGAATTTCTGGCAACAATCGTTGAGAGATTTCATCATCGGCATTCAAGACAGCGTAGTGCTCTGCTGTCTGGCCGCGAAAGAGTCGCTTCTTTGCCTCAATATACCCCGCCGCATCCTTATGATCATCCAAATGACTTGGAATGATATTGGTCAGGCCAGCAAGATCAAATGGTTTGTCGAAATCAAACAACAACTGGCGATTTGAAACCTCGACAACCAACACATCTTCAGGCTTCATTTCAGGAAGTTTGTCGAGTATCTGCACGTTCAACCGATCGTTTCCCGTAAACCAGGCAGTCCGGTCTCGTCTACAAATTTCGTACAGCAATCGAGAGGTTGTTGACTTCCCAGATGTTCCTGAAATACCAACGACCGTACACGGAGCCAACTCAACGTAGAGCTTTGTAATGTTCCAAAACGGAACCTTCCCCTTCAGTTCATGAAGCACCTTGTTCTGCTCATAACGAAACCACGATTGAGGCAAAAACAAGAGCTCCGCTTCTTCCACACCATCCAGATACGCATCTGGTCCAATACGTGCCTCAAACGGCAAACTCATCAGCTCGTCAAATTGAGATTGACGCTCTTGCTCTGTAAGTGCCTCATGAAACCGATCAAAACTCTCACGCAAGTCACCCGTCTCCACGAAGTCATGAAGCGTCACGTGTTTTGCGCCTTCCGTAGCCAAAAATCGGGCAATTGAAGCACCTTCCGCGCCCGTCATCCCTACCACGTGAATCTTCTTACCGAGAATGTCTGTAGAAAGAAATGCCATATATCCGCAGTGTACTGAGGTTTTTGAGAAAGAAAAGGAGGTTGACAACAAACAATATCGTGATACAACAACGCCGTGCTCCAGACTCCTTCGGAGCGGAGCAGGGCACACTGCACTTTTTACTGCGGTATCCAACTCGCAGATGAGGAGAGAGAATCATGGGCAACCTCCGACCCGAAGGGTTCGAAGGAGAGGATCTGCGCGGACGCACGATGCCCGAAGAGATGGGGATCAGCTGCTTTCGTGACGCGGACATGCGAGAGACGGACTGGCAGAACACGACTTGCAATCACGTCAGCATCGCGGGCGCAGATCTGCGGGGCGCGAAGTGGGACGGGTGCACATTCAACCTGTTCTGTCACTCCCTCGACATGGACATGTGGGAGGCGCACTACAACACCGCTGGTGCACGCTTCGCATCGCGCCAGGAGGTCGAGGGGTTCCTGAGCGCGATCAAGAGCAACGAGCACGACATCCTGCCCCACCTCGACTTCAAGGAGTGTGAGGGCGATGTCCGCAACGCGAAGATCGACGCGCTCTGCAAGGCGCTCCGCCTGCGCATCGAGCCGTAGCGCGCGCCAGACGAAGGGTCCAACCAACAAGGCGTCTCCGCACATTGCGAGACGCCATTTTCTTTTCACGAACTACTCGACAGATGCAACATCCCCAACCACTACACCACCCTCAATCAACACATAGTCAATTCCCTCTGGATACTGAAACGGATTCTGCAGTGTAGCTCTGTCACGAATCTTCTCTGGACTGAACACCACAAGGTCCGCGCGAAGCCCACGAGACACAAAGCCACGATCACGCAGTCCCATCTTCAATGCAGGCAAACTGCAGCACTTTTGAATCGCCTCCTCCCAACTCAACAACGAGTTCTCTCGGACTGCTTCCGCAAAGAACCGTGGAAACGCTCCAAACGATCGAGGATGTGGCAAGTAGCCAATTTCGGACACATCTTCCTCGGTATACGATCCTCCTTCAGAGGCAACGAGTGAAAGCGGATGCTGTAATGTGTCGTGCACGCGCTCCTCCGAAATGGAGGGATCAAAGCACATCACAAACCCACCATTCCCCTCCAAAATCTGAACAACTGCTTCTCCAACCGTGACATCTCTTTGGGAAGCAATATCGCCTACTGTCCGACCTATCACGGAAGATTGCAGTTTCATCGTTCGTGCAACAACAAGTCCCCCGTACCATTCGGACGACGTATTGAGTTGCGCAATCAATCGCTCTCGCTCTGCCGGCTCTTTGAATCGCAAAAGCATGGTTTCGCGACCACCTTCGTATGCCCAATCAGGCAAGTACTGATGCAATACAGAATACGAAGCGGAATAAGGATAGACGGTCACATTGACATCAACTCCATCTGCCTGTGCTTGTGCAATACGATCCAACACCGCTGGATACACTTCTGCAGACCTCACTCCAACAGCCTTCAAGTGCGAGATAAGAAGTGGCACACCTGAGGCCACAGCAAGTTCAAGCGCTTCTTCAACGGAGTCCATCAAGGCATCTTTCTCGTCCCGCACATGAACAGAAAGGACTTTTCCCTCTTCCTGTACAACACGTGCAAGAGCCACAAGTGTTTCACGTGACTCAGAAACCTCGTGTGCAAAATTCAATCCCAATGAAAGTCCCATAGCTCCGTCACGCAAGGCATCGCGCAACTGTTCTTTAAGCAACAGAATTTCATCTTCTGTCGCAGCACGCGAAGCGTCACCCACTACAGATCGGCGCAAGGTTCCAAATCCCACCAATGTTCCGAATGAAGGAACAACATCTAACTTCTTCACCGCCTTCAAGAAGTCCCTCATGGTAAACCAGTCGATATTGACCCCATCAAGCTCAGTCCACTTTCGCACTCCTAAAAAGTGCTCATATGCCGTGGAAGGTGGCAGCGTGACATCATCCCCAAAGAGAGACGACCAGCGACGTACAATTTTCGACACAGAACGAGAACCAAGAGGTGCGAGCGAGGTACCACAGTTGCCACCAATAATGGTTGTAATCCCTTGTCGCACAAGACTGTCGCAGCCTGGGCGAGTAAATAGCGTGAGATACCCATCTGCATGATTCAAGACATCTACAAAGCCAGGAACAACAAACTGTCCGGAAACATCAATCACACGTTCGGCACGACGACCCGTGAGGTCACCAACAGCTGCAATAAGGCCCCGCGTCACGCCCACATCTGCACGCACACGCTCATTTCCCGTTCCGTCTACGACGATCCCTCCTTTAAGAATGAGATCAAACACACTCGAACATTAGAGCGCCACAAACAACTTCGAGAGGAACAATACGTACACAAGCACGAACATTGCCCCTTCCCATACGTGCACCTTACGCGAAATCGACGAAAGCGCGTAGAGCAAGGTAATTCCCCCCATGAACGGCAAAGCAAGTAACAACGTCGCCTCATCAACAGCAAGAGGTGTGATAAGCGCCGGAATACCCAAGACCGCCGTCATGTTGAACACATTCGAACCAACAATTCCTCCCAGCGCAATTTCGTATTGTTTTTTTCTCGCCGCGGAAGCAGCAACCACCAATTCTGGAAGCGAAGTACCAAGCGCAATCGCTGTTAACGACAAAATGGAAGGTGGAATCGAGAAGATCACCGAAAGTTCAAGCACGGAATCAATCACAAACTTTGAACCAATAATGACTCCAGCAGCGCCAACCAACAACATGATGACATTCTTCGCCGTAAGCTTCGGTCGCTTTCCCTTCCCTTTTTCTTTTTTTCCACCACGCTCATACACCGTGTATGCAAGGTATGTCACCAACGCAATAATCAGGATAGCTCCCTCCACACGAGATACAGATCCGTCAAAGAGCGTGAATACACCAAGCAACGTCACACCAGCTAACAATGGAATATCAAGATTGATCAAATCACGACGCACTGCCATCCCTCCGGCAATTAACACGGGGATACCAATCCCAATCGCAATGTTGAACAAATTAGATCCCACAACGTTCGCAGCAACAATGGTTGGCTCACCTCCGAGCACAGCAACAATTGCTGTTGAAAGCTCTGGCAACGACGTTCCAATCGAAACAAGCGTCACCCCAATAATGAACGCCGGAATACCAAACGAAAGCCCGATCACTTCAGCATTGTCGGTAAACCAGTCTGCCGACTTCACCAACACAATCAAACTCACGATGAGAACCAACGACCAAAGAAAAATCTCCATGTGTATTTGGGTTATGCCAGCGGCGTCACAACACGCGGTTGAAAGGCCTGGCCCAATAACTGTGTAGCTATTGTAGTGGCACGCACTTCACTTGAGAAGAAGTACCTGTGTACGGCTTCTTCTGGTGACACTTGAGGAGGATGAAGCTTGAGCGCAACATCTATAGCGGGATTTGCTAAAAATACATCCGGCCCGAGTACACGCTGAAACAGCGTCTGAACCAGAGGAAAATGCGTACAGGCAAGCAACGCAACATCGGCATCTTGTGGCCACTGCGTTGCTAACACACGTCGCATTGCCGTCTCAATACGCTGCTCCGAAGCCCCTTCCTCAATTAATGGAACAAGTACAGACAGTCCGATAGTCGTGACACGACAAAATGGATCCGACTGCTTCAACAAGCGCTCGTGTGCACCTGACCGTGCCGTACCATCCGTTCCAAGTACAACAACATGACCTGTCGTAGAAGCATGTAACACTTCGTCAATACCATGTTCCGTCACACTCACAATAGGCACATGCGGATACGCTTCGCGTAATCGGTCTGTCGCATGTGCTGCCGCCGTGTGACACGCGATGACCACCGACTCCGCTCCCTGCTGTAACAAAAACTGCACATTTTGACGCGCGTACGCTGCCACTTCTGCAGGTGACTTCGTACCATAAGGACTCCGAGCGAGATCGCCATAATACACGAACGAACTGCCGGGATGTTTGTCGAGCAGTGCACGCACAACAGAAAGTCCACCTATGCCAGAATCAAATAACCCGATCATACAAGGTACCTAGGAAGCAGCGGATTAATACGTGTTGTTACCTCGTAGTTAATCGTTCCTGCA
>JAGQLO010000022.1 GCA_020429185.1 Candidatus Doudnabacteria bacterium
CGGCACGGTCCAATACGGCATCGCAACAGGGCCTTTCTTTTTGTGGCCTGTATAGATGAATCGCTCTCCGCCCAGGTCTTCAAACTTTTCTTTTTCTTCTTCTTTCCATTTAAACGCGAGTTGGTCGCCTGAAATCGTAATACCAAAGATTCGATCGTCCAGATAAAAGGCGTATCCGCCGAACATACGTTTTACTTCTACGCCCTCTAGTTCTCGAAAGGCGTCTTCCAATAGATATTCTAAAAATGGTGTGATTTTCATATCTTTAGTATAGCTTTTTGCCTTTTTCGTGCGTATCACGTAGGATGCGCTTCGTTAGGGCGACGTGGCCGAGTGGTTAGGCAGGGGCCTGCAAAGCCTCGTACACCGGTTCAATTCCGGTCGTCGCCTCCAAAAAAACATTCCTCGCCGGGGTGGCGGAACTGGTAGACGCGGGGGACTTAAAATCCCCTAGGGTTCACCCCCTGTGTGGGTTCAAGTCCCACCCTCGGCACCAGCGAGACGGCCAGAAGGCCGTTTTTGTGTGCTACATTTTGTACATGTTCTACGTCGTTTTCATTTCGCTTTTTGTTCTGAGTTCGGTTTGGACGGTGTATTCCTATTGGGTCGCCCTAAAACAGCGCAATGAGAATGACCCCGTACAAACCTACTACCCTTCCTACGCGCGCGTGTTTGGATTCACGACCTTTACGGAGGCTCTTGAGCGGATTTGGGAAGAGGTAAAGCGTGCATGTATCAGCCTGATCTTCCCGATCATGTTTAGCGCACATGCCTTCATCTTGGCTGTAGACCATGTGATCGACGATCCCCTGATTGTGCCCGATTACTTTTTGCGAAACATTCTCGTACATGCGCCCGATGTCGTGCGCGCTATTCTCGTCGGCATTCTCATTCTCTTTGCCCTTGGAACAGTGCTCTACTCATTCTTCGTCGTTGCCTCTGCGTTTTCGCGTTTCTCCGTTCGCTTCAAAGACAACATTCTCGTACTTCAGAATGGACGGACGCGCGTCGCTCGGATCGATCTTACTCAGCCGTTTACGTACGATCTGCGTGAATATTCAACTGGCTCAGCTGCAAAGACAGCAACCTTTGTTGCCGTTCATGAAACGATTGTGTTTCAACAAGGAGATGTTCACTGCGCTGTTTCATTCGCAAACATTAGTCGCATGCTCGTAACTCCAGGAAAGCACGTAGCGCAATCCCCGCTCGTTGTTGATGGAAAGATCGTCGTATACGAACCAGAAGATGGAGACAATACACTTCGCAAGCAGCTAGAAACATCGCTAAAGCAGAAACACGCAACGCGCGCTTCCTAAAGTGCAAGCGTTTGATTCACTTGTTCGTCTTCTTCGAGTTGTGGACGTGATGACTCGAACCTTGGGAGATCGTGTATCTTCTCGAGAATCGGATCAATCTTTGCGAAATCTTCCGCGAGCGATTCCTTGAGGTTTGGGTTGTATAGGGCTGCTGCCGGATGATAGATCGGCATATATACCCGCACTCCTAACCCTGTAATTTCCCGTCGCTTTGGTTGCCCTTTGTCTTTTGAAATTTTTTGCCCGGGAAGAAATCTGTCCATGGCATGACGCCCAAGCAGGATCACTAGTTTCGGATCAACCAACGCAACCTGTCGTTCTAAATAAGACCAACAGGATTGTACTTCTTCTGATTGCGGATCCCGGTTTCCTGGAGGCCGGCACTTTACGACGTTGGCAATAAACACCTCTTCGCGCGACTTCCCAATTCCTTGCAATAACTCTTCAAGAAGCTTTCCAGCGGCGCCCACAAACGGTCTTACTTGAAGATCCTCGTTTTTGCCAGGCCCCTCACCGATAAACATGATGTCTGCTGGTACTGGTCCCTCGCCAGGCACAGTGTTCGTGCGCGTGGAATGCAGCGGACACTTTGTGCAATCTGCCACCTCTCCATTTAGTGCCTGCAGCTTGGGATGTATGTCGCTCATACTTCGAGCGTTGTGTTGTCTTTTCCAATCACCAACTCCCCCTGATACGACTCACGTACCCAGCCCTCAATCTTATCTATGGCTTCAACAAGTTCTGGGTAGAAATGCACGAGTGCTAGACGCTTTGTACCCGCTTGTGCAGCATGTTGCGCAGCCATCTTCGGATCGAGTCGTTTTACCTCTGGATCATCGCTTGGCGGCATTGCCGTGTTCGCAATTACAAGATCGGCATCTCGCATGATGTCATCTAGTACGGGCGCTGTTTCAGTATCACCTGTATAGCCAATTGCCTTCCCTTCTGTCTCTACACGAAAGCCGATCGACGTTGGCGTGTGCGGTACTTGAAATGCCTCTACGCGCAGATCGTTTCCAACTTCGGAAGTCTGCCAGACATCGCCCTGTCCCAACTCAACAACGTTTAGCTTCAAGGAATCTTCTTCAATCAATGCCCATTGCGCGGCGATGTTTACATAGTTCTGCACTCCTTTAAATCCGACGATCGTCAGCGGCTTGTCGGCGCGACGTGCTCGTGGCAAATCCGCATGAAAGCGTGTTCGTACAAAAATCGCCTGAAACAGGTCTGCGAGGCCTGCTGAATGGTCTACGTGTTCGTGTGACACCAATACCACATCAAGGTCGTGCGGATCGATGTTGTTTTGCAGCAGACGCCCTGTCACTCCAGGACCCGCGTCTAGGAGAACGCTCGTGTTTCCCGCTTGAATGTGATGACTGGACGGCGCATAGTCCGTTTCGTACTGACAGCACCCGGCTCCAAGAATCGTAACCTTCATGAGACTTTGTTACGCATCTTCTTTAGCAACGCGACATCTAACGCCTGATCGCCTGGCGTTTCGACAATCATGTCTTTTCCTTGTAGACGCTTCTCTGCAATGAGGAGTTCAAATGGCTTCTTACCCATTTCACCTTCTCCGAGCACCTCATGACGATCCTTGTTTTCTCCTAGAGCAATCTTGGAGTCATTGCAGTGGAACATTTTTAGCCGGTCTAGCCCAATGATCTTGTCGAACTGATCGAATGTCTCTTTGAACGCCCTTGGCGTTCGCGTGTCATAACCGGCTGCAAATGCATGCTGCGTATCAAAACAAACCCCTGCTAGCGCCTTATGCTTCTTCAGGCGCTTATCGTCTAACATTCGGGCAATCTGCTCAAACTCGCCAGCCAATACAGCTCCAGCACCTGCTGAGTTTTCGATAAGCAACTGACAGTCACCTGTATAACCATCCAATGTCTTTGCCAGTCCTTCGATTGCGCGGTCAAGCGCCTCGTCAATGCCTTGGTCTTTTGCTGAGCCCGTGTGAAACATGACGTACGTTGCCCCGATCTGAGATCCACGCTCTAAGTCCTGTCTCAGCAGACGAATCGATCCATTCCATGTACTCGCCTTCTGCGAAGCAAAGTTCAGAATATAAGGAGCATGCACGTAGGCTGCTTCCTGCTTATGCTCCTTCATGGCGTCCTTAAACTGCGTCTCCATCTCTTTTGTGATGTCAGGCGCCTTTCCACCACGTGGAGAGCGACTAAACATCTGAAACACCTCACAGCCGCGTTCTGCGGCGTTTGCAGGGGCGTTAAAGAGTCCTCCCGCGATTGAAACATGTGCACCAAACTTCATAGAACCCTAGTGAGTACGAGCCAATAACGACACGATGTCGGCACGCGAGACGACTCCTACCAACAACTCGTTTTCATCCAGCACGGGAACTGGGTTCACATGCTCCTCTTCAAAAAGCGTTGCTACGTCTTCGATTGTGGCTGTGTTACGGATTGTCACTACGTTTGTGGTCATCAACTGCTCGGCTGTCGTGCCCGTGATCTTGTTTAATTCGGACTCAACTACGCTCGGATCCTCCAAAAACAATGTTGAATCGAGGAGCGAGATGTAGTGCGGCATGTGTAATCGCGCCTTCTGCATGACAAGATCTGCCTCTGTCACGATTCCAACCACTTTTCCCCCGTCTACCACAGGAGCCCCTGTAATCTGTTTTTCAATCAGGGTTGCCGCCATTTCTCGTACGGACGTAGAAGGCGAAAATGTCTGCACGTCTGTGCTCATAATTTCTTGCACAGTGCGTGGTTGAGGGGTGGTTGGAGCTTGATTCATAGTACTTCCAGTGTAGCAACTCGGACCAAACACAAAAGCGGCCGAAGCCGCTTTTGATTAACAGATCCAGAATTAGGAAGCCTTCTCTTCCTTCTTTGCTTCTGTTCCACCCACCTGCTCTACGAGCCATTCGATTGTCTTTCGATTCTCGAGAACGGTTTTCAGATATGCCTTGTAGTCATCTGACTTCACATGGTCTAACACCTGTGGGTTGAACTGATACTTGTTGATTGCCTCTTGGTGCTCCTCCTGAAGCTCCTCATCTGAGACCTCTGTCTGATTGTCCTTTGCTGCCTGGTACACCACGAGGTTTGCCATGGCACGCTTGTAGGCCGTTTCCTTGTTTTCCTTCTGGAACTCTTCTTCAGACTTTCCAATACTTTCCAAATACTGCTCTACCGTTCCACCCTGCATCTCGATGCGCTGCTTGATCTCATTGAACATGCGGTTCAACTCGCTGTCGATCACCACCTGAGGCAGCTTCACATCTCCAAGCTTTTCAACAATGGCGTCAATCACATCTTGATCAAACTTCTGCTTCGCTTCTTCCTGCATTTCTTCTAGCAAATTTTCGCGGAGCTTTTGCTTCAGCTCGTCGAGCGTCTTGAAGTCACCGAGTTCCTTTGCAAAGTCGTCGTTGATCTCCTTTACACTCTTTTCGGAAACTTCATGTGCCTTCACCTTGAAGGTTACATTTGCATTCGCAAGTTCCTTCTTGTGGTAATCCTTCGGGAACGTCACATCGAACTCCTTTTCTTCATCCGCCTTCATGCCAACCACCGCCTCTTCGAATCCAGGAATAAATTGGCCAGACCCGAGTTCGAGTGGATGCTTTTCTCCTTCCGCTCCCTCTACTTTTACTCCATCCTGGCGACCCACAAAGTCGATGAGTACTTGGTCTCCTTCTTTTGCTGCTCGCTCAACCTTGTTGAACGCAGCACGTTGCTCCTGAAGCACCTTCAGTGTTTCTTCGATCTTTTCGTCTGTCACTTTTGGTTCATCACGCTTTACCTTCAGTGACTTGAGGTCTGGAAGGGTAATGTTAGGCAAGACTGCCACTTCTGCAGTGAACACAACAGGGTTTCCAGGGGCAAGCTTTTCTACTCCAAACTTTGGCTCACCCACCGCATTAATCCCCTGCTCGTCGAGCGCGCGTCCCAATTCTTTTGGAATCGCGATCTGTACAGCCTCTTCCAGTACTCCCATAGCACCTACCTGCTTTTCCACCACCTCACGAGGCATGTGTCCGGAGCGGAATCCACTTACCTTCAAGTTCTTCGAAATACGTGCCGCTGCACGATCGAGATACGGTGCAAGTTCTTGTTCGCTCAACTCAATTGTGAACTTCACCATTGCGTCCTGTAGATCTTCTTTCTGTACGTTCATAAACACTTCGTTCAACTACAACTAGTCGTTCTTGGTCTCATCTGACTCCTCAACGCCTTCGTCTTCAGATGCATCCACATCGTCTTCCGTTGTTGTATCCTCGGCGTCTACATCTGTGTCCTGCACCTCTCCTTCGGCAGGCGCGTCTTCCGTAATTTCCTTAGCGTCTTCTGCTGCTTCTGGCGCCTCCGCGTCTTGATCTCCAGCTTCTTCAGCAAGCTTTGCTTCTCGCTCTGCCTTTCGCTGTTCAGCTGTTTTTGGCTCTTCTCCTTCCTTCACAACGTCGATCTTCCAACCAGTAAGACGCACGGCCAAACGAACGTTCTGACCTTCACGCCCAATTGCCAATGAGAGTTGATCTTCGTCTACTTCCACAATGGCGTGCTTGTTTTCTTCGTTGAGCTTCACCGAAATCACACGGGCCGGCGACAACGCATTCGAAATGAACGTCACTGGGTTTTCATCCCACTCAATGATGTCGATCTTTTCTCCTCCAAGTTCTGCAATTACTGCCTGTACGCGGGATCCACGCTGTCCCACACAAGAGCCCACTGGGTCGATTTCTTCTTGGTCTGTCCACACAGCTACCTTGGCGCGTGAGCCTGGTTCGCGAGCAATTCCCTTCAACTGAACAGCACCAGACGCCACTTCTGGGCATTCCATTTCGAACAACTTTTGCACCATGTCTGGGTGCGTACGTGACAAGATCAACTCAGGACCACGTCCTTCTGTGCGGACCTCTACAAGATAGACCTTAATACGCTCTCCGATATTGTAGTGCTCAAACCGAACCTGTTCAGATGGGTACAACACACCGTTTGCTTGGCCGAGGTCGACATAAATCACGCCGCGTTCAATGCGCTGTACAGATCCGTTCAAGATTTCTCCGATGCGATCACTGTAGGTTTCTACGACCATCTCACGTTCTGCCTCACGAAGACGCTGTGTAATCACCTGCTTTGCCGTCTGTGCTGCAATACGACCAAACTCCATGTCGGCAGGCGGTTCGATCTCTGTGCGGATTTGTCCTCCTACTTCTACATCAGCGTCAATCTTTTTCGCATCTGCAAGCAAGATCTCACGCTCTGGCTTTTCCATTTCTTCTTCAGTCTCCACAACATCCTTCACATCAAACAATCTTGTATGCATGGTTTCGGGATCAAACTCCCCTTCTACGTTCTGTCCACGTTCTCCAAAGTCCTTACGGTAGGCAGCAGCAATCGCAGCACCAATCGTGCCGATGACTTCCTGCTTTGAAAGACCTTTTTCTTCGACGATCTGCTCTAATGCGATCTCGAATTCTGATGCGGCCATAAAAATAAGTGAATAAATGAATGAATTGCAAATAAAAACGCCCAAGCCTAAGCCTGGTCGTATACGTACTAACGACCGGAAAATACCACGCCGAATGCAAATTGGCAAGCTACTCTATCAAGCCCTTATCTGTGCATCAGTGCACAAGTTCTACGTTCTTTATGTGCCTCAGTTGTGCACGTCCATGATTCATCACATCGATACCAATAAGATCGATCCGCCAGGCACGTTTCCAGGACATCTTCTTTACAAGAATACGTGCAGTTCGTTTGAGTGATTGCTGCTTTTTGCGTGAGAGTGACTCAAGACTTGATCCAAATCGTTGTGACGCGCGTGTCTTCACTTCTACGATAACAAGTGTCCCGCATGGAGCGAGTGCGAGTAGATCAATCTCTCCTGCGCGGATCGTGATGTTCTTTGCCAATACAGTGAATCCCTCACGCACAAGATACGCAGCCGCGGCCTGTTCTCCTTTTCGTCCTAACTCTTGTTTCATGTTGCAACAGAAAACGAGCGACGCTCCGCTCGTTGCTCTCACTCTACGGGTATCAGGCTTTATTCTTTGGTCAAGACGAGAATGCTGTGCTGATCGTCGGCTTCAGGGCGCATCGCTACCTTGAATCCGCGAACTGTAAGCTCTCGTTCTAGTTCCTGCATGTTCACGCGCTGCTGAATGTCAGGACCGATTGCCGTGCGTGCCATGCGCCATTCCACTACCACTAGTGTTCCCTTTGGTCGCAGAATGCGTGCCGCCTCCGCGATCGCTTTGTCTCGGTGTTCTACTTGGTACAACACCTTCACTAAGAAGACCGCATCACATGCGTTATCTGGAATACGCGTGCTCCCCAACTTCTCGATATCTGCCCACACCGGCACGATGTTGCGCTGGCCATTGATGTTGATTCGGCTTTTCAGGTTTGAGAGCGCGGACGTATTAATATCGACGGCATAAACCGTTCCGTGCGGCCCCACAAGCTCGCTTGCGGCGAATGTAAAGTAGCCTGATCCCATTCCGAGATCTGCCACAACCATTTCACGGTCGATGCCCACATGCTTGAGCAATGCGTCTGGTCGTAGGAATGATGTTTGTAAGTCTGTTTGTGCCATAGGCGTGTGCTGGAATCCTATCCTACTCGCGCTGGTTCCTCAATAAGCCCACTCAAGCGTGCGACCGGTTCATACCAAATCCTGTGGATCTCCGTCGCCCCATGAACCCGAAGCGCTTCCTGATGCTGCTTTGTACCATACCCCTTGTGCGCCGCGAACCCATATTCGGGAAAACGTCGATCGAGAGCCACCATCACTCGATCTCTTCCAACCTTCGCCAAAATAGACGCCGCTGAAATTGCTGGAATCGTTTTGTCTCCTTGCACAACGTAGCTGGTTGGCAGCGTATATTGTTTGCTTCCCACGCCGTCTATGAACACCTCGCGCGCGTCTGTGTGTAGGTGCCTCACAATTTCCATGATCGCCCATTGCCTCGCTGCAGCAAGTCCCTCTGTATTGATCCGCTCGACTGGAACACTTTGCACGCGATAGTTCACGGCATGTCTTGCGATCTGCCTATGCAGCGTTTCACGCATCGTTTCTGAAATCGCCTTGGAATCAGTAAGACCTTCAAGTGTGACGGAGTCGTCCCACACAACGCCAGCCACAAACAGTGGGCCTGCCCATGGACCCATGCCAGCTTCATCGATTCCAAGGACACCGCTCTGCTCTTTCATGCGAAAAGTATAGCGAAAAAAAGAGACGACGTGCGCTACCTAGCGCGAGACGTCGTCTTAGTCTCCTTCACGAATGTACTTCACGAGCTCGGCGTGCTCGTATCGAAGAGCGATCTGAAGTGCATCATGAGGATGCAGGCCGAACAGATCTCGTGCGAGCGAGATTGCAATCGCGAGGTTCAGTCTGAACGTGAACCCCATACAGATGACGGCGACGCCACTAAGGCTTACGCCCACAGCCTCCTCGAGGTTTTCTCCCTCGAGGACCTTCACGTCGCGATGCCCATGGACACCCCAGGGCGCCCTGAGTAGTTCATCCGACCAGTTCCGATGACACGAAGCTACTCTCGTGTCGATCTCACCGATGACGATGTGGAACATCATCAGCGGCTGTGCCGGATACAACGTGTAGATCTGGCAGATGCCGCCGACCTCTCCCGCACCTGCGAGCGCCTGCACCATCTCAACACAGGTCTCACGAACGCGGCCTTCGACCGTCGTCTCGCCGCCTTTCAACGGAGCCGGGAGCTTCTCCCAGCTCATCTGGCCCAGATGGCCAACCCTACCAACTGCTCTACGCACTCGTTCTCTCCCTGAACGTGCGGCGTTACGGTACAGATTCTCTTGCGTATGTCAACGCAAAAGAAAAAGACGACAGCGCTAGGCTAGTCGTCGTTAGGCGAGTCGTCCTGGCCTTCCTCTTCCATATGGATCACGAGGTCATACTGTTCGTGAAACCTCGCGAGCCGAACGGCCTCCGGCCGCGGAAGGTTCATTACTACCCGCGCGAACAACAGCGCACCGGCGAAGTTCGCCCTGTAGTGCCCTGCACCAACGCAGCTCACCGTGTAGCCGCGAAAGCTGACACCGATCGCGTCGATGGTATCGAGCTTTACGATCTCGGCCTTGTTGGGCCTACCGCGGGCGCAGCCTGCGTCTCCCAGGGCCTCCTGCCACACATCGTCGGCCTTCACTCCGTGGAGGGATACCCGCCCGACCACGATGGAGAGCAGCTGCACCGTGTGGCCCTGCAGCTGAGCATGAACCTTCAAGATCATGCCCGGCGTTCGGAGACCAAGGCTCTTCAACTCCGTGAAGATCTCGTGCGCGAGCGCGCTCGCGTCGAGATTCCCATTCACCTGGATGGCCACAGTCGGCCATCCGGTCGTCCGCGTCCTCTTGCTGCCCTTGCGCACGTTTTTGCCTCCTTGGCTGTGCATTCATAAAATACACTCTTTTCTGTTTGTGTCAATACAAAAACACACCTCGTGTCTGACATGGGTGTATCGTCGTCTTGCTATGCAATTCAATTGGTGGACCCAAGGAGTCTCGAACTCCTGACCTCATCCATGCCATGGATGCGCTCTACCAACTGAGCTATGGGCCCAATATCTTCTGGAACCACTACCAGAGGACAACACGCCAGCACTCTGACGGACTGTCCTCTGGTGCACCCGGAGGGATTCGAACCCCCGACCTTGTGGTCCGAAGCCACACGCTCTATCCAGCTGAGCTACAGGTGCCAGTGTGGATGTTCGGAAACTATGTACCACACGCGCCAAGGCTACAGAGTCTTGCGCGTCTGTGCAACAGGGGTATGGTTCACAGATCGTTTTTTCTCTAGTGTACGTGTATGGAAGTTCCCTTCGATATTCTTGGAACAGTGATCCCCGGCTCCCAGCGTGGTCGTGAACTTGGCTATGCAACAGCCAATGTTGCGCTGCCCACAGAACTGCCAGACTCAGCGGATGGTATCTATGCCGCTCGAGTTACTGTGCTTGGAATCGAGAAACCCTTTATGGCAGCTGCGTTTATCGGGAAGCCTACAACCTTTGCGAACGAACCGCGCCGCGCAGAGGCCCATTTGCTCGACTACGACGCCACCAAACACGGAGAACTTGCTGGGAAAGAAATTGCCATTACGTTTGTGTACTTTATCCGTAAGAGCAAGCGATTCTCGTCCCCAGAAGAACTTTCGGCCGCTATCTCTGGAGACGTACGTGCCACACAGCGATTCTTTGAGTCAGATCACCCTGCCGCTTAAATCACATTACGTGCGTTCTATGTTCACAGGCATTGTTCTAGGAAAAGGAACCATTTCTTCAATCGAAGAACGAGGAGAGATCATTCGACTCACAATTGAATCACCTCTTTCGCACACCCTCGACATGGGCGACAGCATTTGTACGTCTGGCGTGTGCCTTACCGTCGTGGAACACACCGACGAATCATTTGCTGTAGAGGCTATTCCGGAAACGATGCGCAAGACATCACTCGGAGAGCGAACCATTAGTGATGCTGTCAATCTTGAACCTTCACTGACTGCAGAGACTCCAATGGGAGGAGGATTTGTAACCGGACACATCGATGGCGTTGGAACCATTGTGGAGTTCAACCGATTTGATGACGACGTCATTCTTAAGGTTCAGATTCCAACAGAACTTATGCCATTTATGGCGGAGAAAGGTTCTGTCACGCTTGATGGCGTCAACCTCACTGTCGTGAACGTAGACGATACGAGCAGCACCATCACATCTGCTCTTATTCCCCACACTCTTGAGGTCACAACCCTCGGTGATCGGAATGTTGGAGATTCGCTCAATGTAGAAATTGATGTTGTTGCGCGGTATGTACACCGCCTTCTGTCAGCGACCCATGCTACAGTACAGGCCTCTGCCTAACACACTCACATGAAAGACTCATTCAAAGGACTCGAAGAAACACTTGATGGCTCGAAACTGCGTGTTGCTGTCATTGTATCTAGGTTCAATGATGAGATTACGACACGCATGCTTGGGGGCGCCACAGAGTGCATGCGAACTCACAACGTTCCCGAAGACAAAATCATGATCATGAGTGTTCCAGGAGCGTTTGAGCTTCCGCTCGCAGCTCTGCACGTTGCCGAGACAGAAGACTACGACGCGCTCGTCTGTCTTGGTGCAGTTATCCGGGGTGAGACCCCCCACTTCGACTATGTTTGCAGCGAAACAAGCCGTGGCCTCATGAATGTTCAACTCACTACAGGCGTTCCAATCGGATTTGGACTTCTGACCCTCGAAACAGTACAGCAGGGCGTAGAACGTACGGAACCTGGTAAGCATAATAAGGGCTTTGAAGCTGCAGAAGCCGCCCTGGAAATGGCGCTCCATGTGAAGACAATTACGTCCTAACTCCCCCTCATTCCCCATAGAAAAGCCGCTCTTTGGAGCGGTTTTTTAGTCCTTCTATTCTACTTTTTGGCTTATATAAGCCATTATTTTCACTTTCTCTTGTTTTTCTTTCCTGTATACTTGACAATATTACTAAAGCATGGTATTCTATTTTCACGACAGTCGAGTTGCGCGAACCCGTTTTCTCACTTGGATCGCGCCCCACACCCGTACTCTGGAGAGAGAGTCATGATCCGTTCCATCTGCACCCTGTTCATCATCGCCGCCATCGCCAACCCCGCCGCCGCCGAGGAGCCCCCCGTGCAGGCCATCAAGGTCTGGGCCATGGGCAACTACGCCGACGCTGACGAGGCCAAGGCCGCCCTGGCCGACGCCGACATCAAGGTCGATGACGGCTGTGAGACGGTCGACGTGGATGGGCGCGCCGAGGTGGTCTGCGGCTGCAAGGCCGTCGCGACCACCTACAGCATCTGCCTCATCAGCACGCAGACCACGGTCGCGGCGAACTGATGACCAACCGACTGCGCGCAACGGCGGAACGCGCGCGGTCACCCCGGGCCCCGACCTCAACGCTTCACGGCGACGAGGACGGGGCCCTTTCACTTTGCTTTTTTCCAACATCTCTTACAAGTTATTCACAACACAAAACTCCCGCACGCATGCGGGAGCCTTGTGGGGCGACTAGAGGGAATTGAACCCTCATTACCTGGACCACAACCAAGTGTGTTAACCATTACACCATAGTCGCCATGGCGTGTCTTTTATTGTTCTAACGAGCCGGAGCGTAGCAAGGGAAGTACAGGAAGGCAACACCTGAATACCCTACTCCACGCGCACAGAGCCATGCATATGACTATGTCCGGACCCACAAAAGATTTCGCAGGCAACATCGTACTCCCCTGGCACATCTGGAACTTGAAACTCAACATCTACTGTTTCTCCATTTGCTGGGATTGCAACATTCAAATCCTCAAATCCTTCCGCAAACATCGTAAAGCTATGAGCGACATCGCGAGAGCTAAATCGAAGCGTTACTATTTCCCCTGCTGGTAGAACTAACGGATCTGGCGAATAGCCGTACTGAAAGGTTTCGACTTCTATCACTTCACTTTCTGTACGAGCACCATCCTCTTGATCAACAGATGACATTGATTCGGAAGCTGAATCCTCATCATC
>JAGQLO010000023.1 GCA_020429185.1 Candidatus Doudnabacteria bacterium
GTGATAAATCTTTACTCACAAACACAGAAATGATGTGAGACTATCGGGAATTAGCAGGAATTTCTTCCTGTTATGCCCGGCCAAAGGGTAGGTTACCAACGCGTTACTCACCCGTTTGCCACTCAACCGAGGTTGCGTTCGACTTGCATGCCTTAGACACGCCGCCAGCGTTCGTCCTGAGCCAGGATCAAACTCTCATTATTGTATTGATGCGCGACCTCCGAACGAGGGCGCCAACAATGTGGAAATTTTGATTGTGATTGGGAGGCAGATTTCAGACTGCCTTTGGAATTAACGAGTGCCGAATATCCGTAAAGACATTCGACGTGATCCTGTCATGATTCAGTTGTCAAAGACCTGTGCTTTCAACGTCAGAAAATGCCGCATCCGCGGTTGTTACTTGTGAGAGCAACAGGTGCGAACCGGCGCGATCCGATATCCCCTTTACGGGGATCACTGAAAGCTTCAACAGAATAGCGCGGTCTGAGCAGGTGTCAAGGGTTTTTGTGCGGTTGTGAACGATGTGTGGATGAACGAGATCGTGTTGGGGAATGAGTATGTGCAGTTTTGAGTGTCATGCTTCCTGGAGAGCTGGATGAAGAGAGCGAGGTTGGGCTAGCGTGATTTGGGATTCTGCTGTCGCCACTTCTCAATTTCGCCGTGGTTTCCAGAGAGGAGAATGTCCGGAACTTTCAACTCAGTGCCGTCATCAAGGGTATAGACCTCAGGTCGTGTGTAGACTGGAGCTTCTACATGGTCTGGTCCTTGAGCAAACGTGTCGTTCAGAACACTCTCCTCTTTTCCAATCACTCCCGGAACAAATCGACTGAGAGCCTCAATGGTTACTTGTGCGGCGAGTTCTCCACCAGACAAGACATAGGATCCAATCGAGAGCTTACCGTCGACAAACGTCGTGATGCGTTCGTCAAAGCCTTCGTAACGACCACAGATCAGCGTGAGTTGATCTAACTGCGAAAGTTCCTCTGCTTTTGTGTGTGACAGTTGTTCTCCTTCTGGAGTCATTAACAGTGTAAGCCCAGATACGGAAGGGTCCGCCCTAAAATAGTTCTGACCTGCAGGACCTGCAGGCTTCAGCTGTTTGAGGGCCTGATAAATAGGATCGATCTGCAATACCATGCCCGCTCCTCCGCCATATGGTTTGTCATCGACCGTGTTGTGGGCGTCGGTAGTCTGTTCTCGAAAATCATAAAGACGCACATCAAGAAGGCCCGCTTCACGTGCTTTGCCAATAAGACTTTCGTTCAGAAACGAATCAAAGAGTCCTGGGAACAATGTAAGAATGTTGATTTGCATGAGGAGAGCGTACGCGGCACATGCTGAAAGCGCAACACAAAACCACCCACTTGGGGTGGTTTTGGTTCAGAAGCAGATTGACTAGAGGTCGAGATCCTCAGCGACACTACCAGTTGGATCGCCCATCTCTTCTATAGATGGAGCTTCCGCGGGAGCTGGAGTCTCTTCCTTTCTTGGAGCGCGCTTGCCGCCTTCTGGCTCGTTGATCTTCATGTTCACACGAGCATTGTTCTTGGCGCCAACCACCTTCAACAATGTACGAATCGACTTCGCGGTTTGACCATTGCGGCCAATCACCTGACCCATGTCAGCAGGGTCTACATCGAGGGTGATCAGTACACCCATCTCATCAATAATGCGTTCTGTGGTGACCTTGTCTGGGTTGTCGACAATCGACTTTACAACAAACTCCACAAACTGCTGGTCTTCGAACGACTCTTCCATAGCGGTGAGCGGTTACGAGCTAGAACTACAATGTAGCGAGTGCTACTACACGCGAGTATAACCCGCCAAAAAGAGACGTCAACGATACAAAACACCATCCCGTTTGGGGATGGTGTTGTCTTGAGGCGAGTTACTCAGCGTCTTTTGCGTCGTCCGCTGCCTCTTCCTTCGGCTCTTCAGTCTTTTCTTCCTCTTTTGGAGCCGCTTCTTCCTTCTTGTCTTCGGTAGGAGCGTCTTCAGAGGCTGGGGTGTCCCCTCCTTCTGCTGCTGGAGTCTCAGGCTCTGCGCCTTCTTCTACTTCCTTCTCCTTGCCAGACTTAGACTTCTTTTCGATGAGCTTCTCTGGAACCTCTACGCCTGCGTTCTTGAGGTGGAAGGCTGCTGTGTCGGTGACGTGTACACCCTGCTCAATCCAGTGCTTTGCGCGGTCAACGTCAATTTCAACCGTGGAAGGTTGTGTGTGTGGGTTGATGGAACCCAAAACCTCGTGGAAACGGCTTTGTGGTGGGTTCGTGTGCTCGGTCACTACCACGCGGAACATGGCATGGTTCTTCTTTCCTGTGCGAGCAAGACGGATCTTCAACATGGGTCAGAAACAAAAATAGATGAGTATTCCAGTCGCGGAATGGTCGCGATGAGAGTACGCAACAAGCGGCTTCGCGTCAAGCGCTATGCGATGGCAGCAACCTTCTTTTTGGCAGTGCTGGTCAATGCCTCAGCTTGTTCAAGCTTCACAGAAAGAAGTGTTGAAATACCACTTTCTTGCATAGTGACTCCATACAAGGCCTGTGCGCGGAGCATGGTTGCGCGTGCGTGTGTGATCACAATGAACTGTGATGCTTGCGAAACCTCTTCGATCACACGTGCAAAACGCTCAGCGTTGGCCTCATCGAGAGCTGCATCCACCTCATCGAGGACAATAAATGGCGATGGGTTGTGTTGAATAATAGCCAAAATAAGCGCAATAGAAGTGAGCGCTTTTTCTCCTCCAGAAAGCATTGAAAGCGAAGTGAGCTTCTTGCCCGGAGGAGTGGCTGTGATTTCGATCAGGTCTTCTGTCACCGTTGCGTCTTCGTCTATTGGGTTGTCGTTTTCATCAGTTTCGTTATCCGAACCCTTTAGGATGATCGTCTCCTTCTTTACGCTTGCCTTTCCTCCGTTAAACAAGATTTTGAAGTAGTGATTGAAGTGCTCGTTGATGTCTGCAAACGCAGCATCAAATTGCGTCTTCATGGTGGCGTCAAGTTCTTTAATCACGGTCTGAAGCTTTTCAGAAGCCTGAACGATGTCGTCGCGCTGTTGGTTGAGGAATGTCTCTCGTTCACTCGCCTCTTTGTATTGCTGCAAGACATCGTCCGAGATATCACCAATCATCATGAGCTGACGATCGACAGCATGGAGACGCTCATGTTGCTCCTTTGCATCAGAGAGCTGGAGCGAAAGTGGAGCGCGTTCGTACGCTGCAACGTGACTCTCGAACGACTCGCCAAGCGCCTCCTTAAACTCATGCGTTACGGAAGTGAGGTGCTCTTCAGCACGTGCTTGTTCAACCGAAAGCTGCCGCAGTGTTTCGCGCACACTGGCGAGAGCTTTCTGCGTCTCTCGCAGTGCTTGTTCTGCGGCGAAGACTTCTTCTTGTCGTTTCTGTTGCTCTGCCTCGTCAGACTTGATTACTTCATCAAGTTTCGCGATACGAGCAGAACAGTCACGCTGCGTTGCTTCGAGTGACACTTGTTCGTTCGCAAGTTCCTGAATCAATACATTGGTTGCCTCCGTTTGTTGTGCATTTTGTTGCGCGACTTCCAAGCGGTGAACAAGCTTGGTGTGTTCGTTGCTGAGGCGCTCGTGTTGAGCGTCTATGGCCTTGAGAGAGGCGGCTGCATCAGCAACAGCTGCCTGAAGCGTTGCGCGCGCCTGCGTCGCTTCCGTGGCAATAGTGTCTCGCGACTGAAGGTCTTCTGTAAGGAAGCGAATGTTCTCCTCAAGCTCTACTTGCGTCGATTCAAGTTCTTCAAGAAGTGGACTGACGTCTTCCGCAGCAACTGCGCGTGCGGCTTCTAGTTTTGCAGAGAGTTCTGCATGTTCTGTAGATGTGGAGTCAATGGACGCAAGGCAAGACTCAAGATCTTTCAAGGCAACGGCAGAAGCAATCTCCGCCTCTTGTAACTGTTGGCGAAGCGTATTTTGCTCCTGAAGAAGTTCAGAAAGCGCATCTTTAGCTGTTTGCAAGTGACGAACAATATCCGAAGAGGAGTCGCCGGTTTCCTGTTGGAGTCGGTCGCAGAGCGTTTGGAGGTTGCCGTGCGTACGTGCAAAATGACCAAGACAGGTTACGTATTCATGCGTTTCTTCACACCGTGTGGCCGCTTCAAGAACAGCACGTTCTTGAGCAAGTGTGGTGGCAATTTCATCACGAACATCGACGAGCGTAAGTGAATCTTCTGCGGATACGTCGAGTGCCTCAATAATGGCACGAACCTCGTCGGTGTTGTGTGCCGTCTGAGAAAGAGCCTCGCGCATGGTCTGCGCGGTAGCTTCAAGACGAGTGCGCTCGTCATAATATGTGTCGCGTGCCTCTGCGAGCGAAGTCAGTTCTTCTTGGAGTCGGGACACGCGTTGCTCAAGATCAGGAATATCTACCTCATTGCCTCGATTCGATTCAACATGAATTCGGCTGCGCACCTCAGAAAGTTGTTCTTGTGCCTGTTCTTTCTTTGTACGAACTTCTTCGCGTTCAACATGGGTTCGCTCGGCAACATGAATAGCCGCCTGCTCTTGAATACGGGTCTCGTCGCGCGTGCGAACGGCGCTGAGCCAATCTTCTTCTAGATGACTGAGATCGCGTTCTAAGTCTTCGATACGACGAGAAAGATCTGCCGTATCAACTTCTGCGTTGCGGCTCGATTCCACTTGAATGCGACCTCGTACAACGGAAAGCTCCTCTGTAAGGCGATCGCGTTCCTTCTTGAGCTCTGCACGCTCAGCAACACGCTGCTTCGCTGCTTCCGAAACATCAGTTTTCGCTTGTTGAGCGAGCGCATCAATCGCTTCTTCTGATCGCGCTGCTTTCTGCGAAAGTTCTTGTTCTTGGGTTGTTGTCGATGTTGTCTTGCGTTCTGCCTCGGCAAGAGAGAACTGAGCCTGATTCCACAGATGGTTGTAAACGCTCGCGCGAAGTTGCTTCTGTTCCGCAAGAAGGACTTCCTTCTGTTCTGCGCGCGAGGCTTGTCGCTTGAGACCTCGTACATGCGGTCGCAGTTCTGCGAGGTGTGCATCAACTTCCACGAGGTTTCGTTCGCTTCCAGCTAATTTCGACAGCGCTTGCTTGCGCTTCATTTGATACGGGCGGATGCCGGCGGCGTCTTCAAAGATCTCGCGACGCTCTTTTGGTGTCGCCGTCACAATCGAATCAATCATTCCCTGCCCCACGACTGAGTAGGTTGAACCTGCAAATCCAGCTTTTGCGAGCAATTCCTGAATATCGAGGAGACGCACCTTCGATTTGTTGATGAAATAGGTGCTTTCACCGCTTCGGTCATAACGACGAGTCACAACAACCTCGGGAAGATCAATGGGGATCTGCCCATCTTCATTGTTCAACACGAGTGATACCTCTGCCATTCCAAGGCGTGCCTTTTGCGAGGTACCAGAAAAAATCACGTCTTCGCGCGCGGACCCGCGTAGGTTTTTCATGGACTGCTCACCGAGTACCCAGCGAATCGCATCCGAAACATTCGACTTTCCAGATCCGTTCGGGCCCACGATTGCGGTAACGCCGGGTTCAAAAATCAGTTCCGTTTTATTGGCAAAAGACTTAAAGCCCGCAAGTTCAATACGAGAGAGATACATGTGTTGGTTGTTCGAGATGGAGTGTATAGCAGGACTGGACGATCGAAAAGCGTGTGGCGTACAGTGTGTTGCGTATAACACGTCCCTTATGTTGAAACTCTACCAGTACACGGGCTGTCCCTACTGCGCCAAAGTGATCAAGGCTATAGATGAGCTTGGTCTCGACGTGGAACTTGTGGATGCAAGCTGGGGAAATGAGAACAGCGATCAGATCGAGGCGTGGACCGGTCGTCGCACCGTGCCGTTTCTTGTAGACGAAGAGGCGGACGTAAAAATGCACGAATCCGACGATATCATCGCGTATTTACGGGAAAAGGCTGGAGCTATCCAATAGTCATTCCGATCGTAAACGTGAGAATCATCACGAGGACAATAAACACTTTCATAAAGACACCGGACAGCATGCCAGTAAGAGCAGCGGCGCCGCTTTTGGCTGACTGAAGAAGGTCGCGCCCATTGATGAGCTCTCCAAGTACTGCACCCACAAATGGGCCAATGAGTAGGCCTGGCAAGCTACCAGCAAAAAAGCCGAGAAAGGCTCCAAAAACAGCAAATAGTGATGCGAGACGAGATGCTTTCGCAAGTTTTGCGCCTAAGGCAGTAGAGGCAAATTCCGCCCCCCACATAAGTGCGGCAAGCACGCCTAGTAAGATCCACGTGAGAATGGAAAGGCGGTCAAATCCGAACCCGCCGCCTAAAAACAACATGCCTGCAAACACGAGCGGTGCGTCGGGAAGTCCAGGAGCAACAATACCAAGGAGGCCAAGCACCAGGAGCACGATGCCGAGAACAACAAGGACAATTTCCATGTACTAGGCCTGAGGGAGGCCCTTACCTCCAGCCGCGGCGTACGCAGTCTTCCAGGCGTCTTCTTGTAGAGCTGTGCGTGCTGCAGCTACCTGGGAGGACTGCTTGCTTGAACCTTCACCTGTGGCGACGAGAATGTTTTCAATATAGACGCCCATTACAAAGTGGCGGTTGTGGTCTGGGCCAGATTCGTCGATCACGCGATACTGAGGCGTTACGTTGAGCTGCTCCTGGACAGTTTCTTGGAACGAGCTTTTTGGATCGATTTCCTCCCGACGTTCGAGAACGTTTGGAACTTCAGGGAGAAGGTCTCGTGTAATAAAGTCCGCTGCCACCTCGTATCCTTGGTCAATGTAAATAGCTCCGATTACTGCTTCATAGGCATTAGCCAAAATCGCGTTCCGCGCCTTTCCAGTGCTTCGTGCTTCCCCTTTTGAGAGGTAGAGGTGTTCGTCAAACCCAAGGGCTTCTCCGTGCTTTGAGAGCATGTTGGAGTTCACAAGTGCAGAGCGCCAAGCCGTCAACTCTCCTTCGGGATTTGGGAAGGTGCGGTAGAGGTGGTCTGTGACGACAAGCTCAAGAACAGCATCGCCCAAAAACTCCAATCGTTCGTTTTGGTCGAGTGGAAAGGACTTGTGTTCATTTAAATAGGAGCGATGCACCATCGCCTGGCGAAGGTGATTGATGTCTGCAAATTGTACGCCGAGGGCTTCCATCAGCGCTGAAAGATCTTTGTCCATGCAGTAATGCTATTCTTCCTCTTCAGCCTTGGTGACCTCTTTTGCCGATTTCTTTTCTTCGGTTGGGGCTACGAGTTCGCGATACACGGTTCCGAGAACGCCGTTAATGAACCGACCAGAAGACTTTCCTCCAAATGTCTTTCCGAGGTTAATAGCCTCATTGATCGCTACTTTTGGGGGAATGTCGTCGTTATAGACCAGCTCGTAGATGCCGAGACGCAAAATATTCCGGTCGACCATTGTGATTTGATCGAGCGGCCACTCTGGAGCAGATTTTGTAATCACTTCATCGATGTCCTCGATATGTTCGAGGACGCCTTCGAGCGTATTGGCGACGTAGTCAGCCTCCTCTGCTCCGCGCGCAAACTCATCAAGATTCTTTGCTGCGAACTCAGGAAGACGCTCCGTATCACGGCCATAAAAGTCCCACTCATAGAGCGACTGCATGGTGATGGTACGGAGAAGGTGCCTGTTGGCCATAACGGTAAAAAGAATGTACGAAAAAGTGCGGATACACCGCACTTAATCTACCACACGTTTTACTTCTTGTCTTCCTTCTTCTCCTTTTTGGAGTCCTTTTTTGACTCGGTCTCGTGGTCGTGATCCTCGTGGTCGTGATCATGTTCCTCGGTACCTTCTTCTGCACGCTTCAAGAATGCCTTCTTTTCAGCCTTCTTTGTGTCTTTAGAGGCTTGTCCTTCTGCTACGGAGCGGCCCTTGTAGGTGCCGCAAGCAGGGCAGGCGTGGTGAGGTAGTGTGTCCGCGCCACAGGAAGGACATTCTACTGTTCCTGTTGCCTTAAGAGCGTGATGGCTTCGTCGGCGATCACGTCGTGAGGATGGAAGTCGTTTCTTTGGTACTGGCATACAACAAACTTGGTCGAATAACACATCAAAAGCAGCTCGAAATCTGCGCTAGGCTACCCTGTTTTAGAAGTTCTGGCAAGCCTAGCGACCCGAACTGTCCGTGAGCTCCTCAAATGAGATCTCATTTACAAAGATCTCTACGCGTTCAATTCCCTCGAACTGGAGGGCAAGTTGCTCAACCTGAGCTTCAAAACGAGGGGCCTCACAGTGGGCTGCTTCAAGCGTTCCCACAAAATAGATGGATGCAAGACCATCTTCGACAGTGACGAGATCGAGAGAAAGATCGCTGTGTGCTCCAAGCGGGTTGTGTAGACCCGAAGCGCCGTAGGTCGCATCTTCATCAAGTGCGGCAAGTAGGGTGCGTGTAAGGCGTGTTTGAGCGGGTCCTGGTTCGACGCCATAGTCGACGAGTACAACGCTATCTCCACATCCGACGAGTTCGCCAGAGGTGCCGTTATCATCGAGTGCAATGAACGCAAGGGTGGTATTGATCGTATTGTCGAAGACAACTAATTCATCTTCATTTGTTGTGTTGACGGTAACTGAATCAGAGGAAGAGCCAGAAACGACCCAGAGAAGGATGGTTGTTCCAAGCGCGATAAGAACGGCAAGAACCGCTACCAATAAAATACGTGTGCGTGTTCCAGACATAGATGTATGTGAAGGCTAACTCCGGTAGTATAGCGCGCCCAACTAAAAGCGCATGGTGTTTTTACAACACAATGCGCTTTGACTGTCTGCTATTACGCTTCGTCATTAACGACGTCTGGTTCCGTTACAAGCGCAACAGAAGAGATCGTGTCGTTATTCTTAAGTCGCATTACGCGCACACCCTGCGTGGAGCGTCCTGATTCGCGAACAACATCGGCCTCGACGCGGATCACCTGTCCGGCCTTTGAGATGACAATGAGTTCATTGACTGCATCTGAGAGTAATCGTGCCGACACGATCGGGCCGTTTTTTGCGGTGATACTTGCTGTCTTGATGCCAGATCCTCCACGTCCTTGTTGTCGGTATTCATCCAATCTCGTCTTTTTGCCGAAGCCTTTTTCCGTGATAACCATGAGGCAGGTGTCTGGTGATACCTTCTTCGTGATGACCGCCATGCCGACAACCTCATCTCCTGCTTTGAGCTTGAGTCCACGAACACCTGCTGCTGTGCGTCCCATAGAGCGGACATCCTTTTCCTTGAATCGAATGGCCTGACCTGCAGTAGAGACAATCAAAATTTCATCGTCCCCATGTGTTGGTCGAACCCATGCTAATTCATCACCATCCTTCACAGATGCAGCAATGAGTCCGGAGCGGCGCACGTTTTCAAACTCACTAAGCGGTGTGCGCTTCACAAGACCCTGCCGTGAAACGAGCGTGAGGTATTTCACGTCCTCAGAGAAGTTTGCGAGCGGCAATACCGCATTGACGTGCTCGTCTTGGCTGAGCTGAAGGAAGTTCACAATGCTATTTCCCTTCGCTGTACGTGACGACTTAGGAATCTCGTAGGCTTTTGTCTGGAAGACACGTCCCTTCGAGGTAAAGAAGAGGAGATCAGAATGCGATGATGTCGCAAAGAAGGTTTGTACGACGTCTTCTTCTTTCGTCTCCATGCCCTTTACACCCTTACCACCACGTCCCTGGGCTTTGTACGTATCTGCCTCTAGTGACTTGATGTATCCAGACTGCGTAAGAGAAATCACAACGTTCTCATCGGGAATAAGATCCTCTGCTGCGAACTCTCCTGCGGCTCCCGCCATGACTTGTGTACGTCGTTCGGTTCCATACTGCTCCTTCATCTCTTCGAGGTCATCCTTGATGATTCCGAACACTTTCTGTTCGTCAGCAAGAATAGCCTTCAGCTCTTTAATGAGGGCGTATTTTTCTTTCAGTTCATTTTCAATCTTCAATCGGTCCAGGGCGGTCAATTGAGCGAGACGCATGTCTAGAATGGCGTTGGCCTGGATGTCGCTCAGCTTAAACTGGGTCATCAGACCTTTGTGAGCCTCTTCACGTGTCTTCGATCCGCGAATCAGCTTGATGACCGCATCGATGGCGTCCTGAGCAATCTTCAGTCCCTCGAGAATATGCGCTCGCTCCTCTGCGCGATCAAGGTCAAACTGTGTGCGACGGCGAATCACCTCTTGTCGGTGCTCAATATAGGCCTGTAGGGCCGTTACAAGAGTCATTACCTGTGGTTGGCGACCGCGGTCGACAAGAGCCAGCAGGTTTACCGAGAACTTGTTCTGAAGCTGTGTAAGAGAAAAGAGTCGGTTCAGGACTTTCTTTGGGAAGGCTTCTTTTTTGAGTTCAATCACGATGCGGACACCTTCTTTGTCAGACTCATCGCGAAGATCCTTAATGCCGTCGATCTTCTTGTCTTTCACGAGTGTGGCAATTTTTTCAAGAAGGGCGGCCTTGTTCACCATGTACGGAATTTCCGTGACGATGATGTTGAAGTAGCCATCTTTTACTTCGACAATATCCGTCTTTGCTCGAGTGACAATACCTCCACGACCGGTAGCGTAGGCTTGCTTGATTTCGTTCTTATCAAAAATGATCCCTCCGGTTGGAAAGTCAGGACCTGTTACAAACTGCATGAGGTCCTCTGTGGTGGCATCTGGGTGCTCAATCAGGTGCTTTGCTGCGTCACACAACTCATTCAGGTTATGGGGAGGAATGCTTGTTGCCATTCCAACAGCAATACCAACACCCCCATTTAGCAAGAGATTCGGAAGCTTCGCAGGAAGCGCTGTTGGTTCCTGCTGCGTGTTGTCATAGTTCGGGCGCCAGTCCACCGTGTTCTTCTCGAGGTCAATGAGAAGCTGTTCTGCGGCCTTCGTTAGTTTTGCCTCTGTATAACGCATAGCAGCGGCACCGTCACCGTCCATTGAGCCAAAGTTACCTTGGCCATCCACGAGTAATTCGCGCATGGAGAAGTCCTGCGCCATACGTACCATCGAGTCATACACGGCCTGGTCACCATGTGGGTGATACTTACCAAGTACTTCACCAACGACGGTGGCGGACTTTCGGTACTTTGCACTTGCGCGCAATCCAATATCCCACATTGCGTACAGAATGCGGCGGTGTACAGGCTTCATGCCATCGCGTGCGTCTGGAAGAGCACGCGACACAATCACGCTCATAGAGTAGTCCAAGTAGGACTCCTGCATTTCTTCAACGATGCGTCGTGGTTGGATGTTTCCGTAGTCCATAGGTCGTAGATTATTCGGTGGGTTCAACGGTTGTCGTGTGGCCAGCTGCTTCGAGCTCGGTACGCGAAGCGTTCAATGAATCTTGAAGGCGTTGCTGCTCAGCTTGTTGCTCTAGCTCAGCTTCGCGTTGTATTGCGAGATCCTCATCGAGCTGTTCACGCGCATCTTGTGTTTGCTGAAAAATTGCTGAGGCATCTGCTTGGAGTTCGCTTGCAGAGTTCGAAAGATCTGTATGCGTGTCATCGGGAACGCGATGAGGGAGTAAGAAAAACCATCCAAGAAAAACGGCGCCACCAACAAGCACAGCTGCAGCAACAGCCTTGGTACGAGGATCCGAAGATGGCGACTGATCTTGCATGCTTTACCCTTGCGCTTCCAAAAGCATGACCTTTGTTTCGTCAGCAGGAAGCTGGTTTGACTTTAGAACTGCTTTTGGTGCCTTCTCTGCGTCAGTCATTCCCATTTCTTTCAGGAAGACTTTTGGCTCCTCTACACCCTTGAGTGCGGACTTCGCTGTCTTGTAGCCGTATGGGATCACGATACGTGGGTCGATTGCGTTCATCATTTCGGCAGCGTGCTTGTAGCTAAGGGCGTCTGGCATGCCAGCAGGCAAGAACAAAACATCGACATTACCGATTGATTCGAGCTGCTCAGAAGAAAGTGTCTCGCTTAGAGCGCCCAAGTGACACAGGCGAATACCTTCCATGCGGAAGACGTAGATGGTGTTTGCCGGATGATCGCTCGGTCCCTTAGAAGGAATGCCATGAATAAGCGACCCCTTCACTTCGTACTCTCCTGGTCCATCGAACACAATCGGCTCATCTTTGACAGATTCAACGTAGCTGTGGTGTGGGTTACTTGAAGAGACAAGTACCACATCGGCAGATGTGCGAGGTGGGTTATAACCCGTGTCTTTGTCGAGGGGATCTGTAACAATAGTGAGTTCTGGCGTCACGAGCTTGAAGCAGGCGTGACCAACCCAGTTGATGTGTAGCGACATACGATTCGTTCAAAACAAGCAGAAATCGCTCTCAGAGCGGGAAACAGGCGCATCGCGCCCTCACATCAAGATACCAGTGTGGGCACATTCAAGCAATCAAAAACGTGTAAGTGCCGTGTCTTGAGAAACGGAAGCAAGAGAAAACCGCGGCAACCACAGGGGTCGACGCGGCGGAGTGGGTGGCAACTGACCGGGGGTCACTTGCCGTAGCGCTCTCGAAGCTCTTCGTCGCGGTCGCGGGCCTCCTCGGCGGTCTTGCCGCCGAAGTTGCCCTTGCCGATGTCCTCGACACGGTTACCCATCTTCCCCAACTCGTCGTTGTCGAACGACACGACGCTGGAGCCGACGATGATCGCGAGGAGAGCCACGATCGCGAGGAGGAGGAGGGCCGTCTGGCG
>JAGQLO010000024.1 GCA_020429185.1 Candidatus Doudnabacteria bacterium
TGCGCGCTATGTCACAACAGACATGGGCGTGGCTGCAACCTTTTTTATCGCGGTGTATGCGTTTTGGCGGTTTGTGCGGCGCCCCAGTTGGAAGTTGCTGTTGTGGGCAACCGTCGCGTTTGCTGTTGCGCAATTAGCAAAGTTTTCCAATGTGTTGCTTCCGGTGTATTTGGTGTTGTTGTCTGCGGTGTTGTTGGTGGTATGGCGAAAACGTCTCAACTTCGCTCATTTTCCTCTTGCGAATCGGATCAAACAGAATTGGTTGCAGCGAACGTGGGTTCTTGGGGCGTCTCTCGTTTTCTTGTTTATGGGAGGGTTCTTGCTTGTGTGGCTAGCTTATGTGCCGTTTGTGTGGAATACCCCTGCGGACACTCTGGTGCAGCTTGTTGATTTTGGCGTAAGTGCTTCCGATGCTTCCGGACTCAATGCATTCTTGAAAGGAATGGTGTCGAACGACATCACAAAATCGTTTGGGGTGTATCTTCTTGGTCTGTTCATGGTGTTTGGTCGCGTTGCAGGGGGGAATACAACATACTTCTTGGGAGAAGTTACGAACCAGTCGTTTTGGTATTTCTATCCGGTGTCGTTCTTGATGAAGACGCCAATTCCAATGTTGATTGGTGCTGCCACGGCAGCCATATTGGCAATTCGAGGGTTTCGCCGAACAGTGCTGCAAAAGACACTTCATATTCCTGGTGCAAAGCGCACATTCTTGAAGCGATGGCATGCGTTGCAAGCAGCGGTTGATCGGTATTTGGCTGAACTTATCTTCTTCTCGGCGATTGCCATGTTCATGCTGGTTGGGATGGTGGGAAATTTGAACATCGGGTTGCGACATATTCTTCCTCTGTATCCGTTTTTGATCATGCTTGTTGCAAAGTATGTGGCCGAACTCTGGCGCGGTGCGCGTGGGCGGTTTCGTCTTTGGAAGGCTGCGAGCGTTCTTGCGCTGCTTGTGTGGTACGTAGGAGGAACAGTGTTCGCGTATCCGCATTTCTTGTCGTATTTCAATCTCGTCGTAGGTCGCGATCATGCGTATAACTACACTACTGATTCAAATGTTGACTGGGGTCAGGATTTGAAACGCCTTGCGCAATGGGCTGAGGAGGAAGATATCGAAGAGCTGAAGGTTGATTACTTTGGTGGTGGTGTCCCTGAGTACTATTTGGGAGACCGATTTGTACAATGGCGTGCAAATAATGGTGAGACGACTGGTTGGATTGCGGTATCAGCCACGTTCTTCAAGAATAGTCAGTGGTATTCCCAGTGTTGTGGTGAGCGAGATTACCGCTGGTTGGAGGCGTATGAACCTGTCACAGTTATTGGAGGCTCTATTCTTGTGTTCAATATTCCTGAATCTTCCTAATGGAATTCGTTCTTCTTACCGTGTTTTTGGTTGCGCTGTTCTTGGTGGCGCTCGTGCGTCCGTACTGGGGGGTTCTGCTTGTGCTGTTTTTATTGCCTTCTTACGAGTGGCGTTTTGAGATGTTGGGACTTCCAACAACATTTTTAGAGTGTTCAATCCTTCTTGTGGTTCTTGCGTGGTTGCTTCGAACACATTGGAATCGGTATGCGGGTGTGGGTGGTGTATCGGAACGTTTACGGCGTCTTGGAGGTCAATTGTTGGGCACACACTTGTTGTGGCCGAGCGTGTTGTTTGTACTGGCAAGTGTACTGGCTGTCGTCGTAGCGCCAGATGTGATCCGTGCCCTTGGTTTGTGGCGCGCATTTGTTCTGGAGCCGTTGTTGTTAATGTTGGTGTTACTCGATGTCGTTGAACGAAAAGATCAATGGATGGGTGTTGTGTGGTCGCTTGGACTGGCTGCACTTGCTGTTTCGTTGGGGGCAGTGCTACAAGTCGCTACGGGAATAGGGCTTCTTGAGGGATACGATGGTATGGGGGGGAGTGTATTGAGAGCAACGTCGTTCTTTACATATCCTGCTGCCGTTGGACTCTTTTTGACTCCTATTGCGTTGCTGTTTCTTGGTCTCTTGTTGGCTCCTCGTGAGTCACTTATTTCGACACCATATCGGGCTTCTGCCTGGTTTATTGTCCTTTTCTCGGTACTCGGGGTTGTGCTTGCTCAGACTGATGGGGCTATTGTGGGAATTGCTCTTGGGACAACGGTGCTTGCGTTTTGGCGCTGGGGCTGGTGGAAACCATTGGTTGCTGTCGGTTTTGTTGGTCTTGTGCTCGTTGCAGTCCCCACTTTTCGTGAGCGTGCGATTCCTGCTGTGACGTTTCAAGATACGTCTGGGCAAGTTCGTCTTGCGTTGTGGGAGGGGAGCTTGTATTTGCTTGCTGATCGGCCGGTGCTGGGATCTGGTCTCGGTGGGTTTACGCAGTTGTATGGTGACTACAAGCTTGCACAACATACTGAATCGACCATTAACTATCCTCACTCACTTTTGCTGAATTTCTGGGCAGAGCTTACCGTGTTCGGAGCTATTTCAGTGCTATGGCTTCTTGTGGCCTTTACACGGCTTGTACAAACGAACCTCCCTCCCTCCTCATTGAGTGGGCGGTCATTACAAGATCATGTCTCACAGAATGTGAAACGTGATTCAAGACTGGGGGTGTTGGCGATTGTACTGCTCGGTGTTGTTGTCTACGGAATAGTGGATGTTCCGTTCTTTAAGAACGATCTTGCGGTGTTGTGGTGGATTCCGTTTGTGTTGGCGGTTCTTGCAACGACGAATTCTGATTCGTTGAAGGAGATGTAGAGTCGGAATCTTCTGCTGTTTTTACGAGGCGAGGGTGACGCTCAGTATACGCGCGTTCAAGTTCAATCAAGATATCTTTCACGACGTAGGGATATTTGATGTCTTGAATGCTGAAGTTACGTTGAATGGCTGCTGTTTGTACGTGAATGGTTCCGTAGTGAAATAAGGTTGGAAGAACTCCCTTCACTTCAACAGTTACGTCCTGGATCTTGTCTAGTTCGAGTTCGGAAGTGGTTCTGTTGAAGAACGACTTTTGTTCGACGTCGATAAGGCGTTCGTTTGTAATAACCCAGACGTCGAAATAGCGGTCGATCCACACAACGAAGAAGTACAGCGTCACAAAGAATGCGTAGAGCGAGAGAAGGAGAGCGAGAATGTTGCTGTTTGGTGGGTCCAGAAGATCTGGGATGAAGCTTCGGAGAAGAACGAATAGTACGATTGGGAGAATGGCAGCCCCCAGCAAGATCGTTATTTCAAACAGAAACGCCCAGATATGACGTCGAAGTGTTACAACCGTTTCTTCTCCATCGTGTTGCCCTGGAAATCTTGCTTTATAACCAAATCGACGAAAGAGTTTTTCGCGTTGTTTGTTCGTTACTTTTTCTTGATCTAAGGGGCTCATAGGGCGGTGGATGCCAATTCAAAGAGATCGATACCAATTTGATAGCTCCAGTCCTGTCTTAAGATGTACCAGCCCGTGATGAGGATATTGAGTAAAATACTGGTGATAAACACGGCAACAATTCCATATGTTGCCGGTCCGAGATAGCGGAATCGCCAGGTGAATGTAAGAACCACAAGAGATGCCACTATCAACAGGAGTGCTAGGCCGAGATAGATGTAGAGCAAGATAAAGAGGCTCATGTGGTTGCAGGTATAGACAGTCCGAGGTGCTTGGCGGCGCGATCGGTTGCAACACGCCCTCGGGGAGTTCGCTTCAAGAATCCAATCGTAAGAAGATACGGTTCCACGACGTCGCTTAGTGTTCCCTCGTCTTCAGAGAGCATGGCAGCAAGTGTGGAAATTCCTACGGGACGATTTCCGTGTTTTTCAATCAAATTGACTAAGAGTTCTCGATCCATGGTATCGAGTCCAAATGCATCGATATCCATTTTTTGGAGTGCGTCGTTTGCTGTGTCTTTAGTGACTGCGCCATCTTCTCGCACTTCAGCGTAGTCGCGTACACGACGCAGAAGGCGATTGGCGATTCGTGGGGTTCGGCGTGATCGTTTCGCGATTTCTTGTAGGCCTTCTTCTGTAGCTGAGACGTCTAGAATGTCGCTGGCCCGTTTGAGAATTTGTACAATATCTTCTTCTTCGTAGAACGGCATGCGAAATGTAGCTCCAAAGCGGTCTCGTAAGGGAGAAGAGAGGAGCCCTGTTCGTGTCGTTGCTCCAATAATAGTGAACTTAGGAAGATCGAGTCTGAGAGATTTTGCTGCGGGGCCTTTTCCAATCACGATGTCGAGCGCGCCGTCTTCCATGGCTGGATACAAAATTTCTTCCACCATGCGCGGCAGTCGGTGGATTTCGTCTACGAATAGCACATCTCCGTCTTGGAGACTTGTGAGAATGGCACCTAGGTCACCTGCGCGTTCGATGGCTGGTCCAGACGTTACTCGAATACCGGCTCCAAGTTCGTGTGCCACGATATGTGCGAGCGTTGTCTTTCCAAGTCCTGGGGGGCCGTGGAATAGGATGTGATCACTTGCCTCATTTCGCTTCTTGGCAGCCTCTAATAAGATGCTCAAGTTCTCTTTGAGATCTTGTTGACCTACAAATTCATCGAGTGATTGAGGGCGAAGTGATGTGTCGGATTGTTCTTGTTCTTCCTTTAATGGGGCGGGAGCAACAAGCCGATCTTTGTCTTGGCGTTCGATCATAGCGAAGCGTGGTTTTTTGCCTTTTCTTAGCGCAAAATATGTATTCAGACTGTGCAAAAAGTGTATCACAGTGCGAATTTGCCTCAATAACCCTTGACAATTTACGGAAGGCCTGTTACCTTCCTCTGTCGCGTCGAGACAGTTTTTACTGTGTCGATGAGGCGTGCACCCTCTATTCAAACGAACGAAAGCGCGTCAGACAACTGTAGACGTCCCCGAGAAGATCATTTGTGAGAAGGCGAGGCTCCGGCTTCAAAACTCCCACGAACCTTCTCTGTCTACAGTTGCCTGGCGCGTTTTTCGTTGCGTTTTTTTGTTTGAGGAATCTGCGGCCTGCGAAATTCTGCTGTGGCTACGAAACTGGTTCCGGTTCCTTGCGTACAGAGGTTGTCATGAGGTTTTCGAGCGGCATGCCTGCTGCTTGAAGTTTTTTGATTTGTTCGAGTTCTCCTTCAATTCCGACGTGTTCAATGTGTTCGAGATCTTCATACGAGATCCAGCGCGCATCTGAAAAGTCTTCTGAATAGCGTACGTGTTCTGTAGAAGCTACGCGGCAAAGATAGGCAAATACCTTTACGGTCTGTCCGTCTGGACGCACGAATGCAACGTCTTTAAGGAGAAGCTTTCCTGGGAGCATCTCGAGGCCTGTTTCTTCTTTGATTTCTTCAGCGAGCGCTTCTTCAATCGATTGATTGTCCTCTACTTTTCCACCCGGGAATGTATAGAGGCCTGGCATGGCGATTTCTCGTTCTGATCGTTTTAGAACGAGCACGTTTCCTTCTTCGTTTTGAATGACCGCTGTGACGGCGACGATGTGTAGCTTGTTCGCTTTCTTATAGGTCATAGGAAGGACGAATGAAATAGGTACTACGATTGTATCGTAGTTGTGGGAGTAGCGTCTGTTCCGTTTAGAATTTCCTCAAGGAGTGCCCGTGCCAGCAGCCGCTGTTTTTTTTCTTCTTGAGAGAGCGGAGTTCGTTTCACTGGTTCTGTTGTTGGCTTTGAAGTTGGCGATTTTTTAGGTGTGATGGGAGTCTGTTGTATTGATGGCGGTGTATTTTGTTCGGATGTTGCGAAGTGAATGTAGTACGTTTGCCCTTCTTGGATATCTTCGGGAAGATCGTCTTTGTGCCACACGAGCTGCTGTCCTTCTTGCGTTAAGAAGACAGCGCGGTCGTGTTCAAATCGATCAAGAATGACGCGAAGGTGTGGCATAGAAAGTAACAGAGAAGTGTACGTTGCCGTTTTGTTTGCTGCAATACAAAAAAATCCCCTGATCAGCATCATGCAGGGAATTCTTATCTTTCACTGGTTCTCGTGTCCCGTTTGTTGGAGATATTTCCGTACCGCTTTGATATCTGTTGTTTGGTGCGCTCCTGTTAGGAGTGTTTTATATGCAATAAGGCTTTGCGGTTCTACAACCGGTAACTCAATTCCTTCTATGGTGTGTTCTTGTGCTGTGTCTAATGTTGCGACACACGGTGTCCAGGCGCCTGTTGCTTCGTCATAGATCTTTGTTTCAAGGGCGCCTCCGAGGTCTATTTCCTGATCATGATACTTCAGTGTGAGCAGCTGCACATCCCACTTTTTATCCCTGTAGCGGGCCGGTCCGTATATGATGTATTCATGAACAGCATCTGTCACTCGGGCCAGATCCTTTTCAAGAATATCAATATCAATATCGTTGATAGGACGACTGGCTCCGTATATGTGTGCTGCGAGCCCTCCAGTGATCTGAAATGGTATGTTCTTCTGTCTAAGGACTGTAACAATCCACTGAAGCGCCTCTGTTGTTTTGGCTTTCATACGGTGGCTCGTAGCTATGTTCGTTTCGTGGTCTTTTCTTTTTTTGCCTGCTTCACCTTTTTGGTAAATGTGAATGCCGTGATGTTCTTCTTATCGATGTCGACAACAACCGTGTCGCCTTCTCGGAATCTTCCTTCCAAGAGAGCTTCCGACAATGTGTTTTCTAGTTCTTTTTGAATGACGCGTCGAAGTGGACGTGCGCCGAAGGCAGGATCGTAGCCCTTTGTAACAAGGAGATTTTTTGCCTTTGCCGTGACTTCAAGTCTCACATTCTGTCCTTTTAGGAGGAGGTTCAGCTCGCCAAGAAGAATGTCGACAATTGAGCGCATCTGCTTTTTGTCGAGCGCGTGGAATACGATGATTTCGTCAACACGGTTCAGGAACTCGGGTCGGAAGTGATCTTTGAGTTCCTTCATGAGATCATTTTTGAGAGTATCACTTTTACTGAACAGTCCGTGCGTTTGTTCTGATCTTGCGGTAATTTCTGGGGCGTCAAATCCAAGTCGAGAGGAGGCAACGGACTGAATTTTGTTGGCTCCGATGTTCGACGTGGCAATGATCACTGTGTTTTTGAAGTCGACAGTTCGACCCTTTGAGTCTGTAAGTCGACCGTCTTCCAAAATTTGGAGGAGGGTGTTGAACACGTCAGGGTGTGCCTTTTCGATTTCGTCCAACAAGATCACCGAATATGGCTTTCGGCGAACTTGCTCTGTGAGCTGGCCGCCCTCTTCATGGCCTACATATCCTGGAGGAGAACCGATCAGTTTTGAAACCGTGTGTCGCTCCATGTATTCAGACATGTCGACTCGGATCATCGCGTCTTCATCTCCAAATAGGAGTTGTGCAAGTGCCTTGGTAAGTTCTGTCTTTCCTACGCCCGTTGGTCCAAGGAAGATAAATGATCCCACAGGACGATTTGGGTTTTTTAGGCCTGCGCGCCCTCGACGAATGGCTTCCGAAACAGCTTTCACCGCTTCTTCTTGGCCAATGATGCGTTCATGAAGACGTTCTTCGAGCTTGAGGAGTTTGGCTACTTCTTCTTCGCCAAGTTCTTGTACAGGAATGCCAGTCCACTTTTCGAGCACTTCTTCGATATCGCTTGCGTTCACCTGTGTCTCGGCCGTTCCACGTGCCTTCCGCCATGTCGCTTCTACTTCCTCGCGTTCTTCTTCCAGTGTTTCAATCTTTTTGTCGAGGCTCAGCATTTTCTTTTTGTTCTTTGCTGCATTTGCAGCATCGCGTTCACTACGAAGACGCTTCAATCCCTCCTGAAGTTCTTTGAGCTTTTCTGGGGCGGTAGATGAAGCAATGCGCACTTTTGCGGCCGCTTCGTCAATGAGATCAACAGCTTTGTCTGGCAGGAATCGATCGGCGAGGTAGCGATCGGAAAGAGACGCGGCAGATAGAATCGCCTCGTCTGTAATTTTTACCTTGTGATGGGCCTCGTATTTGTCGCGAAGTCCACGAAGAATTTCAATCGTGATTTCAACTGATGGTTCATTTACGAGTACGGGTTGGAAGCGTCGCTCGAGCGCTGCGTCTTTTTCGATGTGCTTTCGATACTCGTTGAGTGTTGTTGCTCCGATTGCTTGAAGCTCACCGCGCGCAAGAGCTGGTTTAAGAATGTTGGCGGCGTCCATCATTCCTTCGGTTGCTCCCGCTCCTACAACTGTGTGAAGTTCGTCGATGAATAGTACGACGTTCTTGTTTGCCTTTTTTACTTCTTCGATGACTTTTTTCAGTCGCTTCTCAAACTCACCACGGTACTTGGTTCCTGCCACGAGGCCAGAAAGATCCAGGGCGAGAACACGCTTGTTTTTCAAAATCTCAGGAACATTTCCTTGCACGATGCGCGCAGCAAGTCCTTCGGCGATTGCTGTTTTTCCAACACCTGGTTCTCCAATAAGGACGGGGTTGTTTTTGCGGCGTCGTGAAAGAACCCGAATGACACGGGCGATTTCATCTGCTCGTCCGATTACGGGGTCGAGACGACCATTTCGCGCTTCGTCTGTAAGATCGTGCGCATACTTGTCGAGTGCAGGCGTTTCGGATTTCGCTTCTTCTTTGGTTGTGTTCGAGGACCCCTTCTTCTTTTTGTCGGTTCCGATGAGATGCAAAATCCTCTTTCGTCCTTCTTCGCCTTCTAGGCCCATCTTGGCAAGGATTTGAGCTGCCATTCCTTCGCCCTCGCCGATGAGTCCGAGCAGAATATGTTCTGATCCTACATACGAGTGACCGAGATCACGCGAGGCGTAGAAGGCGAGCTCGAGAGCACGTTTTGCGCGAGCTGAAATGTCTGGGTTCTCTATGTCCTGATCTCCTTCGAGAATATTCTCCTCAATGTATGCCGCGAGCTGCTCGTGGTTGATGTTCAGTTCTTTGAAGAGTTTTTGCGCTACCTCTTCTTCTTCTGTGAGCGCAAGAAGAAGGTGTTCTGTGTCGACGAAGCGAGATTTAAAGTCGAATGCAACTTCGGCAGCCCCCTCAAGGACGCTTTTTGCGCGGTCAGAAAAGTAGTCAAGAATATTGACTCGTTCTGCGGGGCGTCCTTCGTGGACATGTTGTTGTGTGCCCTGCGGTTGCTGATTTCCCTGAAAGAAGGCGTCAAAGATGCCTGTTGGAAATCCAGATCCGAATACAGAACGTTCTGTGGCGCACTGATAGCAGATAGCCATTTCGCGTGGTTGTCCGTTTACGACTTCGCGAAGTTTGATTGTTGCGGGTCGCTGTCCGCAGGACTGACAGAGTCGTGTTTGATTGTCGTTCGACATAGAAATGCGGAGAAATTGTCGGAATAGAGAGAAAGGGGAGCGTTAGCACTCTCATGTCTAGAGTGCTAAGTCCAAGGTACGTCGAAGGGGCTGGAGTGTCAATATTCTTGACTATTTGGCTAAAACAGGCGTACTATGGCGAGAGTAGTCCGGGGGGATTGTACCCTCACATTGCAGGAAGGGAGCGTGCCACCATGTCGTACGTGAACAGCTGGGCGCTCCGCGCCCTGCTCGCCTTGTTGTTGCCCACGATCGTGTGGGCGCAGGATGGCGACGAACTGGAGAACAACGGCTCCGTGGAGCCGACGCAAGTCCGTTTCTTGATCTTCGGTGGCGGCGAGTTCGCCAAGGCCGAGGACTGGAACCGGTACCGGACGAACCTCGAGACCGCGGCCACGGACTTTCGTGGCACGCTCGAGGCCATGCTGACCAGCCGATTGCCGGGCAAGTATTCGCTCGGCGATGTCGTGCCGACGGATGCGGAGCGCAACCGTGTGACGCGAGGTCTCGACGAGCGTCAGGCCGGCATCCGCGAGCAGGAGCTGAGTGAGCGCCTTTCGAAGGTTGTTCACAAGTACGCTGACCTGCCGAGGGACTGTCGTACTGATGTGTTGAAGAGCTGGAGCCCTCTGCGCACCGCTGGGTGTGTGGGGACTTCGCTGCTCGTCATGAACCGTCCGTTCGTTGCACTGTTCATCGAGCGGAACCCCGCGCAGAACAGTCGGGGTTGGTTCGTTTGGACGGTGCGGATCCTCGCACATGATCTCGAGAAGGGTTCGATGTTCGGCGTGCCGCGCATCGTGACCTACGAGATCGAGGTCTTCGGCGATGGCGGTTCCACGTTCGGTCAGGCGTTTGCCCGCGTGCTACAGGAAGTCCTGAAGGCACCGTCGGAGTCGCATCCGCTGCCATTGGTTCCGAGCTATGATCGCGCGTCAATGGTCTACGCCGAGCGTTCGGGCGTGATCAAGATCGGGGCGGACGGCGATGTCGATCAACTGATCGACCCGGAGCATCCTTGGTTGTGCCTGCAGGATTGCGGGTGGACCGATGCGGTCGGGAAGAACGAGGTCTACGTCGTGAAGTCGTCCGCGGGCATGGCCAGGTGGCGGGTGTACAAGGCTGAGCCGATTCGCCTGGAGCCGAAGCCCGAGCCGCCGCCGGCCGTTTCGGTCTCGCGGGTCGAGCCGGATGAGCCAGTGCAGGATCCGGCGAAGGGAGTCGCTGTCGTAGGTGATCTGGCTCGGACCAGGCCTGATCCGGCAGATCTGTTGCCGGTGACTCCTCAGGGGCTCGCGAGCCCGCCGCCGCCCAAGCGCGACGACGGTCTGGGTGTCGTCTTCTGGACGGCCACGGGTGTTGCGGCTGCTGGCTTGGCGACTGCTGTCTACGGTGGGGTCGCAGGTCTCGAGGCACAGCAGGATCAGGCAAACGTGCGCGGTGACTGTACGGCCACTTTCCGTCAGTGTGCTTCTCGTTGGGATGCCGCGGATGCGCGGATCAGCGAGGCGAACGTGTGGATCGTGGTCGGCTCGACGCTCGCGCTCGCGGGCGCCACCGTCGCCGTCGGTGACCGACTTGGCTGGTTCGACTTCGGCAAGAGCGCCAAGCTCAAGCCGGAGGTGGACGTTCGTCCGAGCACGGCTGGCGGGGATCCGGGTCAGGTCGCCAACACGGGCACGGACGCCCGGATTGGCCTGGTCTTCGAGGGCATCTTCTGATCGACTGCCTGTACCTTTGCGCGCATCTCGCGCTGCCATTCTCTTCGGGGAATGGCGTCTTTTTTTTATGTGCATATCATGTAAAACAAAACACCACTCAGTGAGTGATGTCTTGTGCCGATACTGGTTAGCTCGCCTTTACCTCGATTTTCTTAGCCTTTGTTGTGTTGGCCTTTGGAAGGGTAATGGTGAGAATTCCATTCTTTAGCTCTGCCTCTGCTTCTTCTGCTTTTACATCGCAGGGGAGAATGACAGAACGGGAGAAGCTTCCCCAGTAACATTCTTGGTAGTAGTAGTCACCATCTTGCACTTCGTCGCAGTTGGTTCGTTCGCCTTGGATCGTGACCATGTCGTTGTCGATCGAGATGTCGAGCTCGTCGTTTCCAACTCCGGCAATCGTGCTCTTAATGACAATTGCGTCAGTTGTTTGGTAAACGTCGATCGTGAGCTGCCCTTCAACCTCTGCATCCCAGCTGTCTTCTATTGCTGATTCTTCAGAAGTGGTGGAAGCGAGAGAGGCTACGGGTGTTTCCACTTCGATTTCTGCCTCGACTTCTACTGGTGTTGTTGGCGCTGAGGGCGCTGCATGAATTTTCTTTGCCATGTTCGTAGATGGTGTTGGCTCGATAACGTGTGGTTCTGGAGCAACAGATTCTACTTCTGGTTCCATGACCATGACGTCATCTCGAGCCTCTTCAACTTGGTCAATAGCCAAGTCATTTGCTCGTGATAGCCGTCCGAAAAACGATCCTCGTTTCATAGGTGTGTCTCTTAGTACTTTCTAGTTTAGCATAGGGTCGTCTGGCGAAGAGGGGGTCGTGGACAACTGAGAGTTGGTTGCTTTGGATTGGGGTAAAACGCCGAGTGTTCGAACCTCTTTCATGCCCCGCGCAAGCAGGACAAACATGGTTACGAGAAGAATGGCGATAAGCCACATTGTGAGCGCCGTGTCTGTGCTTGCAATGATGTTGTAGAGCGCATGTAAAATGATCGCCACCGACAATCCTTGGAAGATCCATCCCTTACGCTTGTCATCACTGAACCGAGCCATGGCGAGGTGATACCCCACAATTCCTGTTGCAATTGCG
>JAGQLO010000025.1 GCA_020429185.1 Candidatus Doudnabacteria bacterium
GGAACAACAGAGGGAGTGGGGCTAGCAGTGATTAATGTGGTGGCCTTTGCCGTGGCGGTGACGAACTCGTACTTGTGGAATAAGTTCTGGACGTTCCGTCGAAAAGACAGTGACGAAGTTGGACAAGAGATCTCAAAATTCTTGGTGGTATCTGTTATCGGAGCACTCCTTAATACAGGAGTCGTTTTTGGGATAACTACACTTATGGACCCGTTGTTCGGCTTGTCAGACACGTTGTGGGTCAATGTGGCGAAGGTACTCGCAACTATTGTCGTGCTCGCATGGAATTTTGTGGGGTACAAGTTTTGGGCGTTTCGTATGGCCGAGCAAGATAAGCCAGTGGTGTCATGAGTGGGCTGTTGTATCGATCGCATCGCCCGCAACGCTTCGCTGAGGTCGTCGGACAGCAACATGTTGTAAAGACGATCCAAGAAGCATTGCGACAGAAGAAGGTGGCACATGCTTATCTTTTTTCTGGACCACGCGGAGTCGGAAAAACAACCGTCGCTCGGCTGATCGCGAAGACAGTGAACTGTGAGAATCCGACAGACGGCGACGCCTGCGATACCTGTGAAGCATGTGTAAGCATTCGAGAGGCAAGAGCGCTCGACGTATTGGAAATGGATGCGGCGAGCAATCGTGGTATCGACGAAGTGCGAGAGTTACGGGACAAAGTGCGAGTCTCTCCGACAACCCTACAAAAACGTGTGGTGATCATCGACGAGGCTCACATGCTTACAAAGGAAGCATTCAATGCGCTCCTCAAGACGCTCGAAGAGCCGCCAGAACATACGATGTTTGTGCTTGCGACAACTGAGCCGCACAAGATTCATGCAACTATCTTATCTCGGTGCCAGCGATTCGATTTCGGGTTCTTGTCGTTCGAGGATATGAAGGCGCACCTCCAGTTGATTGCGAACGAAGAAAAGAAAACGGTGGAAGATGGTGCATTCGATATGATTGTGCGCGCATCAGGAGGATCGAGTCGTGACAGTTTGAGCTTATTAAGTCAGACATTTTTGCTCGGAGACACGATTACAGAGAAGGATGTGCGGGGATTGCTTGGAATGACCGAGGATGAGTCTGTGCGGCACATTCTCGAAGCAGTGTTGCAAGAAAATGGTGTCGAAGCACTCACGCAGCTGCATCGAGTTCGTGATGAAGGAACAGACATTGAGCTTCTTACAAGTGTGTTGCTCGAACGTGCGCGCCAATGGATGCTGCTCGCCGCAGGCGCTGGAACAGGGTTTCAGGAAACGCTTCCAAGCGGAGTAACGGTCGGCCGTCTTCAGCAGGTGATTGCAGGTTTGCTTGAGGCACGAAGATTAGCGAAGGTGTCACCGGTCCCAGAGCTACCACTCGAAACGACATTGCTCACCTTGTCTGGGTCGCTCGATCGCGTTCAGGCTCCACCAGTACAACAGACGCAACCGCAGGAGCCGTCACAACAAGTAGTCAAGGAACAAAAGAAGACTACTGATGCTAAAGACGATGATGTGCCTCCAGCTTCAGGTAGTTCTTCAGGGGAAGAGCAGAAAGGCCCTGCTTCAAATGAGGCGGCGCAAATACAAGAAGAGGTGAAGCCGACTGAGGTTGACACAACGTCACAGTCATCTGAGGAGACATCAGACGCTACACCTGAATTAGCACAGGAAGATAACTCAAAGCCAGGAGTAGAACCACAAGGCGAAAAAGGCGGTAGCTCAAAAGAACTCAGTACCGGGTTCGATCAGATTTTAGGACGTTTGAGCGAACTTCAGAGAGAAGTGCGCTCCTCGGCAAGTTCGCTGGGAATGAGTTTTCAAACACTTATGCCGCTAACAATGGAGGGAGATGAAATCGTCTTTGCGTGCGCGTTCGATTTGCACTGTAAGAAATGGCAGGAAGCAAAGCCTAGAGCGGTCTTTTCTGATGCCTTTGATTCAGTTTTTGGAGAAAAAGCACGCATTAAGGTACTCCACGATTCAGAGCTAGAACAAGAACAAAAAGACGCTATCGCAGCCTGGAAAGACAGTCAGACACAGCGTGCGGCGGAAGCAGCAAGCCAAGCTTCCAATACCGCAAAGGCGGTATTTGGAACAAAAGCAGAGGCAGTCGCGCCAGCTCCGGCAGACAGTCTCGTCTAGTCAGAAGCTTTACAAGAGTCACAACGTCGCGCTACGCTCGCGACGTTTTTCGAACCTTCCCATTGAGGGGGCGGCGATGCAACTCAAGAGATTTTGGCGTCGGTTGCCGCGGGCAACCAAAGCAACGCTCCTCCGGATTCCGGTGGGGCTTCTCGCGTGCCTGTTGGTGCTTCTGGTGGCGCGTGGAATCCTGACACTGTCGTGGTATCTCGTGCTGCCGCTCGTGGGCATGCATGCGCTCAACGGTTGGACCGACTTTATGGACGGTCGTTGGGCGCGCGAGGATGAGAACACGGGCCCGATCGGCGAAGCGCTGGACCACATTGCCGACAAGTTGGGCAACGATGCAACATTCGTTGCCTGCGCGTTGGCGGGATGGGTTCCGGGGGAGATTGCGTGTCTGCTGGTGTTTCGCGACTTCCTGAGTTCTGGGTTGCGCGAGGGTCGCTACGCGGTCAACGAACTCGGCAACGGTGGAACGAAGCGCTCGCTAAGTGGGGCCGTCAAGACGTGGGGCGTGTTCCTATTGCTCGGCGCAGCGCCACTCAATGCGATCGTTGAGCAGGCGTGGTCACAGACAATCTTCAACATCATGCTATTGGCTTTCACGTTGGTGTTGCTGTGGTCTACGTACACGTATTTCACGCGCCACGCTCCGGCGATTGCACCGCACATGCTACGACCCATCTCAACAAGCAGACCGATGGGCCATGCCGCTAAGCAGGAGGCGACATCAACAACCGCGACCACGCATAAGCAATAAGGTCGCGTCTTTTTTTTACACAAATAGCACTCATTCTGTAATAAACGACAAAAACAACGTACACTAAGAGCAGAACAAATTTTCTACCTCTATGGCACAAGATGTGAAAGCAGCACTGAAAAGCGGATCAGTTCCTTCTGAATGGACCGTTCTAAAGCCTCGGAAAGCAAAATCTGCGTGGAAAGGGTTCTCAGATCTTATTTGGGGAGTTGTATTTGTGGCACTTGGGTTGGGCTTGCCTGCGTTTGTCGGAGATGAAATGCCCGCGGCAGTGCGATGGGGTGTACTTGTAGTCGGCGTATTGATTGGGCTATTCCTTGTGTACTCTGGAATTCGGAAGCTATTTCGAGGAGCTGTTGGAGCGATCGTCGTGACTGAGTCGGAACTCGTGATCATTGAAGGATCCGAAAAGCATTACCCACTTCAGGACTATGCATCTGTACGTCTGCTTTCGAGTTCAAACCACGGACAAATGAATCACCTCGAGCTGGAACTTGAGCACCAGGATGGTCGACGGATGTTGATTGCAGAAAGTGATACCTATGGAAATGATCTCGAAGGTTTGCTTCGTGTGATCGAGACCAAATTGGGTGGACCTCGAGATCGAGCTGACCGCACAATGGATCAGGGAATACCAACTGGCACGAACGCATAAGTATGACCTCCTCGCTGCGTTCACAGATCGAATCAGGAACGGTTCCAGCGGATTGGATGGTCTTTCGAAGGAGCGCAAAGCGCACATCGAGTGCAGCTGTTGGATACATCGTTCTTGGGGCAGTGTTGGCACTTGTAGGAATTTGGCTGTTCAGTGATCCGACCTATGCATTTGCAGGCCTCATTCTTCTTGTGTTTGGGATCTATCTTGCGATCTGGCGCGGAATACGCACTCTGCGTAAGGCAGGATTTGGAGCGATTATTCTGACAGAAACAGAATGCGTCCTCCTTGATGGCATAAAGGAATATCGATACGCATTCAGCGAAATCACTGACGTACGACTGCGTGTCGATAGTGGAATGGCGAATCAGCCGGTTCCTGAACTCTACATTGCAACGTCTTCAGCAACGCATCCAACACGCCTAGTACGAGGACGTGAGTTTGGTGAGCCAGAGGCTATTCGAAACGCACTCTCTGCTAAACTTCGGTCGTAGTTATTTACTGTATACCTATGGGACTTTTTGACGGATTCAAGCAAATGGGAAAGATGATGGCTGGTGGGGGAATGGACGCCGCCTCCATTACGCAAAGTTGGGATAACGCTCTAACGGAACTTGGGTTGTCTGTAACACATTCGGAGCCGACGCCTCCAGAAGGAGTGAAGATGCTTCAAAACGGCGATGAAACACACGTCACAGGAACACTGAACGGAGTACAAACGGAGTGGCGCTTTGTGTCGTACACCTACATGGAAAGTAACTGGTCGAATCAGTACTCCTGGGTGAATGACCGGCGTATGCACTTCGCGATTCCAAATGTAGGAGACTGGACAGTAACCCTCATGCCGAAAACAAAGGGGCTCGAAGGGGGAATGCAAACAAGCGTACAGTCCTTTAACGAAGCCTTTCATGTGACGACAAACGATGAAGCTCGTGTTAACGAAGTCTTTACGCAAGATATTCTCCAGGACTTTGCAGATCGAGGTTGGATGCATCTCGAAATTGCGGGTGATTGGCTGACCGTGATCGATGACTTCCAAAATCAATTCGCGACATCTGCAACGGGTGGCATGAAGGCGATGTCAGCAACGCATCCGCTTTTTGGATCGAGTATCTCGAGTATGGCGCCAAACATGGATGTGACACGCCGATTCTTGGATGTGATTACAACGCTTGCGAAGCAGGTGAAGTAGGTCTATGGGAGGAGTAGAGCTATCAGACTACTTGCCGGCCGTGGCGTCGCCTTGGGACTTATTTACCATGTTCAAGGCGCCGTTGGCGTATGTACTTCCGCTCCTTGTGCTCGTTGCAGCGGTAATTGGTGTGCTGTGGTACCGGCGCCGGTTCACAAAAGACGATCAGTCAGTTGTGGCAGAATACGAACCGCCTGAAGGATTGTCGCCCGCGGAGATTGGGCTCATGCATGACTTCGAACTCTCAAGTAATCGATTGGTGTTTGCGGAAGTCGCATGGCTCGTTTCCAATGGCTACATTCGAATGGAAGGTGTGGGTGAGCAGGCAACATTTTCCCAGACAGATGCGTACGAACCTGGTTCCTTCCGTTTGAAAGATCATCAGCACCGGATCATGCGTGCATTATTCGAACAGGGGACGACAACATCGTACGGCGATGTGCTTTCACTCGGAAAAGAAGCATTTCAGTCTGAGATTTTGGCGAGCATGCGAACACGTGGCTATATCCGTCTTGATCCGCGCCAAGCAAAGCAAGTGGGTCGCGACACAGCGATTGGAATGATTCTTGTCGGATTCGGAGGAATTGGATGGGCGATCGGATTGTTGTACATGTTCCTACGAGTGCAATTGCGAACACGTATGGTTGGTGCGTGGGCGCTCTATCTGTCGTTCTACGTGTCGGCGGTGCAAAAGTTTCTAAACATCGGGCTGCTGAGTTTGGAATATCCGCCAAATACAATTATGTCTCATGGGTTCATCTTTCCGTCGATTCCAGAGCTGCTTGTTGCGTTGATCGCGGTTGTCGCGTTCATGTTTGTATCGTATCGCACGCCAAAAGGGGAACAGTTGAAACGGCGCGTAGAAGGCTTCCGCGACTATCTCAACACAGCAGAGCTAACGCGTTCGCAGTACGTTGAAGAAACAGAAGGAAGAATAAGCGACTGGTCTGCCTACGCGCTTGCGTTCGGACTACCAAGTCGATGGGATACGACCTTCGATCTGAAGGAATCCGGAACGGTACTCTAGGCGTATGAAGTGGATGTTTTGGGGGATAGTGGTGGCTGTTCTGCTCGTGTACGTCGTACAAGGAGTGATGTTGCTCTACCACGTGCGCGTTGGGAAGGCGCTCGCAGAAACAGCAAAACCATTTGAGCGTACACAGGAAGATGCAGAACTTCGTGTGCTTTTTGTGGGAGATAGTACGGTGGTGGGAACGGGGGCGAGTGCGCCAGAGTTTTCTACGGCGGGGCAGTTCGCTACAAAGTACCCAATGGCCTCAGTCGAAAATCTTGGGGTAAATGGCATGAAGCTCGCAGAAGTCGTGCCTCGTCTTGCGGCAGCACAACGTGATCACTATGACCTCATTGTGATGCAAGCGGGAGGGAACGACATTATGTTCTGGTCTGATCTCGAAGAAGTCGAGCAACAAGTGCCAGAAATCGTGCAGGAGCTACAAGCTCGCGCGGACGCGGTCGTGCTGCTGCATAGCGGAAACGTAGGAGCAACGAGAGCCATTCCGCATGGGCTTGGAGCCTTCGGCTACTACGAGCGTCGAACGTTGCGCATGAGAGCGTTGTATCAACAGCAAGCAGAAACACACGAGAACGTATTCTATGTTGACCTCTTTATTCCGCGAGGAGAGGAGGGGAGCTGGAACAGCAATGACTACTACGCAGCCGACCTCTTTCATCCAAGTGACAAAGGCTACGCTTCGTGGTTCGAACGCATGGAACCAGTTATCGCGAAGGCACTTGCAAACAAGTAATCAAAAACCGCCCTGCAGGGCGGTTTTTTGAAACGAGTGAGACTAGTAAGGGGTAAATTCTACAGAGCCTACCTCTGTTGCTTCACCTGTCTCTCCGTGGATGTAGGCGGAGTATCCTTCATCGGCGGTTGTGAAGAGGGTAATGTCGTATTCCCAGTTTCCACCAAAGAAGGTGTTTTCCATGCTTACAAATGCGTGCTGGAACTTCGCAGTTTCGCCAAGCTCTGCTTCGACCGCATCTGCAGTCTTCTGGATGGCTTCGTCAGAATCGACCTTCCAGTCAGCAACAGCTGGTGGAACTTCGTCTGCAATCAGTACGAGTGTGTCAGAAGCCTTGTATCCACGTAGTGTGAGTTCTCCATCTTCGAAGATCACTGCTACTGCCTCGTCTCCGTCGAGTGTTTCGTCGTCGAGTACAGAAGGGCTTGTCATGAAGACGTATACCCAGAATGGGGAGTCACCTGTTGTGGTGCGCAGGTCTGCGGCAGGCATCGTGTAGTCGGCAGCAGAAATGCTGGTTCCGTAGTTGTTTACGGCGTACAGCACAGCGTCTGGGAACGATTCCTGAACAAAGGACTCTACTTCTGAATACAGGTTCTTGGCCGTTGCTGTCGAAACACTTGCGGGCTTGGAATCAAGCTTTGTGGTGTCGTCCTGGTTGTATTCCAGGGCATCTGTACCGTCGGAATCGAGAGCGTCCGTGAGACTGTCGAGGTCAACGTCGCCAGAAGAGCATCCTGCCCCCACAAGAAGGAGAAGTGCAAGAGGCGCAATGCTCATGGTGAGAAATCTACGCATGAATATGAGTTATCTTATATCCTCATACAATCAGATTTCGGAGCTTCTTGGAAGTGTATGGCTGTCAGCATGGACGAAACAGAAGGTCTTCTGTAGCATAGCCGCGTTGGGCCGTAGCCAAGTGGTAAGGCATCGGGTTTTGGTCCCGTGTACCGCAGGTTCGAATCCTGCCGGCCCAGCCAACAGTTTATAGTAAGTTTGTAAAAGTGACCCTGAGTCGCTTTTCGCATTGCTAAAATCTGAGGAGTTGCGAGACTACTTGCAGGAATCTTAGATCTTGCGGGTCGCTGGATAGCAGGAGCTTCTGTTGAATAAAAGCCTTAGCCCATAAAGTGATCTATCAGATTCCGAATCATATGAGGAGCTCAAACGATGTTTACTTGAAGATCTCGGAACGGATAGCTGATGAGGGTATTCGCCTGGATAGATTTTCGACTGAGTTGACGATTCTCTCGTTGACCGCATTTCTGGCAGTTCCATCATTTGTTCTGTCAGACTTAGGGGGCAGTTTGGTGGGGAGGCCTGGGTTGGTTTCAGTGACACTTTTTTGCTTGTCTATAGATCACTACACATTTCTGATAGCTGGATTGTTCTTGTTTACATCTCTTGTGCCATTTTTCATCATGAAGGATCGAATGGAGAAACGGATACGGGATCAAAGAATTGAGAATCTGAACTACGACATAGAGTTGAAAAGGGCTGAAAAACTCCATCAAGAGGGTAAGAAGTCTGAAGCACTGGAGAAAAATAATGAGGTACTTGATAAATCACATAAGGCGCTACTGCATAGTTTGAACAAGATAGATTATCTACTAGATGTGCAGATATCTTTGTTCTGTATAGGGGTTGTGATGACTCTTGGGTTATTTTGGCCTTTTGGAGAATACACATTCATTGCATCACTGATTTCTCTGATTGTTGTTTTGTCGCTGCTTATTCTCAGGAGTCGTCATGCCAATAAACTTGCACAGAAGGAAATAGCGAAAAAGATCAATGAAAGGAGAGATTTGATTTGCAGCATAGAAGATAAGGGAAACACAAGATCAAGATGATAAGAGGTGTCTAGGTAGAAGCCTGCATTCATTGCGGGCAACCAGATCCATGCGTAGCTTGTTGCGTAGAATGTGGAATAAAGTTGGGTGGTTTGTGGCGATGTCTGAAGCGCTGGGCTCCATCATGATCCAGATACTGAGGTAGACCTCTATTTTTGTTTGCGTCAAGTTGCTCTTCGGGCGGTGGTTGATACCGTGAGTACAGTACCTTGGCAAAAACACTCATCACTGGCAGAGGAGAGATGAGATGAGGAAGATCAATCGGGTAGGACTCGGGATCGCGACCGCGCGAGACGTGCCGCTCGAACTGAAGCGAGTGGAGTTTCCGCTCGTCGACATGGCGCCATTCCTGCGAGATCGCGGTGATCCGGCCGCGCTCCGCGCGTGTAGGGAACTCACTGCGCAGTTCGTGGCGCACGACTGTGGAGCAGTGCGTGATCCGCGCGTCAACGAACATGCGCGTGATGACGTTCTGGACATGGTCCGTCGCTACTTCGAGCAGGACGACGCTGTGCTCGCGCGTGATGTGCGAACCGGAGTCGACCGCGCGATCGGCGTGAATCTGTCTGGGCAAGAAGAGCCACGTCGATGGGCGGAAGTGCTTGCAAGCTATCCTGCGGCACGACGTCCGTACACGGCCTACCTGAACGAACGCTGGGCTGCGAACGCGCAAGCGCGCTTCCACTGGGCGGCGGCACTGCCGGAAGAGCTCAGGAAGATGACGGCAGCGCGGCGCGCACAGATCCTCGGGGATCAACTCGTGCCTGACGGCTTCCCGAACTGGATGCGCGTGATGAACGCGAGCGCCGTGCAGCAGCATCGCACGGCGATCACGGTCGCGGAGATGCTCGAGGTCGGACTCGAACTCGAGCGGGGTTCGTTGTCCAATGGATTGCGTGCCGGGAACTCCCTGTTCGCTCCGACGGCCTGCGAGCTGCGCGGACTCGAACTGGGTGACGTGATCGCACCGTACCACTTCGATCTCGGTCGACTCACGGTGCACTTCGTGGCCTCGTTCGCTGCACTGATCTGCTGGACGCGGGAGCGCATGCCTTTCCAGCCGGTCGTGCCGGGGAGTGGCTTCTTCATCCAGGCCGGGATGGAACTCGAGGTACTCACGGGCGGTCACATCCGCACGGGATTCCACGAGGTCGTCATTCTGGAGCAGACGTTGAAGCAGATCGCCGCTGCGATTGGTGCTGGAGCGTCGACCACGCGCGTGGGGACGCCGTTATTCGCGCAGGGAGGTGACGATGTTCTGCACCCCTTGGGCCGATTCCGTACCAACGCGACACGTGCTGTGTATGGGCGTCTGCTGGGGGTCGAGAAGTACGGCCGCTGGCCCACGGCTGCCGAGTGGCAGCGCGATGAGCTTCGCCGCACGAACATCGTGCCGGCCTAGGACCTCCTTCTTCGGAAGAGGCCTTTTTTCTTGACGTGAACTGGGGCATCAGTAGGCTTGAGCCACGAATGATCCCACAGAGGGAAGGAGAGAACCTTGCAAGACGAACGAAACGCCGATCTGCCGATCGGCGCGGACGGAAGGGCGTACCACCTGGGTATGTGCCCCGGCGACATTCCGCCGTACGTGCTGCTGGTTGGTGACCCCGAGCGGGCACGTCACATCGCGGCCACGGAGTTGAACACGACCACGCTGCGCGGAAGCGCGCGCTACCCCGCGTACGTGGGCTTCCGCAATGGGGTGAAGATCGCGGTCGTGGCGCACGGGATCGGCGGGACGTCGCTCGTGACGTTGCTGTACGACCTGTTCCTGTGCGGCGGGCGACGCTTCATCCGGATCGGGTCCTCGTCGGCGCTGATCGAAAGAGCCAACATTGGTGATGTGTTGGTCTGGGATGGCGCATACAACTGCGACGGGGTCTCGACACTCTTCGGGGTTGGGGATGGGCAGATCGTACTTGCCACGCGAACGGTGAGTGGCATGCTCAGAGATGTCGCGGAGGAACGCGAGGTTCCGTGCCACTTTGGTGTGGGTGTAACAACGAATGACTTCATGTACGGCCAGGCACGCCCAGGACTGATCGGCACCGTGTCATCGCACATCGAGGCGCGTCATCAGCGACACCTCGAACAAGGAGTGATTGGGTACGAGATGGAGCTCTCGGCACTGTTTGCTTGCTGTCAGGCACACGAGGGGCTCGATCCGCTCAACACTGGGACACCATGGCGTCTCGAATACGGCGGCGTCACGGCCGTCTTCGCGAATCGTCGGAAGCCCAACGCGCCTCTGAGAGAGGGGGCGGGGGTTCAGCACGCGATCAGAATCGCCGTGCAGGCGATGATGGAGCTGCACTGGGCTGAGCCCATGGAAGGCGCCTTGACCAAGTAGGTCGAGCGCCGTTTTTTTTTATCAACAGTGCTGCATGGTACAGTGCGTTCATTAACAACGTGCCCATGGACAACCATCTCTACAATCTCATGTTGCAGCTCACACAAGAACAAAAGAGTTTGTGGCGCATTCAGAACAACTACCTCGCTGATGCGAATGAAGACAAAGAGGCGGCAGCGCTATGGCAAACGATTGCCGCAGCAAAGGCAGAACAGGTAAAAATGTTAGAAGCGCATATACAAAAACGCATGGCCGCATAGTAATCAAAAGACCGCCCCTCGGGCGGTCTTTGAATACAGGAGAGAGGGGTCTCTAGATAGCGTCGTACTCGAATTCTACAGCGTTTGAACCGTACGAGTCACCTGTGAGCATATCAATCTCGGCGTCGTACCCTTCATTTTCTGTTTCGTAACAGGTGATGTCCCAGCCAAACTCAAGTCCAAAGGCAGGGGAGAGAACCATGTCGACATGCTGGCAGGTTGGGGTTGCATCCCACGTTTGCTGCCATTCTCCTTCAGCAAGACTCAGCGCCTTGTCGGAGTCTGTCTTCCAGTCAGCCTTTGTGAGCGATTCGATCGCGATCGTGCTGTTTGTATCCGTGACTTCCTTCAGTGAAAGCTTTCCTTCCTGGAACTCAATCGTGAAGGCTTCATTGTTGTCGATTGTGCCATCGTCAAACGCGCTTTCGTCGTTCACATAGGTGTAGGCCCAGTAGGTTCGGTCACCATCTGCGTCACGATCAGAAACGTCGGGCATGGTATAGTCATCGATCACCAAGCCCCATCCCCAGCTATTCACGCCAATCGGCAACGAACCTGGGCGCTGTGCCTGTGCGAAGGCATCTACCTCGTCAAGAAGTCCAACAGCTGTTCCGCTTGTGGCAGAAATGGTTGTAGAAGACTCAACACCAGAAAGGGCGTTGTCTACGTCATCGAGTACAGAAGTACCGTCTCCTCCGCATCCAGCGCCGACCAGCATCAGAACGGCTGCAGGAAGAATAAGTGCTAAAAGCTTTTTGCTCATACGATGTATGAAGTGTTAGTTATGGCCAGAATACGGGGAAAAGCACATTCAAACAATTAAGGGTGCGAGAACTGTGGAGAAGGGGGTGTGCACTAGACGTGTCGTGTTCTGTGTGGGTATGCTTCGTGCACTACCGTTCCTTGCACAAGGAGTGCGACATGACAGCGAAGCGAGTTCCGTTCGTCGACATCGCGCGATTCAAGCGCGATGGCCCGAAACGGGCGGGTGGTGAATGCAAGAGC
>JAGQLO010000026.1 GCA_020429185.1 Candidatus Doudnabacteria bacterium
ACCTTATCCCCACCATTACTGTATTCACTGTGAATAACTTTTGTCTTCTTGCTTGTATCCTTATCCCCAAAAGTTATCCACAAATTCACTACTTTTCCACATCTTTTGTCCCCAACTGTGCAATTAGATCTTCTCTCCCACCCTCTGTAACACCCACAAGAGGCAATGCTGTCAAGAAGTCATTTCCGTAAGACCGAGACGTTGTTCGACTATCTAGAAGCACGAATGTTACAGGATGCTTCTCGGAGCCCAGAAACTGATACACGCCCTGACGGAACGTTAAGAGCGCCTCAGGGAGACTATACTCTGCAAATCCGTTGCCGTATTGCTCAGAGCGAGCTGCCACAAGAGGCTTTACAGGCGCATCAAATGGAAATTTTGATAGCAGGACGCATCGAACGCTTCCTTCCGGAAGCTTTTTTAGACCGGTCCAGAGCGCCATTCCCCCGATGAGGGTTGTGGGACGCCCCTCCTCTGAGAAGATCTCTTGAATCTTCATCTTTCCACCCGTTACGCGCTGTCCTAATACGTCGATCCCCTCTTGTTTTAGTGGAAGTGCTATTTCCCTATGCACCGCTTTTACACCCGCTCCAGACGTCGTCAGTACGACCGTACGCCCCTTAAGCGTTGAAGATATCTCCCTTGCATAGTCTGAAAGTGCCTTCGTGTACCCAGACTTACCAGGCTCCTGAACATCATTCGCAATGAAAATGTCGGCTACAGAGGGATATGGGAGTGCTGAAGGGACTTCAGAAAGTCTTGTCTCAAATGGCAAACCCAACACATCACGAAGGTAGGTTCCCTCTCCTCTGTGCTCGAATAAGATATCACCAAGAACAACAATTGTGTCGCGCTGTTCCCACATTCCAGCAAACAGAAGACCGTCTGTAGCGATTGGAGCGCGGACAATAGCCACACTCTCCTGCTCACGAATTTCAATCCACCGAATGAACGTACTTCCTTGTTCTCGCGTCGCATCCTGCTGTGCTTCACGACTAAACATGCTTTTTAGGAAGTCAGAAAGTAACGCCAATTCATAGGAAACACCACGAACGTCCCGTTCAACGATGTTTACGCGCAGGCGCTCTAATTCTTCTGCAAGATTTATCGCTGCCTTTTCAACTTTCCAAAATGTTCCTGAATGAATGATGGCTCCATCTAGACGAACGGACCACATTGGAGACTCATCTCCTGGATCTCTCTGGTGCTCTGCTTCTCCACCAACAAGCCCAAAGAAGAGGTCTATCTTCTCCATCAGACCACTTTTCTCTTCGAGCAGTTCGTCTGCTTGTGTGATTAAGCGACGTGCTCGCTCTGCGTCCCACCTGTGCGTGAGGCGCGTTGTGAGAAAACGATACAGACCATCTGCCTCCTCGACAACAACAGCAGAGAACGGCTCAATGAGCTCTCTCGCGTCTTCTACGAACAGACTATGCGTTGCAAGTACACAGTCTGCAGCTGCAGCCTTCTGGACTGCCTGATTCCACGAACACACCTGATGAAGCTCCTGATGTTCTTCTGATCCGCAGGTTGCCGCCTCTGCGCTTAGTCCATGCTCAGAACGCCCTTCAAACCCAGTTAATCCAATCTCAACAAAGCGATTGTCTTGCAGTTCATGCTGCCAGAGCACGATTCGCAGCAATACGTTCACCTCATCACTTGTAAGGTCAGATCTTGCTTTCCACTGCGCTAGCCTTGCGCTACAAATGTAGCCGGATTGATCATCTAGTGTCGCAATTGATACTCTCTCTACTGCAGATTGAACTTCTATCACGGGGCCGTCTAATGCCTCTTGGAGCGCTCGAGAAGATGGAAGCAGTAAAAGTGTTCGTTGTACTTCAGAGGAAGCCTGCAAAAGAGGCAACACAACCCCCGAGAGACGTTGTGTACCCGCCCCCGTTTCATACATATACGATCCACCTTTTTCTAGGGCCGTTTGTACATACGTTGCAATATCTATCTCGCCCTGACCACGTCCAAGTGCACGAAGTGATTCTTCAAGTGTTCCAGGTGGCACAATTGTTGTCTTGACTGACACTGGTTCATCCAAATGAGGCGCAGCTCCGCTTTGACCACCATTTTCCTCAAGAACCTCTGCAAGCAATGGGGCCATGGGCCACGCATTTGCCTCGGCGATCTGAACAGCTTCTTTCAACACTTCTTTCGGAATTGTTCTGGCTACTGTAAGCAGATGCTCAAGTAGATGTACTACCGCCTCTGCATCGTCTCCGGCTCGGTGCTTACTACTATGCGATAGCTCTAGTCGCTTCGTAAGAATTTCTAGACTGTGCGAGGACTCGTGAGGAAGAAGAACGGTCGCAAGCTTCCAGGTATCGAATGCTGTGTCTGGCAGCGTAAACCCCTTTCCCTGCAAGAATCCGATATCAAAAGCAACATTGTGCCCAATGAGCACGTACCCCTCTATAAAATCCTCAAACTCCTTTTGCACTTCTGTGAGCGATTGTGCGTCCTGCACCATCTCATCAGAAATACCCGTAATCACCTCAATAGCTGAGGGAATTGGCTTTGACGGTTTCACAAGTACCTCAAGGCGCTCGGTGATGTGACCATCTTCGTATCTCACAGCTGCGAGTTCAATGACATCGTCTTTTTGAGGGTCAAATCCCGTTGTTTCGATGTCGATCGAAACCAGCTTACGTACAGAAGTGTGTTCTAGTGGCAGTACAGGTTGTCCCATAGAGTAGAGGTACGTCGCGTAGGCAGTTCCGTCAAGCAATTTCCTTATGGCTGTTCGAAGTAGAGCATGCCATGGAGTCGCATGCCCGAACGCTTTTGTTCTTCCGTGAGTGCCAATGAGTGAAATACGCCTGCCGTCATATTCTCCACGTTCAAGAAAAGCGCGTCTGAGCCCGCCCCGTGGCGATGAAGCTCTTCTCTCACTACTGAAGTCTCGCTGTCTTCTTGTGCCTGAATCATTTCTCTTAACAACTGTTCATGTGTTGCCATCATGATCACATTCCCAATTTGTGCATGAGCAAATCCCCCGCGCCCATCTGGCTCCTGGAGTACGCGTAGTGCAACGTCCCCCTCTTTAGCGCTAGAAAATGTGAATCGATCTGAATCTGGCACAAGCTCTGTGCCGCTCGTTCCGTCATCTAGTATGAACTCCTGCTCAACAGGATACGCGCGCGCGTAATAGTCAGCGCTGTTTTGCTCAAAACGATCTAACAATGCTTCTTCTTGTCCTTGCACAACTTCAAATGCAACTGCTCGAGACAACTGCTCCTCTACTACCCCTTCAACCACAAGGACGGCTCCATCGATGCCTGCCAGAATCCCCTCTTCAAACGGTGTTCCAGTAAGGAGCTCTAGAGATTGCTGACCTTGAGAGAGCGACTGCGCTAGGTCTTCATTCCTACCAAACAGCACGTCACTCTCTCTAAACACACGCAGCAGATCTGACGCCTGGAACGCAAACGTTGCTGAAGCTGGCAGGAAGGACAGAAGATCTCCCCCTTTTGCTTGCACTGTTTTCTGCTGAGCTGATACCAGCTCGAAACGCATTCCCCGTTCTTCTGAACGCAGAGTACCAACAACCGTTCCTCCTGCCTCCTGAAGAACATCTAAGCCCACGTACGATGAGAATGCTTGACTAAGTAACCCTCCGCTCCCAAGATTCCACACAATAAATGCATCTCCAGTAAGCGACTGTTGCTGTATCGCTGCTTTCACTTCCTCTTGGTCTGACAGTGAGGCAACCTCTCCGGAAGCGACACGAACCAGTTCTTCTGTAGCCGATCGTTCAGCCGCAATAACGTAGGTATTGTTTACCTCCGCCCAATACACAGCGTTCGCGCCGGATTCTGATTGCACAGCGTAGATTTCGGTATTCAGTTCACCTGCATTCGCTGTTCGCAGGCGAGCCGCCAACGTATCGAGCTCGTCAGTCTTTGGAAGAATGGCGAATGGAACAATCCAGCTCTCCTGCTTCATTACTCCGGTTGCCGCATATGGAACAACGAACGCCTCAAGCTCCCCTTTCGAAAGCCCGTAGTCCTGTGCCGTTCTTTCACTGTCCTCAACAAACTCTACTGGCAATAGCTGCGTAAGGGCGCCGTACGAAAGCTCTCGCTCGAGCGTAACGGCAGCTACGGTAGATGAAGGCAATTGTGCGATTACCTGTGATTGTGACTGAAGAAGTTGCGTACCAACAAACCAGATAAGTACGCCACCAGATAGAAGTGCAAGCAGTATCGCCCCGAGACCTCCCATCATACGTCGAGCCGCAGGTGCCGATGTCGCCACCGCACCTTCAAATGAAGAGACTGCGCCCTTTTTCACAACCTTTGTCTGGTCATGTTTGATATCCATTACCGCTCGTGCCGCGGCTTCTTTTTGGGTGCGCTCCCGCTGTTCCTGCTTACGCTTTTCTGCTATTTCTCCCTTGTGCACCTCAATTGTCACCCGCCGAGCGTCTTCATTCTGTGTCGCGTCGATGTGTTTTGGCCTCTCGGACATGCTAGAAAATGTTCAAAAACCCACGCGTTGTTGATCCAACACGCTCACTCCAAGAAACACCTACAAACTCATCTGGAACCTTATAGTCATCCCGCAGCGTTGCGTAATCAAGCGCATTGATATCAGATGCAAATCGAAGGAAGTTCTGCGTATCGATATACACAATGCGCGTCATATCTGACCGCTCTACGTTTTCGAGCGTAATGCGATACGGCGGGTGATTTGCAAGGCGTGTTTCCGGAGGCAACTGCTGTGCAGACAAAATTGTCTGCATTGCCTCATCAGAAGAGGTCAGCACAAGTACATCATCAATTTGTTTCACTGCAAGATCCAGATTCAGCTCATCTGGCAAATTGAGGAATCGATACGTGTCGTTTCCAGCAGCGTGTGTTGTAAACTCTGCCTCTCGACCATCTTCCGACTCATACTGATCGTTCATAATCCGCACAATTGCCTGTTCCAATTTTCCGATTGTTGTCGACACGTCTTCTCGTTCATCCAAATCAATCAAAAGCGCCAGCTGTGCCTGGTTGTCGAATGTTGTAGGAAGAACAGCAAATGCATACGGCCCCTCAAGCATTGCCATCAACTCATCTTCATAGCTGAGGCTGTATTCCGTTCGCAGCAAATATGAAAGTGCTGCTCGCTGCTCTTCACCTTCAAGACTTCCGTCGACATCTTCAAAGATCAGCCCTTCGAGCGTGAGGCGAACGCTACTACTCTCAATCATCATGAGGGTTTCTTTTGGCAAAAACTCAGCAAATCGCGGTTTGAGCTTTGGTGGACGTTCTTCTGAGAGATCATCGCCCAAGAACGCGTTTATGTATGTTCCGTCGTGCTGGGCCTCGAACGTTCCGTACAAATTCAACTGCGTACCCCGCGTTAGAAGGCCTGCCACAAGTTGTGGGTCGAGCTGACTCGTGAGCTTTGGAAGGAGCCGAATGACTTCGATGACATCGATCATGTAAAACAAAATCGATTCATTTTCGTTTCTCACACGACTTTGTGCCCGACGAAACTCCTTGTCTGTTTCTAATGACGGAACACGACCACGCTCTACGTCTAGCATCATGCGAACACCGTCGATTCGTTCTGAAACAAGGAGATGATCTGGAAGAAGTGTGTAGTGCAAGGGATTTTCTCCTCCCTCGATACTGGTAATGACATGTCCTCGGAACACCTCTTCAGAAACGGCTCGTCCCTTTCCTCTTAGATTTTCTGCAAGCGACTCTGTAAACTGGCGCGCCTGTTCTTCGTTTTCGATATCAATCACGAGCATGTCGATCGGCTGATCTGCGACACGCACCTTCGCGATGGCAACCGTGTCACCAAACCACAGCTTGATCTCTTCTTTATCGAACTCTACGTACTGATCACCGAGCGGAAGAAGGATGTCCTGAAGGACCCCTGGAAAAAACTCTCGACTTCCAAACACTTCTCCAAGGTCCTTGATCGCCTTCACCTGGCTCGATTCACTATTGATATTCACAAAGACAACCGAAACGGGGTTTCTTGGCAAAAAAGCAGCGGTTGGCTTACTACGCAAAAACTGCCACCACACACCAAAGCCAATCGCGAGTGCGAGCACGATAAGCGACAACGAGACGAGAACAGCCATGCGTGCACGTTGTTTGCGCTCCTGGGCTTCCTGTTGTTTCCGACGCTGCGACATACGAACAAAGACGTGAAACGAAGGCAGAAATGGCCTTCGCTGTAGTGTAGCAAACAGGGCGTGATGTGATATCACGCCCTGTAGCACTTCTCCCCTGTTGTTCCACAGGATTAACGGTCTCGTCGTGGACCACGTCGTTGGCCGCGATCTCCTCCGCCGCTACCACCCTCTACCTTGAGTTCTGTTGCCGGTGTACCTTCTTTGGCCATGAGACCAAGATTGATGCGCCCTTGATCATCGATTTCGAGCACCTTCACCGTTACCTCATCGCCCATGTTGAGCACATCTGTAACTGCGTTTACACGAACGCCTGGAATCAGCTTTGAAATGTGGATCATTCCATCTTTTCCTGGAACGAGTTCCACGAACGCACCGAAGTCCATTACCTTCACAACTTCACCCGTGAATTCCTCTCCAACAGCGATTTCACGTGTGAGGTCCTTGATCCAGTTTTCTGCCTTCTCAGCTGCCTCCGCGTTGCGCGAGGTAATCATGACGAGACCGTCGTCTTCAATGTCGATACCATCGACGCCTGTTTCGTCCAAAATCTCGTTGATCTGCTTTCCAGCAGGCCCAATTACTGTTCCAATTTCGTCGACAGGAATACGCAGCGTTGTAATACGAGGTGCGTACGGAGACAATTCAGGCCGTGGTTCTGCGATTACTGCATCCATTGCATCGAGAATATGCATACGTGCGTCTCGAGCCTGTGTCAGCGTCTGCGCCACAATCTCGTCAGAAAGACCATGTGTCTTTGTGTCGAGCTGAATAGCGGTAATTCCGTCTCGTGTTCCTGTGATCTTGAAGTCCATTCCTCCGTCTGAGTCCTCAAGGTCCTGAAGGTCTGTCAGAACCTTCCAGTCTCCCTTGTCATTGGATACAAGTCCCATTGCCACACCAGCAACAGCCTTCTTAATAGGCACACCCGCATCCATCAGTGCGAGAGAGGATCCACATGTAGAAGCCATTGAAGATGATCCGTTGGATCCAAACACTTCAGACATTGTTCGGATCGTGTACGGGAACTCTTCACGATCTGGAAGCATCGGCAGAAGAGCCTTTTCAGCAAGTCCTCCGTGTCCAATATCACGACGCGATGGCCCACGTAGCGGCTTCACCTCGCCCACCGAAAATGGCGGAAAATTGTAGTGGTGGAAGTAGTTCTTCTTGAACTCCTCACGCATTCCATCCACGATTTGCTGGTCTCCAGGGGAACCAAGCGTTGTCGTTGTGAGTACCTGTGTTTCTCCACGCATGAAATACCCAGATCCATGTGTTCGTGGCAACAACCCCGTATCTACTTCAAGCGTTCGAACCTCTGTAAGCGTTCGACCCCCTGGCCGTCGGTCCTTCGCTAGAATCTCGTCACTTACATGACGCTCTGCCATTTTATAGAGCTCTTCAGCGAGCATGCCTCCGTTCAACTCTTCATTCTCCGCCGTCATTTCTTTGACGGTTTGTTTAATGAAGCGCTTCAACGCCCCCTTTCGATCATCTTTCTTTTCTGCAAACAAGATTTCGTCGAAGGTTGGTAACGCTTTTTCACGAAGTTTCTCGATAACCTCAACCGACAGTTCTTCGGCTGGAATTTCCTGCTTCGGTTTTCCAACTGCTGCCTGCATATCTGCGATCAGCTGCAACACAGGACGTGCGTGCTTTCGGCCAAACTTCAGTGCTTCGTGGAAGTCTTCTTCGACAATTTCATTTGCCCCGGTTTCGATCATAACCGTGTTTTCCTCTGTTGTAGCCAAGAAGAGATCAAGGTCAGACTTCTTCGTTGCTTCGACTGTTGGATTTAAGACCCATTCTCCATTGATTCGTCCCACGCGGACACCGGCAACCATGACATCCATTGGAATGTCTGAGATGGCGAGTGCTGCCTGCGCAGCAATCAATCCGAGCACATCTGGCTCATTCTCGTCATCGTATGAAAGCACAGTGACAATGACCTGAATGTCTTCACGGATGTGCTGAGGGAACAGTGGACGCAATGAACGGTCAATCAGACGTGCGGTAAGCACTGCTTCGTCTGAAGGACGTCCCTCTCGCTTCATGAAACGAGACCCCTTAATCTTTCCGCCCGCATACAACTTTTCTTCGTAGTCCACCATCAAGGGAAAATACGAAACGTCGTCACGAACTTCTTTTGACATGACGGCTGTCGCAAGCACAACGGTATCACCGTATTGTGCGAGCACAGCGCCGTTTGCCTGTTGTGCAAGTCGACCGGTTGAAAGCGTGAGTGTCCGCCCTCCGATCTCCGCAGAGAATTGCTCTGCTGACATAGAGTTGGCTCCGCTACGCCCCCCTATCGACTGGGATCTAAGACTTCCTCCTCGAAAGTCTCTGCATCCCGTTCGGTAGGTTTTGTGCGGAGTAGTTAAATACTGAACTAAATGGTTCTAAGGAGGCAAGGAAACGGTAGCGACCTATTTCTTCTTTGTCGAGTTTTTCTTAGTCGCCGCTTTTCGAGTGACTGCCTTACTTGTCGTTGCTCGTCGCGCCGTGCCAGGCTTTCGCGCAGACACACTTTTTTTCGATTCAGAAACTGACGAGCCTGCTGATGTTCTTGAGGTAGTTGTCGCAACTGGTTTTGCTTTGTGTACGATTTCAATGCCTGGCTCGAGTGTTTCAACTGTGCGTCCGTCGCTTGTTGCTGTTACTGAATCAGTTCTCGTGCTGGTCTCTCGTACGTCATCTGCATTCATGCGCGACTCAACAGCACGCATTCCGGCACCGCTGGGTGCTTGTCGCCGTGCTGATACTCGGACACGACCTTTTTGCATGAGGTAATTGTCGTTTCCATCGAGGTCGTAGTAGTCGTCTGCTACCTCTCGCAAACGATGTGATGAAGATGTTCCAAATGAAGCAACTTCTACACGACATCCGAGCGAAACCGCATGCTCGAGAAGGTCAACAAAGTCACCATCACCAGAAAGTAAGATGACAACATCGAGCTTAGAGGCAAGGCGCATAATATCCATGGCAATTCCGATATCCCAGTCGCCTTTCTTTGCTCCACCATAGAAGATCTGCAGCGGCTTTACTTTGACGTCAAACCCTTGCTTTTCGAGCGCCTCAAAAAATGATTGTTCATCTCCCTCTTCTGATTTGATTCCATACGCAATCGCACGAACAAGCTGCCGCTCTCCGACAACATCTTTCAAGATGTTTCCGAAGTGTACGCGTGCCTTATACTGGTACTTTGCTGCGTAAAAGAGGTTTTGTGTATCTACAAAGACCCCGACACGCTGCGGTGATTGCTTACTTTTTGGTGTCATGTGTGTGGGTGTTAGCGATCAGACTACTTGTCTTCTTCCATGCTGTCCTCGTCATCCATGTCGTCTTCATCTACTCCTGAATCGAGCTGCGAGTCAGACTTGAGCGAGGTCTTCGGACCGTCGAACGCCATCTTCTTGATCTTGAGATCGTCCGTAATCTTGTTGTAGCGCTCCATGTCTTCGTTTGCCAGGTAGGCGAGGAGCTTTCGACGCTTTACCACTTTTGCCAAGAGACCGTTTCGTGAGGAGAAGTCCTTTCGATGATTCTTGAGGTGCTTTGCCAACTCATCAATTTCTGCCGTCAAAATAGCTGCCTGTACTTCAGGCGATCCTGTGTCGCCCTTCTTCTGAGCGTACTTCTTAATGAGATTATCCTTCTTTCGCTTTGAAAGCATATGCGCGTTTTTACATGAATAACGAGCGCCAGCTCCAGCAAAACCCCGGAAAAACGCATACCGGAAGTCGCCAGAAACGGCGTGAACAAGGGAAAAACCCTTAATTGATCAGAGCTTACTCTGCTTTTCTTTATTGTGCAAGTCTACTAACTATTGACAATATCTCTTTCTATGTTACTTTTATCGAATCCTGAATCAGTGGCCACTCGGCTGCTGGCCTTTGTCAGGAACGAACACCAGCTCACGTTCGTCGGTTTGGACCAATCTGAGATGGCCAAGAGACGGACAGTGAGCCACAGCACGGGAGGTTTGCACCCTAAAAGCAGATAAAACACGACAGTTCCTCTTGTGTGCATCTCAGAGCACACAGCATCCCGCCCTGTAGGGTGCGAGGAGGATCGTGGGCTGGATGCCCACCGTGCCAGCTGCGTTGTCGCACGTTGGCAACTGTCGGCGCCCTTCGAGCGGATCCCGGAGGAGCGATAGCATATGGACCGCACGCCTCGTCGGATAGCCAGCGCCTCGTTTGCGCTGCTTCCGACGGGGCATTTAATTTTGTCACAGTCCGCAGAGTGATCTAACCCGTGTCATGCTACTCTTTCCGCATGCCAAATGCTCTCGACAGTGCTATTACTGATTTTCTTGAATACAGTGAGATTGAACGTGGTCATTCTCCGCTGACGATTCGCAACTACGATCACTATTTGCGTACCTTTGCGGCGATGACTGATATTACAGATCCACAGCAGATTACCCTGCAAAAGGTCCGTACGTTTCGTCTACAGCTTAACCGCATGGAAGGTCGAGATGGTCGCACTCTGAAAAAAGTCACACAAAACTACTACGTGATCGCCTTGCGTGCGTTCTTAAAGTACTTGGCAAAAAATGACGTGGAGACACTCGCTGCAGAAAAGCTTGAGTTGGCCGATACGCCTGACCGCGAAATCGAGTTCCTCGAGCCCGAAGAACTAGAGAGACTCCTTTCAGAAGCGGAACCTGAAGATGAGGAGGATCTGCGCGGCTATCGTGATAAGGCGATCCTCGAGCTTCTCTTCTCTACCGGCTTACGTGTTTCTGAGTTGATTGGACTTGATCGCGATGACGTTCGTCTCGACAAAGAAGAATTCTCCGTGCGCGGAAAGGGAGACAAGGTACGCCTTGTGTTTTTGTCTTCCACCGCCAAGCAATGGCTTGGTATGTATCTAGCAAAGCGAGATGATCCACTGATTCCCCTCTTCATTAATCATCCACACGTAACGCGACAGAAATTCTCTGGGGAAGAGGACACGTCACGACGCCTCACCGCTCGCTCCGTTCAACGACTTGTGAAAAAGGCTGCCACAAAGGCCGGGATTATGAAGAAGGTGACTCCACACACGATTCGTCACTCGTTTGCAACAGATCTGCTTACAAATGGAGCCGACATTCGTGCGGTGCAGACAATGCTTGGTCACTCTTCGATTACCACGACACAGATCTATACCCACCTCACAAACAGGCATCTGAAAGAGGTCTATAAGGCAGCGCACGGAAGGAATCGCAAGTAAGCGCTTGTCTCTCGGGGTCACGCCCCGTAGGATGTGCTCAAGCCCCCGTAGCTCAACTGGATAGAGCGACAGGTTTCTACCCTGTAGGTTGTAGGTTCGAGTCCTGCCGGGGGTACCAGGAATGGATTTCTAATTTGCCCGAATGAGCGCATTTGAACACGAACATGACGTTCTCGATTGGTACACCAATCAGGAGCGCCGGCTGACGAATGATTTCATCAGCACTATTGAATGGTCCGAGGTGTCTAAGCATGAGCTCGACGAACGCTTTTTGCCTGTCTTGGTGTACATGAGAGACATTGAAAAGTTCACTGAGATTTATTACGAAGAGCTTTGCCGAACCTCAACCGGTCGTGATCCTATTATCCGCAGTTTTATGGATAAGTGGAGTACCGAGGAGGACACGCACGCCGTTCTTATCAATCGCTTTCTTCAAGAGGCGGGCTACCCAACGACAGAACAGTGGTACGACGAGGTCCGCGCACGCATTCCACGAAGAAAGCATGTGA
>JAGQLO010000027.1 GCA_020429185.1 Candidatus Doudnabacteria bacterium
CCACTATGCTATACCCGCGCAACGAAGATGTATGCGCTTTTTTGTGTGCACAAACTTCTGTAAAACTGTTCTGGTCGGGGCGACTGGATTCGAACCAGCGACCCTCTGCTCCCAAAGCAGATGCGCTACCACTGCGCCACGCCCCGATGCGAACGGAGGAAGAATACGCACTCTTTCGCGCATGCGCAAGGGGGTAACCCTCTCTACATGCAAAAAGTTGCATTTTCCGCAGATTATTGTATGGTTTTCGGTCTGTGCTAGAGAGCAATTTAACAATCATTGGCAGAACTTGACGCTCTAGGCGTGGAGCGTTGCCGTTTCAGCCGCACGAGAAATCGTGCGAGCAGCCCGAGGGGGCGAGGAGAGGTCATGAGTTGGTTGAAGTGGATCGCGATGGCGGTCCTGGTGACGTTTGTCGCCGTGGGTGGCGCCCTGGTGAACCCCGCTTGGGGGAAGGACCGGACACGTTCGGTACGCCGGCAGCCGAAGGCTGCGCGACCCGTCCAGCAGATGCCGGCTATGGAGCAGGGTATCATCGGAGTGATCGCGTTCTACGATGCGACCACCGCGAGCGCCCTCTCGACGGGCACGACCAACAACCCGATGTCGGCGCTTTTCAATGCGTCGATCCCGGAGTTGGCACGCGTCGCGTCCTTGCAGAATGTCCAAGCCAACTTCCGGAGCATGCACGCCTGGCGTGCAAACCTGCCCGACAAGTCTGGTTGGGCAGTCCCATGCGGACTCGAGGCGCCGTACGAGTGTGCACTCACGAAGATGCAGCAAGAGGGATACTCTCGCGTGCTGATCGTGACGCTTGCGACACAGCCAGCTCAGCCGTCTGGCAGCAGCGTACGGGCGACCGTTGCGCTCGCGAACCGTACAGGCTATGAGGTACACCCGATCGTCATTGAGGGCCGTCTGGACTGGGCTCATTCGGACTTCCCCGACTTCATGCGCTACGTCATGACGTCGGTAGTTCGAATGGTCTTGATGCCGCCTGAGCGGCGCGTGACGTCAGTGAACCCCTGGGTCCACTTCGATGTTCAGCGTGATCGCGTGAGCGGTGAGATGCGCGGTATGGTCTACTTCGAGCAGCCCGGCCGGCACGGTCCGAACGGAGCGCTACTCGAGCAGCCGGCCACCAGGGCAGAGTGGACGGATTACGAGGCAGAGGTGGGTGACTACCGCATCGTCTCGCTGGCCCGCGACCTCAAGCGTTGTGATGTGCGCCGGAAGCGCTTGAAGGCCAACTTCTTCTGGGCGTTGCGGGTAAACCCAATCCGCCCAGGCGAGACCTTCTGTGCCGCTGACCTGCTTCCGGAACTTCGCGCTCCGGGTGAGCCTGCTCCGCCTGCCCGTGCACAGCGAGCTGCATCTCCCGTTCGAGCGCCTGCTGCGCGACCCGTGGCCGGACGTGTGCCGAGTCTGTCGGCCCACAAGCGTCCGTGGATCGAGCAGAGTCCGTGGCGGTCTGCCGGGCTGGCAACCACGATCGCTGGGGTTCTGTTCACCGCCGCTGGTGGGACCGTGTTGGACCACGGAAACGAGGTCGTCTCCGGCGCAGATCCTCAGGTGCACGGCCTGAACCCGGCCGCGCGCATGAAGGAGGGCGGCGAGAAGACCCAGAAGATCGGCGGAGCCATGCTCGGCGTTGGGCTTGCGGCGATCGCTGGCGGAGCTCTCATGATGCTCCTGCCGGACGGCGACTCGGCTCCCGTGGGCTCTTCGCTGGAGAGCGCCGCCGGCTCGGCCAAGGCTTCTGGCGTTCTCGGCGGCCTGGACTTCGGTCTCACGGACGATGGCCTCGGTGCCGCGGTTCGCCTGGGAGGCTCGTTCTAGTCTCCTTCTGCCAATGTGGCTGCATGCACACCCTTTGAGATTCGCGCTCTCGAGGGGTTTTTTCTTGTGGATTTTGCGTTTTGACGATGCCTATTTTTTGTGTTAAAATAGGCAAGTTCAAGGTATTCAGATATTCGTTCGACGACTGTCTGAATGCACTAGAACACACACAATTACACTTACGAACATGCTCCTCACCCCTGAGGATATTGAGAGAACCCTTGTTGCAAATGGAACCTTGCCTTCTGAGGTCTTTTTGCGCATGAAGGAGCGAGCTGACTCTGAAAGTACGGATATCGGTAGCCTTCTCTTAAAAGAGGGCATTGCTTCGGAGGAGCAGTTGTATCGTGCATGGTCCGAAGTGATCAATGTTCCGTTTGTAGATCTCGTACGGGAGACCATTGATAAGGATGTTCTGTTCCTTGTTCCTGAGGATCTTGCAAAGCAAGAAACGGTTGTTGCGTTTCGCAAAGAGGGTGATGGTGTGTCGATTGCCATGGCGGACCCGCTTGATTTGCAGACGATTGAATCGCTCAAAAAGACCCTTGGTCTTTCTATGCAAGTCTATCTCGCTCCACCCGATAGTATTCGAGACACGCTTGCCCAGTATCGTCGTGGACTCCAGGTAGAGTTCAACGAGATTATTGAACAGACGCTTTCTGCTGCTCAAGCCAACGAAGAAGATCTTGCCAAGATGGCGCAGGACCTTCCCTTTATTAAGATCGTCGACACAATTGTTGACAACGCGATTGTCGAGGGTGCATCAGACATCCACATTGAGCCGATGGAGCAGAAGGTGGTCGTACGCTTTCGCATCGATGGAATCTTGCAGGACATGATTGTTCTTCCAAAGCCGATCTACCCAGGTGTCGTTGCACGTATCAAGATTCTGACCAGTCTGAAGATTGACGAACACCGCCTTCCTCAAGACGGACGCTTTAAGATTGAGCGCGAAGGCTATCGCGTGTCGTTCCGTGTTTCGATTATGCCAGTCTTTGATGGCGAAAAGATTGTGATGCGTTTGCTGAATGAAGGTTCGCAAATTCTGACGCTCGAACAGCTAGGCTTCCAGCACTCCGTATTAGAAATTGTGAAACGAAACGTTGCGAAACCACACGGCATGATTCTCGTTACCGGACCAACCGGATCTGGTAAGACCACAACGCTGTACTCGGTTATGAACGTGTTGAACCAACCTGGAGTGAATATTGCCACGGTCGAGGACCCGATTGAGTACCGCATGCCACGCATTAACCAGAGTCAGGTGCGCGCAAAAATTGGTTTTACGTTTGCCTCAGGACTTCGCTCGCTTGTTCGTCAGGACCCGGACATCATTATGGTAGGTGAGATCCGTGACGCAGAGACAGCAGAAACAGCTATTCATTCTGCCCTGACCGGACACTTACTCTTGTCGACCCTGCACACAAACTCTGCGGCTGGTTCCATGCCTCGTCTCATCGACATGGGCATTAAGCCGTTCCTTATTGCCTCTACCGCTAACATGGTGATCGCTCAACGTCTTGTTCGACGGATCTGCACCGACTGTATGGAACGAATTGAGCCGGAACAGGCCATGTTAAACGCGATCGAAAAGGAGGTAGATGTTCCGCATATTCTTTCGATCCTGGAACGAGAGCGCATTATTGAAAAGGGTAAGACACTCAAGGACCTTCCATTCTCTCGTGGTACGGGTTGCAAATCCTGTGGCGACTCCGGATATAAAGGACGAATTGGTATCTACGAGGTTCTTGAGATGGATGAAGACATGAAAGATTTGGTGACACGCGAGGCGACATCCGAGGAAATCCAAGAGGCTGCTCTCAAGAAAGGAATGATCACCATGATTGAGGATGGATTTATCAAGATCGTGACCGGTGTAACGACACTTGAGGAGATTCTTCGTGTTACAAACGCGTAATTTGTATGCCACAGTTTTCTTACGTCGCGCACGCTAAGGACGGCTCTGTCCAAAAGGGAACACTTCTTGCAAAAGATCGAGGGGAGCTTTCTTCCACCCTTCGCTCCCAAGGTCTGCTTCTCATTTCCGCCGACGAGGATGGAAAGAAGGGCTCACTCGGAAGCAAGAACATCAAAATTCCAGGCCTTTCTGGTGTAAAGATGACGGAGCGCGTTCTTCTTACGCGACACCTGCAGATCATGATCAAGGCAGGTCTTTCGATTACACACGCCCTGCAGATTCTCGAAGAACAGACAGAGAACACGGTATTAAAGGAAATCATCTCGGATGTGAAGACACGCGTTGAACGCGGACAAACTCTGACAGATAGCCTAAAGGAGCACCCAAAGGTCTTTCCACCGTTTTACACCAGCATGGTTGCTGTTGGTGAACTTGGCGGTACTCTTGAAGAAACGCTCGATGACTTAGCGGAGCAGCTAAAAAAAGACTACGAGCTTGTCGCGAAGGTGCGGGGCGCCATGTTGTACCCAGTTGTGATTCTGTCTGTGATGCTTGTTGTTGCGGGCGTGATGATTGTGTATGTCCTTCCTCAGCTTGTCGACATTTTCCGAGACGTGGATGCAGATCTCCCCATTACCACCCGTGCACTTATTGGCCTTTCAGACTTTGTGCAGCAATACGGATTCTTTGTCCTGATCGGAATTGTCTTGTTTGTCGTTCTTCTCGTTGCTTGGCGGCGAACAGAGCAGGGAAAGCGTGCTTTTCACTGGACGTTTATTCACTTCCCGCTATTTGGCGATGTCATTCGTAAGGTGAACCTTGCTCGCTTTGCCAACACAACCAGCATTCTTCTTGCTTCTGACATCTCAATCGTAGAGACGTTTAAGATCGTGAGGGACGTTGTTGCAAACGTGTACTTTAAAGACATCATGACGGGATCAGCAGAGCAGGTAAAGAAGGGTGTCGCCATTTCGGAAGCCTTAGGAACAGAAGAGGCCGAGGCGTTGTTCCCACCTGTTGTACGTCAAATGGTATCAGTAGGTGAACAAACAGGAACTTTGGACTCGGTTCTTGCAGACCTGGGCGAGTTCTATGAGAAAGATGTGACTCGTACGACCGACAACCTCTCTTCGATTATTGAACCTGTTCTCATGGTGATTCTTGGGGCCGCTGTGGGAATTGTGGCCGTTTCCGTGATTTCGCCGATTTATTCATTGATCGATACGTTCTAGTCCGTCTTGTATGCGTCTGCCGACACACGTTGTTCCAACACGCGAAGAAGGATTCACACTCACCGAGGCCCTTATCGGTATTTTGATCATTGGAATCGTGTTTACGGCCATGGCAGCACTCTTTGTCGGTGGGATTCGCAGCGTACAAGATAGCAAGTCGCGCACGCTTGCCACGTCGATCGGCCAGCGACACATGGAAACCATCCGAAATCTTCCGTACGACTCTATTGGTGTCGCAGGAGGGTGGCCTGATGGCATTTTAGAGGCAACACAAACAGTGACTGAGAGCGATGCTACGTTCACCATGACCACCACAGTTCAATACATTGACGACCCGTTCGATGGACTCGTAACAGACCCTGCTTCTCCAGACGTCTTCCCTTGGGACTACAAGCGCGTACAAGTGGAGCTACAAAGTGTGGACGTTCAAAGTGTAAATCCAATCATTCTCACCTCACACTTTGCCCCAGACGGAATTGAGTCAGAGGACAACCGCGGAACACTTCTTGTGCATGTGATTGATGCCAACGGAACTGCTGTTTCTGGAGCCACAGTTCATGTTACAAACGGAGATCCAGTCGTTGATGCATCTCAACTTTCTGATGTAAACGGCGATGTCTTCTTCTATGCCCTTCAACCGGATAACGAGGGATATCACATTGAAGTTACCAAGGAGGGCTACAGCTCTGCACAAACCTATACTGTAGATTTGAACCCTGCCTCTGCAACGTACAACCCAAACCCAGACCCTGCCGATGCATCGATTGTGGTAGGTGAGGTTACAGAGATCACCTTTGCCATTGATCTGACGTCTACACTCACGCTCTCAACGGTTGCTGGAACGTTCTCAAGCGAATGGATTGTGAATACGGATGAAGGTTCAGAAGACCAGATTGATCCTGTCATGACGCTCGTGACGGGCGATGAAGTTCTGTTTGGCTGGAACGACTTCCGAAACAACAAATGGAACACCTATAGCCAGGAATGGGACGTTTCAGACCAAACTCCAGGATGGGAAGTAGACCTACAGGCAGATGGACAGGCAAACCAAGCGGCCCCTACTATTGCCGTAGACTCAGAACAGAATGTATTCCTCGGCTGGACGGACGACCGCAATGGAAACCTCGACGTATACTTGAAGAAGTTTGATTCTCTTGGAACTGATCTCTGGAATGGTCCGAAAAAGGTTCTTACCAATGCCAATGCCGCAGATCAACAGAACCCATGGGTAACCGCTGACAAAGACACGGGCTGTGCTGTTGTATGGAATGACGACCGAGATGACGAAGGTGACATCTACCTGCAGCGCTGCAATGCCGTAGGTGATTACACTCTTGTGCAGGAAGCCCGCATTGATCAGGCACCTACTGGATCGGCTCAAACGAACCCTCAAGTCGTGCGTGACCACACTGCCGAGCAACCTGTAGAGGGTGGTGAAGAAGGGGAGACAGAGCCGATCGATGAGTTCTATGTTGCCTGGCAAGACGCCCGTAACGGGGACGATGACATCTATCTTCACCGCGTCGATACCGTTGGCTCCGGTTTGTGGGGAAACAACCAGCGAGCACATGTTGACGCTGCCGCAACTGGATCCACTCAGACAGACGCGCAACTCCTTGTCCTTGGTTCTGGCGACCCTGTCGTTGCTTGGCACGACGACCGCAACGATGCAGGCGACATCTACTTACAGCGTTTTGAAAAAGAAACTGGTGCGCCCGTGTACGGAGTTGACGTTCTAATTGGACACGCTCCAGCTGGTACAACACAGTCACAGCCAGCAATTGCTGCACTTTCTGACGATCGCATTGTTGTGACCTGGATAGACGACCGTAATGGAGATCCTGATGTGTACGCGACCATGATTAATGGAGACGGAACAGAGCATTGGGACCATGACAAACTTGTGAGTCGCGATGCCTCTGGCGCAGATCAAGCAAACCCAGATGTCGTTGTGCTCGACGATGGCCTAGGCACCGTGGTCTTCTCATGGGCAGACCAACGCAATGGTGACTGGGACATTTATGCCGCTACGCTTGATGACAATGGCACACTTGTTGCTGTGCCGAATGTTCCTGTAATCGTGCGTGGGTCAAAGACTATTGGATCCTATCCAAACGGAGCTCCGCCTCCAGACAATCTTCCGATCTACAAGTACGAAGAACTACATCAAACAGACGCAAACGGACAGCTGACGATTACAGGCTTGGAATGGGACACGTATGATGTGGAGGCGCAGGCTCCATTCACCTTGAATCAGAGCACCCCAGCTCTTCCTGCTTCACTCCTCCCAAACAGCAGCCTTGATGTTCAGCTCAATGTCCAATAAGCACGCCGACACTGAACGAACCTTTGAACGCGGTCTTACGATCGTTGAGCTTGTTGTGGCACTTGGAGTTACATCTCTTATCATCACGGCGATCTACGCCATGATTGTGCGAGGATACGACATCAATCGACGTGAAACACAGCAAATTCTTGCTCAAGAGACTGCACGTTCCGCACTAGAAGAAATGAAGCCGGATATTCGTCAGCTCACACAGTCCGACAACGGCTCCTTTGCGATCGACACTGCGACCGCAACAGAGTTCATTTTCTACGCAGACGTTGATACCGACGGGGCAACAGAGCGTGTTCGTTACGTGACTGTTGGTGATGAGATTCAGCGCGGGCTTATTGAGCCAGTCGGGACGCCCGCTCTCTACGACGAAGGAACAGAGGTGTTCACGACTATCGCAACGGACGTGATCAATCCGACGATCTTTAGTTACTACGATGGAAGCTTTACCGGAAATGAGCCCGCACTATCGGCCCCCATTGACGTAAGTCAGATACGACTTGTGCAAATTACACTTACCATTGATTCCGTTGTTGGTGCTCCGCCAGACGCATTTACGCTCACCGACCGCGTTCAAGCCCGCAACCTCAAAGACAATCTGTAGGCTATGCAACGTACTTCCTACACACAAACACAACAGGCAGGCGCCGTAATGGTTGTCGCACTTATCTTTGTCACGATTGTAGTGTTTATTTGGCTTGCTCTGGTTGGACTGATTGTGACGGAACATCAGGTTGCAACGCGAAAGCACCTACGCGAACAATCACTCGAAATTGCGGAGGCTGGCATCGACTACTATCGCTGGCATCTTGCCCATGACGCAGACGACTACCAAGATGGCACCGGACTCCCTGGTCCATATATCCATCCATTCTTGAATGCCAACAACGAACAAATAGGGGAGTTTGAGCTTGAAATCATCCCGCCACCCATTGGTTCAACGATTGTTGAAGTGGTTTCAACTGGGAGAACAAATACAACTCCAAGCGTGGAACGCACAATTCGTGCCCGTGTTGGTCGCCAGTCGCTTGCATCATTTGGATTCCTCACCAACAGTAACGTGTGGTTTGGAGACACGGAAAACACAGTTGGTACCGTGCATGCGAACGGAGGAATTCGTTTTGACGGCGTTGCAGACTCGCTTGTCCTCACTCCAAAAGACACCTATATCTGTGGACCTGAGCACGGCTGTAACAACGAGGAGATGCCTGGTATCTGGGGTGACGGAAGTCCAACAGAGCTGTGGCAATTCCCGCCCGATGAGCAAGTTGCCGCGGTCGACTTTGAAACAGTGACGATCGACCTCTCTCAGATTCAGACAGACGCACAAGCAGACGGTATTGCGTTGGGCGAGTGTAATGGTCAGTGCTATGGCTACCACGTAGAGTTCCATGCGGATGGCACGCTGTCGATTTATCGTGTGCGTCGCGTTTGGTCCACCAATGGATTTGACGTTGAAGGCCAGCCTGGTGATAGCCAGATTGATATCCGTGAAGAACAGGTACATGGCGGATTTACGAATGTTCCGATTCCTGACAACGGCTTGATCTTTTTGGAAGACAAGACGTGGGTAAGCGGCACGGTAAATGGTCGTGCGACCGTTGCTGCCGCTACGTTCCCTGCTGGCGTGGACGATAAGAGCATCATCATTCATGACGATATTCAATATCTTGCCCGTAATGGGGAGCATAGCCTTGGTCTCATTGCACAACAGGATGTGCTTATTCCACGCTACGCTCCAGCTGATCTCGTGATTGATGCAGCCATGATGGCGCAGAACGGCAGCACGCAGCGATATTACTACCAAGGGAACGTCCTCAACTCGATTGAAACCTATGGAAGTACGATTTCAAATGGCGTTTGGACCTGGGGCTGGGTCTGTGAAGGTGGAGCTACGTGTTCGGGCTATACAACGACCGACACGATCTACGACTCTAGCCTTACATATGGTCCGCCCCCATCGTTCCCAGCAACAGGATCGTATACACTGTTGTCATGGGATGAAGAAACTCCCGGAAACTAAGAGACATGGCCTCCACCCTACCAATCGCGATTACCTTTACTGACCGAACGCTGACACTCGTTCAGCTTGAGTCACAAAGAAATCGTTACAAGCTTCGCGCCTATGCGGAACTGGATCTTCCAGAAGGCCTTGTTGTAGATGGAGAAGTTCAGGACAGCGCTCGCGTTGCTGAATATATTCAAGCAGCTCTTAAGGCGGGGACACCTGCATCCTTTTCTGGAAAGCAAGCAGTGCTACACCTCCCTGAGCAAAAAACGTTCTTGCGTGCCCTTGAACTTCCTACGGAGAAAGAGACTCCTATTGCAGAGCGTATTCCATGGATGGTTGACGAGCAGATTCCACTCCCGATTGAGAAAATGACGTACGACTGGCATGTCACACGACGTACTAATTCTGAAACATCTGTACAGGTTGCAGCCGCCCCAACAGACCTCGTTGAGGAATCGCTCACTCTTCTTCAAGAAGCGGGATTGGCACCTGCCGCTGTTGAGCCCACGTCTTCTGGTCTCTATCGCGCTATTCAAGGCGCAACACGCACACCCGATGCGTCTACCTCAGAGACAACTACTCGAGAGGATGTACAGCCCCCCGTGCTCTATCTTTCTCTTGCCTCTTCTGACGCAACATTTGTTCTGCTTTCCCCTGAAGAGATCATTTACACCTCGAGCATCTCTTTGCCGCATGACGAAATCTCTTCAGCTCTCGTCTCCGCCCTTTCTGCAGAACCTGAAGCGGTCGCGTCATTCTTACGATCTGGACATGATGATCAATGGGACGAAGAGCAAACCCTTCGAACGCTTAAGCCGTTCTTAGATACTCTCGCCACAGAACTCTCGAAGGTTCTTTCGTTTGCAGGTACACACTCCACTTCAGGCACTGCTCAAAAGGTGAATCAAATCGTCCTTTCGGGACCCCTTGCCAATCTTCCAGGTGTTGATTCATACCTCTCACTGCAAGTTGGGACCCCTATCAGCAAGGCGGATGTTCTTACGAGCCTCCCACTCGTCTCTACAAAGCTTGTCACCGATGCGTTTGCACGTGCACATGCTATTGCGTTTGGACTTGCGGCTCGAGCACATGCAGATGCCTCGCCAGAAGAAGGAGCTCGCCCACTTAACCTCCTTCCTCGAACGATTCGTGACGCGCGTGCTCTTGCAAAGGTCCGCTCACGTTTCATTACTTCATCAGTTGCGATTGTCATGGGAGCACTTGTGTTCCTCGGATATCTCTATGGCCTCCAATTTGTCCTACAAGACGCGATCAATGAGCGACGCACGCTTGCAGATCACGTTCCTGTTACCGTCGAGGACCAAACCCTTTCAGAGATGGAGCTGCTCGTAGATGATGTAAATGCCCTCGCCTCTCGTACACAGCAGGTTCACACACAGCGTCTGCGCTGGACACCGTTCTTGGTCGATCTTGCCCAACGCACACCAGAGAATGTACGTATTGCTTCTTCCGATATGAGCATTGCTCCTGAAGGCGTACGAATCAACGGATTTGCTACAACACGCGAAGAGTTCCTCGCCTTTGTCGATGCTCTTGGAGAATCTCCATACATTGTCGCCGTGACCTCCCCCTCGTCAAACCTCACCCTCTCGGAGAACCTGACGTTCGTGATTACCGTCACGCTTGACCAAGAGTCGATGCGCTCAGATACCGTCCTATGAACAACACCAATCTTTCCTTTGTTCTTATCTCACTTGGACTCGTTGTTGTTGTCGGATCCATTGTTTTCTTCGCCTGGCTCCCCGTAACAGCTACGTTTCCTGTACTACAGTCTGAACAGGTTACAGCAGAGCAGGAACTTCTTTCAGCCCGCTCCCGACGGCAATCTCTGCGTGCTCTTATTCCACAACGTGCATCACTTGAAGAGACGGCTGCAGCGCTCGAAGAAGATTTCTTACCAACTGAAGAGGCACTCGAGCTCATTCTCGAGCTGGAAGCGATTGCGACAGCGGAAGGGACGGAACTTGGTATCCAGTTCCCTGAAACAGTGCCAAGCACAACCC
>JAGQLO010000028.1 GCA_020429185.1 Candidatus Doudnabacteria bacterium
AGGCTACGGGTATTTCCGCGTATGAAGGGCTGAGTGTTGTGTCTGGGTTTGCCGTAGATGTGGTAGATACAACGAGGGTGCGTAAAGAAGAAGCTGTTACGCAGTTGCTTGTAGAGATAGATGTGCAGTTAGACGGTTCGGTGCATGTCCAGGAATGGGTGCTGTATCAGTCCGGACCGAATGGTTCTGTCACTCTTGAGCGTACGCTCGGAAACGCATCTGGATTTGATGAGACCGAGTTGCTTCTTGATGTTGATCTGCAGCGTGTGACAGATGTCGATGGGGAGAAGATTGCGTTTTCACACGCGCCCACACAGAAGGGATACACGATTCGGGCAGTTGGAGATCCTGCGTATCAGCGACAGTGGTTTGGCTTTGAGTACGTTGTTGAACATGCGTTTGAGACGACAGAACTTGCTGATGTGTTTACGTGGGATTTGGTGGGAGAAGCGTATGACATTCCTGTGCGTGAAGTCTTCACCACTATTTCGTTTCCAGAAGAGGTGAATGTACAAGAAGTAATTCGTGTAGCGTCCTGTGCACCAACCTATTTTGGTGCCGTGCAAACAAAAGAGGGTTTGGAAGAACGGTGCACCACGACGCTGACCAATGAGAACACTGTAACCATGTTTGCACAGGATTTAGAACCGCACGAAGATGTGCGAGCAACTGTGTCACTAGATGCTAAAACCGTTTCTCCAACAGGTGTTGTCCGCCTTGTAGTGCCAGGTGTGACAGCTGACGAAACAATTTGGGTCGACGGGGAGGAAACTGTTGTTACAGCTCCGCAGTCATTCCGTCTTTCTCCGGGTGAGCACACGATCCACATAGAAGCAGAGCGGTATGTTCCACAAGATAGCGTCGTGGTGGTTGAGCCGTACCAGACACAGGATCTTTCGGTTGAGCTGCGACTTCAGCCTCTTTGGAAGTTCTTAAGCGTATGGTTTCCGTTATTGCTTTCGCTTCTGGGGGTTGTATTCGTGATTTGGTTGTGGGCACGTTTTGGAAAAGATCCAAGAGGGAGAGGAACAATCATTGCGCAATACGATCCTCCTCCAGGCTTGAAACCTGCAGAGGTTGGAGTTGTCTACGACAGAAAAGCGGATACACATGACCTGACTGCTACGATTGTCTGGTTAGCAGTTCATGGCTATTTGAAGATTGTACGTACAGGAAAAGGAAAGTGGACGTTCGAGTTTACGCGGACCTCAAAACAAACAGGAGCAGGTTCCGGGCTAACAGCATTCGAACAAGAAGTCTATGATGGCATTTTTGGTGCAGAAGATAGGAAGAAGACGGTGAAGTTATCTTCGTTGAAGGGAAAGTTCTATGTACACCTGCCGGTTATTCAAGAGGCGTTGTACACGAGTGTTGTAGAAGGAGGATATTTCCCGAACCATCCAAACAACACTCCAAAACGGTTTGTAGCGGGTGGGCTTGTTCTCTCTGTTGGTTTGGTGGTGTTGGCGTTTGTTGCAGCGGCGTATTTTGAGGGCGTTCTGTATTTCCTGATGATTCCCGTTGCGGCGCTGTTGTTCCTTTTGTCGTTCTTTATGGCAAAGCGAACGCCTCTAGGAGTTGAAACGCTTGAGCATATCAAGGGATTCAAGCTTTTCCTGACGACGGCAGAAAAAGACCGTTTAGCGTTTCACCAGGGGCCCGAAAAGTTTACAGAGTTGTTTGAAGAATATTTGCCGTTTGCTGTTGCACTGCAGGTGGAAGAGGAGTGGGCAAAGCGATTTGCTGATATCTATAAAGGATCGCCAGATTGGTTTGTGGGAGATGGAATGGTTGATGCGCTTGTGGTGTCTCATATGCTTTCGAGTATTCAGTCTGTGTCGCGTGCCGCATTTGTCGCTCCTCCCGCGAGTACTTCGAGCGGAAGCTCTTGGGGCGGAAGTTCTGGATTCTCAGGTGGAGGATTCTCAGGTGGAGGATTTGGTGGTGGTGGCGGTGGAAGTTGGTAAGGTTGCGTTCATCTGTACATCCACGTAGTCTTTTGAGGATGACTAGTTTATCTACTTTATGAAGTTTTATTGTATTTCGGGTGACGAGCAAGACGTATCGTACGGCTTGTTTAAGGCAGCTATCGAGGCTCGTGATGACATTGAATTAGTACGTATTGACCCGTGGGATTTTGATCCCTCGAATCCGCCACAGCTTGAGCGCGGTGATATGCTTTATCGCATTACGACTGGAAAGCCAGCAAGTGCCATTGAGCAGCTAATGTACCGTGAAGGAGTGGCTACATTGCGCAATACCGAAGGCATGGGTGACTCTTATTGCGTGTACCCATATCCTCATCTTGTGTTCGGGAAAGTTGGTGTGCCCTCTCCAAAGATGACGGCATTTGTGCCAAAGAATCGTGAGTATCTTGAGAAATCTGTTGAATGGCTTGGTGGGTTTCCTGTGGCACTCAAGGTTCCTGGAGGAAGCCACGGTGTGGGTGTAATGAAGGTAGATTCGATGTCTTCACTTCTTTCGGTCGGAGACTTTGTTCGTTCGAAGCGTGCCCATCCTATTTTGCAGCAGTTTATCAATGTGACACGTTCTGCTCGTTTGATTGTGTTGGGTGACAAGGTGATTGATTCGATTGAATACGCAGCTCCTGAAGGAGACTTCCGTTCGAATGTTGGTGATGAGCCGAATGTGACCGGCAAGGTATTTTCAGAAGAGATTCAGCAGACGGCGGTTAAAGCGACGCAATCGCTTGGACTTGAGTTTGCAGGTGTCGATATCTTGATCGACGAGAACGACAATCACTACGTAACAGAGGCAAACTTCCCTTGCTTCTTTGCGCGCTGTCAGAAGTGCACGGGTAACGATATCGCTGGAGCGATGGTGGACTATTTGGTTGCGAAGGCGAAGCGGTTGTCTGTGTAGACAGAATGGAGTGTTTGAATACACATCGCCCTTGTCGGGCGATGTGTTTTGTTTCAGTGTTGTCTTCTACGTCGTGTTGGTAGGTGAGATACCCCCAAGACTTCTTCAGTCAGATTGTATGATGTCGTAGTATACGTGGAGCGAGGGATTCATTCTATTACTACAGCGTATGTCAGATTCTGATGCACCGGCATCATCCACACAAATGAATAATCGTGTGTTTTGGGTGGTGGCCATTCTTCTTGTGCTCGGATTGATCTGGGTGTTTGTCACACGAGATTCTGAACAGGAGGCCAATGAACAGGCTGTAGGTGAGGCAACCTATCAGATTGCAGAAGGCAAAGCGTTCTCACTTGAGCAAGTTGCAGAAGTACCACAAGCAACACGAATGGTATTTACACCAAATCGTGAGACGTTACTCGTTTCTTCTCTTACGGGAGAGGTGCACGCATTCCAACGAACAGATGAAGGTCTGACAAAACAAGCGACTCCGTTCGTTTCTCTTTCTGAAACGATTCCTGGATTTCCACCAGAGGAGTCAGGTCTGACCTCGGTTGTACTTGGAGTTGACTTTGAACAAAGTGGTGATGTGTTCTTGTTGTACCAGGCTCGAGAGGGAGAAGGTGATGAGGCACCTTTTAAGAATCGTATTGCGCGTGTCACGTTTGCAACGACTGAGTCCGGAGATGTTGTAGGTGAGAATTTGACGCAGATCTTTGAAGCAAACGTAGACGGTCAGCCATCACATCAAATTCAGGGTGGGGTTGGAGTGCTTGTTCGAAACGAGCCACACTTGCTGTTTAACATTGGTGAAGGATTCGAAGGGGAGCGTGCTCAAAATGCTCTTGAAGAGGCTGGGAAAGTCCTGTTGATTCAGCGAGACGGTTCTGAACCGCTTGGCATTCGTCCGTGGCGTCAGTCTCCAGTTGTACAGGCAGTTGGATTGCGAAATGCGTATGCAATCGCTCAGAATCCGTATGATCCTGAAGGTCGTTTCTTGATCGGTGACACGGGCACGTCTGCGAACGATCGCCTGTTGTATGCAAAGGTGCACGACTCGACTGGTCTTCGACATGATCCGCTTAATTTGGCCTGGGACGGATCCGAAGAGTCGTTACTTGCTTCGGTGGTAGATGGGAAGTCGGCAGGAACTCCCGAAGTGGTGTTGCATCGCTGGGATCCAACAGAAACAGCTACAGATATTGCTTTCTATCCTGGGGGTGTTGCTGGGCTACCTGTTTCAGATGAAACGGAATCTCTTGCTGTTCTCACTATGTTTGGGAAGACGGGGCAGACAGGCGAGTTGCCAGGGCGAACCGTGCAGTTGGCGCGTCTGTCACATGAGGCAGGGCAACAGCCGGCTGTTACGTTTGAAACGCTTGTGGAGCGTTCGGGTCGTGGACGCGATGAGGTAGGGCACCCAGTTGCCTTGGCGGTAGATTCAGAAACGGGTGACATCTACTTCTCCGATATCATGGAGGGACGTATCTACAAAGTGTCTCCAACAAACTAACGTTGCTATCTTTTAACAATTTCTATGAACAAGCCTTGGTTGCTTACTGCAACCGCAGTGCTCGGCGTTCTCATGCTGGTGGGAGCCGGATGTGACATGTCGAGTTCGGATGACGAAGTAGCAGAATCAGACGATGTGTCTGTCGAATCGTCCTCTACAACAGAATCGGCAGGCACTTCCAGTGCGGTTGCATCTACGACAGATGTCACTATTCAGAACTTTGCGTTCGGTCCATCTGATATCACCGTACAAGTGGGTGATACGGTTACTTGGACAAACGCTGATCTTGTAGGTCATACCGTAACAAGTGATGGTACAGACACTACGCTCGATAGCCCGCTGCTCTCTCAAGGAAAGAGTTTTTCATTCACATTTGATGAGGTGGGTGAGTTTGCGTATCACTGTACGCCGCATCCGAACATGACGGGTACTGTTACCGTGACTGAATAGTTTGTACCCAAAAGCGCCCGACTGGGCGCTTTTGGTTTGGTGTCATTCGTTTCGATCGAAGTTTCCGTTTGCAGGGTCGACGTAGTCACTCACGCGCGCGTCGAGTGCGTTGCTTCCGATCGAGGCTGTACCGCCATCGCGAGAGGTAATGGTGTATCCACTTGTGAGGATGTTGTCGTAAATGGATCCATTGCGAGTGTCTGGGAAGCGATATTCAATGGCGCGCGTGTAGTCGTGCTCGTGAAGAATGACATTGTCGTACACGTCTACGTCTGTGGCAGATTCGAGTCCGATGCCTACATCTCCTGTGCTGGTATCGTGATAGATATAGTTGTTTCGAATGGTTCCGCTACCGTGTCCACGACCGTAGTCACCGAGTCCAAATCCTATGGCGCGGTCGTTGTTGATGAAGACATTATCATGAACAAGTGTCCCATCTGAGTTCGACCAGAAGTGAACGCCGTGCTCTGCAATCGTACTATCTGGACTTTGAATATCCTTGAATGTGTTGTAGCGGATCACCCAATTGGTGCCATCGTGAACATCTACGCCACCTATGTACCATTGTGGTCCAATGCCAGCCGTGTATTCGAACACTGAACATTCAACAGTTCCGTTGTCTGGTCCGTTGTTGTCTGATGCTCGGTACGATCCTTTCAACATTTGTTCGCGTGTATCTACGACGCGCACGTTGTGGAGTAAGAATCCGTCGGCATCAAATGGACTCTCGCCATGAACTTGTACCGCATGGTTATATACTTCGCCGATTGTCATGTCTGCAATTGTGACGTTGTCGGCAGCAACCATGAAGATGTGCGTGCTTGCCCCATAGCCCATTCCACCTCCAAGAATGCGGACGTCGTCACGATTTCCTGTTGCGCCTCTGAATGTGACGTTCTCGCCTGCAATCCAGAGGCCACGATCAATTGTGTAGGTTCCTGGATTGATCACAACAGTGAGATTTCCCCTTCCGCCTGTAATCTCTGAGACAATCGCCTTGAGTTCTGCCGTCGTGCTTACTGTGACGATATCGCCCGTTGCTGTTGGGAGCTCGATACAGGCTGTATTGTTGTGACCATACCCGCTGCCAGTTGATCCAACGGTGTCGAGTCCTGGAGCCGTTGTAGAGTCTTGGTGAATACTGATTCCTCTTAGGTTTTCGTCAGAGATTCCAAGTCCTAGGTTGCGCATGAGTTGGAAGGCGTCTGCAGGTCGACCCATGTAGTAACGCTTCTGATTGACCGGAGAGACGTACCACGCTTCTCCGTGTTGTTCGACTTGAAGCAATATTCTGCCCGAGAGTCGGGACCTGAGATTTGTGTCTCCCTCAGAGGTGTCATTGTAGACGGGGATACGAGCAAGATCAGCATCTGTGATTCCAAGTCCGAGGCTTCTCATGAGCCGGAAGGCGTCCGTAGGTCGACCCATGTAGTAACGCTTTTGTGTTGGTGGAGACACGTACCAGGCCTCTCCGTGTTGTTCGACTTGAAGCAAAATACGACCAGAAAGTCGTTCTGAGATAGATCCAGCTTCAGATGGGCGAGCCGACCACATAAAAAGTCCTGCGATCAGGACTGTGAAACCAATGCCTATTCCGATGTGCTGAACAAGTGTACGGATGCGACTTGGCATACGTGATGCTGTTACAGACTGATACAAAGCCAAATTTGAGTCTATCCCGTCTGTGTAGAAAAGAAACCTCTCCTTCTTTGCCTGTGTGTAAAAGATCGATATCATTTTCGTATGCCTCAACGTATTCCGATTGTGATTGTGACTGGCCCTCCTGGTGCGGGGAAGGGAACGTTTATGCGCGCTGTTTCTGAGGGGTTGCAGTGGCCATTGTTTTCGAAAGACGAGCTGAAGGAGATATTGTTTGATCAGCTCGGTTCAGAGTCTCGCAATGATTCGCGTCGATATGGCGTTGCGACATTTGAACAATTGGGATACCTCCTTGAGCAGCAACTGAAAGTAGGGAAGTCGTGTGTACTTGAAACGGCCTTCATTCCGAAGTTTTGGGATCCTCGTGTGGTTGAATTTGTGGAGAACTACAATGCGTATTTTGTGCAGGTCTTCTTGACGGCTGACGATGATGTCTTGAAGAAGCGGTTTGTAGAACGTGCTCAGACACAGGAGCGTCATGATGGTCATTTTGATACAGCTCTAGACGCGCAAGAGGAATATGTTCGAGATCTTGAGGCAAGGAAGTGGCGACCGCTTACTGTGAATGGCCCCACGTTTACCGTTGACACAACGGATCAGCTCGCGTTTTCTGCAGATTCTCAAGCACAATTCGTGCAAGATGTGCGGGCGGCAGTGTCGTTTGAATAGATCTTACGGATACCAACATCTGTAGGTTTCTTTTTGTGCTGATGTGCGGTTAACTAAGACCGTTATGGCTGATTCGATTCCATTGACTCCATACGTAGAAGAATTGGTCCGTGCGTACGCACGGCCTATTTTGCCACCTCCACCTCCGGAGGGCGTTGAGACGGTAAAGGTAGACCAGGCAATGAGCCGCATTGCCTTTGTATACGAAAAAGTACGTAACGCTGTTGAGTATCGTGAGACACATCTTCTTCGTCGCGCAGCGATTGCGCGTATTTTGAAGAGGCGGTGGCATGAACATGCGCCAATGGATGAAATTGCGGCAGCGATGATGCGAGAACTTATTCGTGCACGCTACTTGCCGAATGCGACGTATCCTGAAGAAACAGTTCAAGAAATTGCGACGTTGCTCGAGAACTATCATAAGCTTCGTCAGGCGGGCATGGAGTCCTCAGCGAATACACGTGCAGCACGTGACCTTGGGAGTTACACATTGGAATTGGCGGCTTCTGCTGTCGAAGAGCATTTGGTTCCACCGTTGCATGTAGAGGCGCTCGTAGCAGCTGCACATGAAACATATAGCTCCATCATTGAGTTTCGTGGCGAGAATATTACAGAAGCTGAGCGCGATGAGCAGCTGTATGTTGCGTTGCATCAGGTGCTGCCTCAGTCCGACGTGAACACGATTCGCTATCAGTTGTTCCGATTACGAATGCCAGATTGGCCAGATGTAGAGCCTGTGAATGACACAGTGATGCGTCTTGCTGTGGCTGGACTTGCTGACGCGAAAGACGCTTCAGATGCAACACTAAGGCACCCCGTTCAGGAGCGTCTCCAGCGGAAGCTAAAGCGGCAGATTGCTCCGTATATTGTGTTGCGTGCCTTGCTTGAAAAGCATGGCCTAGAAGCACGTGAAATTATTGCTGATCCTGATCAGTATGAACCGGAAATCCGTGCGGTCACGCAAGATCTCTATACAAGCGTGAAAGCACGTATTCGGAGAAGTGCTGTGCGTAGTATCATCTACTTGTTTGTCACAAAAGTACTGATTGGTGCGCTCGCAGAAATTCCGTACGATCTCTATGTATTTGGAGAAATTCATCCAGTCCCGCTGATCATAAATGTACTGTTCCCTTCCTTTTTGGTGTTTATGATTGCGCTTTGGATTCGATTACCAGGCGAGGGAAATACGCAAAAGATCATTCAGCGGTTGTGGGGGATTACGTATGGCGCACATGGTGGAGATTGGGTGATCATGGTGCGCCCTCCTCGTAAACGAAAGGGTCTTTCACAGGCGACGTTTGTGTTTGGATATGTCATTTCGTTGATTGTTGTATATGGCGGAAGTGCCTGGTTGTTGCGTACCTATCTTCAGTTCAACTTGGCAAGCATCCTGATTTTTCTCGTCTTCTTGTCGATTGTGTCTTTCTTTGGATATCGCATCCGCCAGTCGGTACGCGAACTCTTGATCGCGAAACGGCGTGAAGGAGCCTTTTCTCTGTTCTTCGATTTTCTTTCTATCCCGCTCCTACGCGTCGGGCGCTTCCTTTCGTTGAACTTCTCGCGTGTGAACATCATGGCGTTTGTTCTCGATGTGATCTTAGAGGCACCGTTTAAGACGGTTGTTGACTTTTTCGAGGATTGGTTGGCTTATTTGCGAGAAAAACGGGAGGAGATCTCCTGAGCATTGTATTTCGTTTGTTTGTTCGTTATTCTCCCGCGTTATGCAACAGTTTCGAATTCAAGGTGAAGCCGCTCTTTCTGGGGAAATCCGCGTTGCGGGAGCGAAGAATCATGCCATCAAGATGATTCCGGCAGCTGCCGTTTGTGATGGTCCTGTTGAGCTTACAAACGTTCCAGAAATCGCAGACATTGATGTGATGCTTGAGATGTTTGAGGCGTTGGGTGGCTCCTATGAGCGAGAGGGCGACCGTATTCTGTTGCATCCAGAAAACATCGATTGCAACGCGATCCCACAAGAGCTTTCGAGTAAGGTGCGCGTTGCCATTCTGTTTGTTGGTCCGCTTCTTGCGAAGTGTGGCGAAGTTACATTTGGGCAGCCGGGTGGAGACCAGATTGGAAAGCGTCCTACTGACTTGTTCCAAGAAGGATTTGAGGCTCTTGGCGCTGTTTCTGAAGAAACGCCAGATGGTGTGAAGTACACGTTGGGACAACGCCCTGAGCGCGTTCGCTATGTCTTACCATGGGTTTCACATACGGTGACGGAAGCGATGATTCTTGCTGCTGTTCGAGGGACTGTAGAAACACGTATTGCAAATGCTGCCATGGAGCCCGAAGTTGTCGCATTGTGCGACTTTTTGCGTTCATGTGGAGCTCAGATTGAAGGGGATGGAACACCAAATATCACAATCAGGGGGGTGGAGAAGTTGTCTGGTGGGACATGCCGTATCATTTCGGATCGTATTGAACTTGCGACATTTGCGTGTATGGGGGCTCTTTCAGGCAAGGATCTTGCAATTACAGGCGGTGAGCCACGGTACTTGGAAACATTCTGGCGTGTCTTAGAACGAATGGGTGTGTTGTTTGAAATTGAAGACACGACTGTTCGTGTCAATCGAGCAACACCTGTGGCAACTGAGATTCGAACGCATGAGTATCCTGGTCTTGCGACAGACTTCCAACCTCCGCTTACTGTACTTGCAACGCAGGCTGAAGGTCTATCGATGGTGCACGAAACCATATATGAAGGACGATTGTTCTATACTGATCTTCTCAACAAGATGGGGGCACGGATCATTCAGTGTGATCCGCACCGCGTGCTTGTAAATGGCCCTGTCGAGTTATATGGACGGACGCTTGATACACCGGACATTCGTGCAGGTATTGCATTGGTGCTCGCTGCGTTACGTGCGCAGGGGGAAAGTGTGATTGAGAACGTGCATCACATTGATCGTGGATACGAAAAGATTGAAGCGCGGTTGACGGCGATCGGAGCCGAGATCGTACGTGAAGAGTGTGTTGCGTAGCCATGGCTTTCGATTTTCGCCAATACACAGCGAAGTTTGTTCCCGCTTCTCGCAAAGTGGGAATTGATCTTGGAACGGCAAATACGCTCGTGATGGTGCCAGGAGAGGGCATTGTGATTAATGAGCCTTCTGTTGTTGCTGTGTCAACAGACGACAATGCGATTTTGGCGGTCGGAAATGAAGCAAAAGAAATGTTGGGCCGCACGCCCGATATGATTGTGGCCCATCGTCCTATGAAAGACGGTGTGATTGCCGACTATCGCGTGACAGAAGCGATGTTGCGTTACTTCATTACGAAGGCAATTGGAAAGGTGCGCATGCTTCGACCGGAAGTGATGGTGTGTGTACCTGCGGGTATTACCTCTACGGAGCGTCGTGCTGTTGTGGATGCCACACTGCAAGCAGGGGCGAAGGCGGCGTACATTGTGAAGGAGCCTGTGGCGGCTGCTATTGGAGCAGGTATTCCGATCGCGCAGAGTTCTGGAAACATGATCATTGACGTGGGAGGTGGAACGACTGAGATTGCGGTGATCTCGCTTGGAGGAATTGTGACAGCTACTTCGGCACGTGTAGCTGGAAACC
>JAGQLO010000029.1 GCA_020429185.1 Candidatus Doudnabacteria bacterium
GGGGTGTAGAGGGCTACAACGCGGTTACACGACTCCTGTTGGGGGAATATAACCGTTCAGAGCAGCCGCGCACGCTCAAGACGCTAGAAGACTGCATGCACCGCGTTCGACACACGTATGCGGAGCTCGAGCACATTCTGACCGGACCCTCTCCACAAGATGAAGCGGCGAAGAAATGTGAGGCAGCAAAAAGCCTCTCGTTGGCAGCTTCACATGCAGTAACGCTGCTTTCTAAAGAAGAGCCGGCAGCTATGTCTGCGTTCGCAGGGCAGGTGGTTCGCTTGTAACATAAAACATCCCCTTGGGGATGCTTCTGGTGGGCTCGGAGAGACTCGAACTCTCACGATCGCAATGATCACAAGCCCCTCAAGCTTGCGCGTCTACCAGTTCCGCCACGAGCCCTCGTGACAAATCTAACGAGCTCGAGTGTAGGGGACGCAGCGAAATCTGGCAACCAAAAACACGGCCGAGGCCGTGTTTTTGTGAGTTACTCACTCTTCTCGTCAGTCTTTGGCTCTTCCTTGGCAGGAGCTTCTTTGGACGCTTCAGCCTTTGGAGCTTCTTCCTTGGTTGCTTCCTTTGGTGCTTCAGCTTCGTTCTTCTTCGCTTCAGCTGCAGCCTGTGCCTCTGCTGCCTTCTTCTCTTCAGCTTCCTTGGCAGCCTGCTTTGCCTTCTCAGCAGCTTCTTCTGCAGCGGCAATCGCGTCTGCGTCGTAGGTCATGCTCTCGAGGGCTTCGCGACCCAGCTTCTTTTCTACCAGACGAGCAGCCTTCTGCTGCAATGGTCGGAGGTAGTAGAGCTTGGCACGACGGACTTTGTTTCGCTTCGTAACCTCAACCTTCTTAATGCTTGGCATTTGGAAGGGGAAGATACGTTCAACACCGTATCCACCGGAGACACGTCGAACAGTGAATGTACCGTTTATGCCGCGTCCGTGGTTGACCTTAAGAACAGTTCCTTCGAATGCCTGAACACGTGTTTTGTCACCTTCAGTAATCTCCTGGTGAACACGAACAACATCCCCAGGGCGGATGTCAGGAAGAGTTTGCTTCGTCTGTGATGCTTCGAATGCGTACACCTTGTCGGTCGGTGTCGCGGTCTTCGTTTCAGCGGCCATAAAAAAAGGTTTCGATTGCGATAGATTCGATGCAGACAGTAGCGAACTTCTTCAAGCGTGTCAAACGCCTGTGAAGGCGAGAGAATGGCTTAACCAAGGGCTGCGCGAACGTATTCTCCCACCTGATCAATGGTACGCTCTACCTTTCCCTCTTCGTTTACGATCACGTGATCGTACAATTTGGCATCTGCAAGCTCTTCTTCAATGCGCGCAACACGTCCAGCCAGCTCTTCTTCAGAAATTGGCGCACGTGCCGTAATACGCTTGGTGAGTGCCTCTACAGAAGATGGCTTCAGAAAGATCGTCACAAGTTTCTCTCGTGGGAATGTCTCGAGGAGCTGCTTTACCCCCTGTGTTTCGATGTCGGTCATGGCTGGACCTTCGCTGAGCAATGCGAGCAGTTCTTTTTTAGGTGTTCCGTAGTAATTTCCAGCGTAGCTGGCGTGCTCAAACAATTCCTCATCTTGAATTTTACGTTCAAATTCTTCACGGGACACAAAAAACTTCATCTTTGCTTCGAGCTCACCTGGTCGTGGCTCACGCGATGTGTAGGTTGTGGCCTTCTGCAGTTCCGGAACGGCCTGGCGGACGCCTTCGACAACCGTATTTTTTCCAACACCTGAGGGGCCGGAAACAATAAAGAATGGATAGCGTGGTGTGTCTGTCATGTGAGTGATCTTACAGAATCAAGAGCGTCTGAGAAGTCTTGAGGGAGGGGAGCAACAAATGTGTGTTTGTCTCCCGAGGGAAGTTCAATCCGAAGTGACTTCGCGTGCAGAAGAATGCGTGGTACATCGAATGGATCTTCGTCGCGCCATCCGTACACGGCATCTCCCACAATAGGATGATGTGCGGCAGCAAGATGAACGCGTAGCTGATGCATGCGCCCCGTTTCTGGCTTCAAATGAAGCAACGCATACCCACCATCTTGGGCACGTTCTACTGGAAACTGCTCCGCAACTTCGAATCGAGTAACGGCCTCACGCGGATGTCGTACGCCTCGTCGTCCTTGAGCCATCTTTCGGAAGTTTCCTTCGCTTCGGCCAATAGGGGCATCGTAGACGCCTGTGCCTCGCTTAAAGAGACCAACGGCAAGCGCGGTGTATCGCTTCGTTGTGCGCCGCTCTTTGAACTGCGTTTTGAGGTGGTCGTAGGCTTGCTGCGTTTTCGCCACAATCAGTACGCCGCTCGTTTGCTTATCAAGACGGTGCACAATACCTGGCCGCAGCGGATCCTCACCAACAGCTGCAATAGACGGATAGCGTGCAACAAGAGCATTCGCCACGGTTCCCATTGGTTGCTTTTCTCCAGGATGTACCACGAGTCCAGCTGGCTTATTGAGCACGAGGACATCATCGTCTTCAAACAGTACGGTCAGTTCTACAGAATCGTCGGCGGCCGCTCGGTGTGGTGTCTCAGAAGGTAAGTCGCCTTGAAGAGCAACCACATCGTCTTCCGCAAGTCGCGTAGAGGCCTTTGAAACAACAGAACCATTCACAAGTACATTTCCAACCTCAATAAGCTCTTTCGCTTGTGCGCGCGAAAGCTGGGGATGAAGTTCAATCAGTTGTTTGTCGAGTCGCATGGCTCAATAGTCTCAGAAGAATAAAATTCTGCAAGAAGTGCAAGAGTGTTGACGAAATGAGAAAAAACAGTATAGTCATGTCGGTTGTGCTCACGCCCTGCGTGAGCTTGTTCATTCAGGAAAGGAGAGTCATGGCGACTCTTCAGGAAGTGCTGGACAACTTCCAGCAGTTTTGGGAGCTGTTCTTCCCGGAGCAGCACACGCTGCATCGGGAAGAGGTGCTGACGGCGATCGGCGACCTGGAGCGTGGCGGAAACTGCCGGGCTCCGGACCCCGAGATGGCGGCGTACCAGAACGACGTCGCGGGAGTCTATGGGGCGTACGAAGCGGTGCGATACCAGCTGTACACCCTGCGCAACCTGCTGGAGAGCCAGCAGCGAGGTGACCTGCGACCAGACCAGCATCTCGTATCGCTGGGCTGTGGTCCGGCGTCGTACGAGTTGTGGCTGATGATGAACCAGGGCCCCAGGCGGGTCACGCTGGTTGATCACAGCCCGGCAATGCTGGCGCGTGCTCGCTCGATCGCGGAACGACTCGGAGTCTCCGAGCGTGTCACGACGATCGTGAGTGACGCGACGAGCAGTGGCCTGCCGCCCAAGAGTGCGGACTGGGTGTTTTGCCTCAATGGCATGCACTGGTCCAGCAACTGGCGGCGCTGGATCTACGAAGCTGGACGCATCCTGAAGCCGGGCGGGACGGGGTACCTGTCCTGCACGCTGAAATTTCCGCGGTCGCGCATTCAGCGCGGCGACTTTGAAGCGGCAGTACAAAACCGCTTTGGTCGAGGCGCTGAGTTTGACCATGTGGTTCCACCCCGCCAGATTGGGGAGCACGTCGCCTTCGACATGCGCTACTACGCAGTTGTGCAGATGAAGGTGGACTCCTCGAGGCGTAAGCGACGGTAGAACCGCTGGCGCGTGCGATGTGAGCAGGTATTCGTGCCTGTAGATCACATCGCTTCTTTTTTTTGTCTACGAAAAGAGCAATTAAGTAGAATGATCAACACACAAAAGGGTTTGGACGAAAGATCTTGTGTAAAACCTTCCTTCCAAACCCTTCTCGTGGTGGGCCCGGGGGGATTCGAACCTCCGACCTCCAGCGTGTCGAGCTGGCGCTCTAACCAACTGAGCTACGAGCCCTGGCGCATCGAGAGTAGCAGAGCGCCACATTTGGGCAAGAAAAAACTGGAATCGCCTCTGTGTTAGAGCGAATTCCAGCTGTAATGGAACCGAAATCCCTGGACTCTCCCGGCGATAGTTACGCTGTCAGTCCGCACAGACGCGGCAGGCAGCCAGGACACCAGGAGCCCGATGGCGTAGTACAGCCATCGGCCTTCGCTCACGCTAGCGAAGACTGGGTAGCGGCGATCCGCTGTCATCACCTCCGCGAGCGTCGTCAGCCGGCGCATGATCGGCGCCCCGAACGAGGGGAGAACCACTTCCTCACCACATGCACGAGGCATGTCGGGCGTGAGGACAAAGCAATCTCCCCAATTGGCCCGCGGTCCTGCAATGCGTTGCACCACGTATTCTGTGTTGGGAGACATGACTCCCATGCCGTAGAACACCTGCTGCAGCACCGCCGTGGCGATGTCAGCCGCCCGCTGAGGACTTACCCCAAGCGAGCTCGCCAGTTCCTGCAGTGCCACCCCCGTTCCTCGGGGGCAATTCAGGCGCAAACTCTGACTCGAAGTGCCCATATTTCTCCTCTCTTGTTGTGAGAAGGGCAAGCAAGTTGTAGCATGAAATTGAGAAAAAGCAAGTACGTTTTGATAGAGTTGACACTCAATGCGGCACCTAGTAAAATGAGCGTATGAACACTCCAAACATCGTTGCTATCTCAACCAGTCTTGCAGATGCCTCCCGATCTCGCGTTGCAGCTTCTGTGGTTGCAGACGAACTCAAAACACTCGGTGCAGAAGTAAGTACCATTGATTTGCATGCAAGTCCTCTTGCTGGATATCCGCATGCGGATGAAGATCCGGCAATCGAAACCTACCAGGAACAGGTGCGTGCAGCAGATGGACTGTTGCTCGCGTTTCCCATTTATAATTGGGGAGAGTCGGGCCAGACACGAGACTTTCTGGCGTACGTACTCGACAAAGAGACGATGCAGAACAAAGTAGCCCTCCTGGTGGCAGGCTGTTCAACGAAGTCGAGCTTTCTAGCTCCAATGAGTGTTGGCCGAACCCTGCAAGCAGAAATTGGAGCGGTTGTGATCGGACCTGGAATACTCGCCTGCGGTGATGATGTTGATCGTGAACAGGGAACGGTGGTCGATGGGCTGAAACAGCGACTACAGCACGGTGCGAAGTTACTCCATGCCTTCTCCTCAGTTGAGATCTAGGAATGGAGTGCGAAAGAAAAACAGCCCAAGTGAGGGCTGTTTTTACATCGCTAGGCAGAGAAAACAAAAAGAGCTTAGAACTAGAGGTACAGACCTACAGTTCTAAACTCTTTGGTGGGCGTGGAGGGACTTGAACCCCCGACCAATTGATTAAGAGTCAACTGCTCTACCAGCTGAGCTACACGCCCGGGCGGTAGTAGAATACGGAAGATGTCAGAAAATACAAGGGGCCCCCGCGTGGCGCCCCGTTGGAGAACTCGGAAAATCCCTTACAGAACAGGAATTCCTTCTTTCAAAAAGTCTTCGAGCATTGGAGCTGACGCGTCCTTCTCGTGAACAATCAGGTCTGCTTCTGCAATGCCGTACTCTTCCGCGACCTTCATGAACTCGTCTTTCACCGAGTGCCAGTGCACGATCTTTTCTGCTTCGGGGTCGTAGATGTTGTCGACGCGATATTGGAACAACGTGTTGTCTTCCAGTGCGAGAAATCCGTGTGCAAATCCACGTGGCACATGTACGTAGCGAGGGTGTTCTGGCTCGAGCAAGAACGCCGAAACTTCCTTGAACGTTGGGCTGTCTGGTCGAATGTCGACCACAACATCGATCGCCTTTCCAACGAGCACACGAACGAGTTTTGACTGCGCACTCGAACCTGCCTGCAGGTGAAGTCCGCGCAACACTCCTTTATTGCTAAACGAGATGTTTTCTTGAATCCACACGTCGTCGATAGGCGTTGGGATAAACGAACCCCGGTCGTCGTCGAACTTTGGATAGTCAACGCTCTGAAGTGTGTTCATGTCTTCAACAAGAGGCATAGATGTGTTGCTACAGATGATACGTTGAAGATACGTTCCGAATGGGAACAACGTCAACCACAAATGTAAAGGAAAGTTGACACTCCGATGGGACTCGATATCTTGAAGGTATGAAACGAGAATGCGTCGACAACTGTGTTCAGTCATTTCGAGCACAGCACGGGCAAACACAGGAGCAACTCGCGGAAGCGGTGGGAGTAACCCGACAGACCGTGATTGCTATTGAAAAGGGGAACTACACACCCTCTGTGTTATTGGCGTTGAAAATCGCAAACCACTTTAAGACCTCGGTAGAGGAATTGTTTAGCGTATGAAGCACGCAACAGCTGTTTGGATAGAGCTTGCCCTCACAAGTATCTTGGTTCTCTTCTTGTTGTTATTGAAGGGGCCGCTTGCTGTCTCACTTTCGATTGGAATGGTTGCGATGGTCGCAAGTGTGTTTGTGGTGTTGTTTATTCTTGTGGTGCTCCTCGCGTGGAAGGAACGTGCTCGCGATGAACGAGAGCGTCTTCATCGAATGCTTGCGGGACGTATTGGATTTCTTACGGGTGCCAGTATTGCTGTGATTGGAATCGTGGTGCAGATGTTTCATCACATGTACGAAGTCGACTCGTGGCTTGTGCTCACGTTGGGCGTCATGCTGATTGCGCACGCAATTGGCACAGTCTACGGACATCGAAACAGCTAGCGAAGCGAACAAGCTATCCCCAGCACATGTAAAGTAGACTTTACATTTGGATGCTCGAGACGTATCTTAGAATCACCTAATTTCTAAGGACGTATGAAGAACAACATTATCTGGGCAGTCATTCTCGTGATCGTTGTAGGTGGTCTTGTGACCTTTGCGGTGACGCGTGACGATGCCGACGATCAAACAGAAACGGCAGACACAACAATGGAACAAGGAAGCGACGACAAGATGTCAGACGACAAGATGGAATCAGATGAAGATGACTCTCATTCATCAGACGACGCCATGGAGAAAGATGGCGATGCCATGATGGAACAAGATGGTGACGCCATGATGGAAAAGGATGGAGAGGCGATGGAGGCTGATGCTATGGACGGAGAAGCGATGGAAGTAGACGATGACAAGATGATGGCAAAGCGTGAGGGTGCGTACATTGACTACGACGAAGCACGTTTGTCAGACGCAAACGATGGTAAGGTCGTGCTCTTCTTCCACGCAGCATGGTGCCCAACCTGCATTGCGGCAAACGCAGACATTACGGCGAACAAGACTGACATTCCAGAAGGAATGACGATCATGAAGGTCGACTACGACACAGCTTCTGCACTGAAGGACAAGTATGGGGTCACCTATCAGCACACGTTTGTACAGGTTGACGCAGAAGGAAACCAGCTCAAGAAGTGGAATGGTGGAGAGCTAGACACTATTGTCGACCGCGCTATCTAACGCGGGGCAAACCACAGACAAACGTTATCGTGACACTATGCTCCTTCTTCTCTTCTTCGGGTTCCTAGCAGGAATCGCAACCACACTCTCACCGTGCATTCTTCCGATCCTCCCGATCATGCTGTCGGGAGCGGTCGGAGGAAAGAAGCGTCCCTATGGAATCATTCTCGGATTCGTTCTCAGCTTCTCTGTCTTTACGCTGTTCATCACAGCAATCGTGCAGTCACTGGGAGTAGATCTCGACATCTTGCGTTGGGTAGCGGCAGGCATTCTCATTCTGATGGGATTTGCCATGCTCTTCCCTGCAATGATGAACAAGCTGAACGGGCTTACAGGAAAGCTTTCCTCGAGTAAGGCAGTTCAAAATTCGCAATCGAAGAGTGGGCTAGGTGGAGGATTCCTAACAGGACTTACACTGGGACTCATTTGGACGCCGTGTGCAGGGCCAATCCTCGCTTCTGTGATCACACTTGCGGCAACACAGCAGGCAGGATTTGCTTCCTTCTTGATCATCATGGCCTATTCACTTGGAACAAGTGCCATCATGCTGTTGATCTTGCTTGGAAGTCGAAAGGTGATCGAGAAAGTGCAGGCAATCAACAAGCACCTCGACACAATTCACCGTGTATTCGGCATTCTCATTATTGTTGCGGGACTTGGGATTGCCACGGGCTACGATCGCAAGGTGCAGCAGTACATCTTGGAGGTGACCCCAACAGAATACAATGAGTTCTTGCAGCAGATCGAAGATAACGAAGCGGTTCAAGAAGAACTCGAAGAACTTGAACAATCTGAAGAAGAGATGGATACAACGGAGTTATTAGAACACATGAACGAAGCGGCTCAGGCCGCTTCTTCAGTGGCCACAAATCCACTGTTCAATCAGAACCCGCCGATCCGAGCACCAGAGTTCACCGGAATCGAAAGCTGGATTAACTCGAACGGAGAAACGTTGGAGTCCTTGAAGGGAAAGGTTGTCCTTGTCGACTTCTGGACCTACTCCTGCATCAACTGCATACGCACACTCCCGCATGTCACCAGTTGGTATGAGCAGTACAAAGACGCAGGGCTCGTTGTGATTGGAGTGCACACGCCTGAATTCGCCTTTGAACAAAAGCGATCAAATGTAGAGGAAGCAGTCGCAGAGCACGACATCGACTATCCGGTTGCACTTGATAACGACTTTGCAACCTGGCAGGCCTACTCAAATCGATATTGGCCAGCGCACTACTTTATCGATAAGGAAGGCCGAATTCGTCATACACATTTTGGAGAAGGGGAATACGACAAAAGTGAGGAGGTCATTCGCGCTCTCTTAGAAGAAGATGGTCCTGAGATTACCGATGCAACAGTTGAATCCGCGCAAGAAGAAAACCCGGCGTCATTCTTTCGGAGGCAGTCTCCCGAGACCTACCTGGGCTATGCGCGCGCCGCAAATCTGTTGAACGCAGCGGAGGTGCAGGAGGATCGTTCAACGGCGTACTCCGCAGTAGAAGGTGCTACATCAAATGAATGGACGATCGACGGGACCTGGACCATGTACGATGAGCGCCTTGAGTCAGAAGACGATGCGGCAACACTCACCTATGTATTTGATGCAAAAGAGGTCTACTTGGTCATGGGGGCCGATGCACCTGCGGAAGTAGAAGTCTTGCTCGACAGTAGTCCGGTTCCTGAGCAGTACCGTGGGGAGCATGTGAAAGAGATGGATGGGCGAACAGTCGTGACAGTACAAGACGAAACGCTATATCGACTCATTCAGGGGCCATCATTCACAACAGCAGGCGAGCTTACGCTCAAGGTGCCAGCCGGCGTAGCATTGTACGCGTTCACATTTGGCAGCTAAGCTAGATACACAGTGTCGAATAAGTGTATCCGTATGGAGCGACAGCTCATGGTTGGCGTAAAAGTGCTGCTGCGAAATAAGCAAGGAAAGTATCTTCTCGCGCGACGTAATCCAAAGAAATATCCAGAAGTGGGCCCGAAGTGGGACATTATTGGAGGACGAATCGACGTTGGTTCCTCACTCATGGAGAATCTCAAGCGCGAGGTGATGGAAGAAGTTGGTCTTGAGCTTACAGACACTCCTGCCTTGCTTGCAGCACAAGATATTCTCCGCGTGCCAGATAGACATGTTGTACGTCTTACGTACCATGCTTCTATCGAGGGTGAGCCCGCGGCAGATAATGAGGAGAATACAGAAGTCCGCTGGTTTTCACTGAGTGAGTTGCGATCGATGCCAGAACAAGAACTCGATAGCTACCTGATGGAAATACTTCATCAGGGTATACTTCCAAAAGTTGTAACGACGTAACACAATTCTATGCTCAATGAAGGCGACAAGGCACCTGCGTTTTCGGCTCCAGATCAAGATAACAACATGCATTCGCTCGATGACTACAAGGGCGAATGGTTGTTGCTGTATTTCTACCCACGAGACAATACGCCAGGCTGCACGAAGGAGGCGTGTACATTCCGTGATATGTACAAGACCTTTGATGGAATCGTGAACATTGTTGGTGCAAGTGCTGACTCCGCAGAAAGTCACAAGGGATTCGCAGATAAACACGAACTTCCCTTTACATTGCTTTCAGGAAAAGGCAATTCATTGGTACAAGACTATGGCGCCGATGGGCTTATTCTCAAAAAGCGCACATCGTTCCTCATCGACCCCGAGGGAGTTATCCGAAAGGTCTACAAAAACGTAAAGCCACTGGATCACGCAGGACAGATCCTGAAGGACGTGAAGGAGTTGAAATCTGCATAAAAGAAAACGCCACCCCTTAGTGGGGTAGCCGCGGAAAGAGCTCGAGCCAGATCATGCTGCCTAACACGAGGCTGGCCGTAACAAGGGAGCGAAACGCATAGAGCGTCGCAAGCTTGTCTTTGTCGATCCGTGCCGGAACGAACATCAAGAGCGATGCGAGCCACACGCACGTCCACGGAAGGAAGGCTTCCGTGTTGCGGCCCGTGGTCCAGATCGTGTTCACCGTTGGCAAAATGCTCACGGTAACCAAGAGTTGAAGAAGACCGTTTGCGATCGCGTGTTGATTGGTAAGTCGCCAGCTCACGAAGATCGAACACGCAACCGTCAGGCAACTAGCGTTGAACGCATCAAATACGATTTCGACATCGGATCGCATCAGCCAGATCGTGAGTGCGATCAGAACGACCGCAACGAAATCAACGATGTTACCGATGTTGCCGAGTCGGCTGTGTTTTCCATGTGACCAGTATGTCCAGAGGCTCAGGCCAAGTGCGACCGAGAGCATGACCCACGTAAGGAGTGTGGGCGTGACCACTCCGGAGACGGTCCAGAAGACATACGTTCCGCACATCACTGTCATAAGGGCAACGATGCCCCAGGAAGCAAGGACCTTCTTGCCTTGAGCGCTCATGCGCACCTCCATTATTCAAGGAACAAAGCAAAAAACAGACTACACTAT
>JAGQLO010000002.1 GCA_020429185.1 Candidatus Doudnabacteria bacterium
AAAGCGCTGGTGATTGGTATTCACCTGAACTCCTTTCAGACAAGCGGAATGGTCTATCACGGAGATATCGACGGTGACCATGTTTCGAATGTGCGTGATACAGATGTTGATGGCGACGGCATTCCTAATGTGATGGATGCTGATGCGAATGGAAACGGTCTTACAAACGAGGAAGACGCCCTTGCGGCACTCGACGATATGACAGGTGTGTGGCACGACCCACTCAATGGATCGTTTTTGAATATGTTTACTCGCCTTGGGTTCTTTTTACATTCAGATGTCGTGCATCGTGCCTATGATCGTGCAGGTATCTTCTTTCTTACAGAGATTGGAGAGGATTCAAAAATACGTGAGGATCATGACTACGTTGGAAATTTGGCGGATGCGAAGGATGTTCGCATTGCCGCGAATTTGTTTGAATTCTTCAAGTCGCGTGACCTTCTTGTAGAGTCGACGGAGTCATCTGAGCCGGGAGATCTTGCCTTTATTGATAACGGACGCATGGTAGGCGTTGTGTCTGAACATGCTCCTGATTCTGGGTTTGGGGATCATGGTCCCGGAGAACCTTCTATTACCATGGTGGTGCCGACAGAGGAGGTCATGCCCTACACGCAGGAAAAGATTGAATCGTCGATTGGCGAAATTACGCATTGGGGTCGCTTGTCTCTTGGATACGAATAGGGCATCCTTTTGTTATGACACTTCCTGAAGCTGAAAAGGCGCTTTTATCCCTGCCGTCTCGTATTGCCGAGGCGCAGGACCGTCTTTGACGTAGGTACAAAACAAACGGAACTTGCTGAACTTGAGGTGCAGGCACAAGCTGCAGATTTTTGGTCTGATCAGACGACGGCAAAAAAGGTGACGCAGCGTATTGAGCGCCTTCGTCGACTTATTGAGTTATGGACAGAGTTGAAAGTGGAAGCTGACGATCTTGTAGAAATGCTTGAAATTGCGAAGGAGGATTCGAGTCTCGAAGAAGAGTTTCTAGAGCGTGTAGAGCGCTTGCAAACACGTTTCGATGAGCAAGAGAGTCGTTCGCTGTTATCTGGTCAGTACGATGCAAATGATGCGGTGCTTGTATTGAAGGCGGGCGCTGGTGGAGTGGATGCGATGGATTGGACGGACATGCTTAAGCGTATGTATTTGCGCTTCATTGAGCAGCAAGAATGGAAGGCGGAACTTCTTGAAGAATCGCGAGGAGAGGAGGCCGGGATAAAGAGTGCAACCATTCTTGTATCGGGTGAGTATGCGTATGGCATGTTGCACGCTGAAGTGGGAACGCATCGACTCGTGCGACTCTCTCCCTTTAATTCCGACAACTTGCGGCAAACCTCGTTTGCAAGCGTTGAGGTGCTACCAGAGTTAGATGACATCGCCGAAATCGAGATTAAAGAAGAAGAACTACGTATCGATACCTACCGTGCGAGCGGAGCAGGTGGTCAACACGTGAATAAAACGGACTCCGCGGTTCGTATTACACATGAGCCAACTGGTATAGTGGTGGCAGTACAGAATGAACGATCTCAACTTCAGAATAAGGAAACGGCCTTAAAGATTTTGGCGGGAAAACTCGCTGAGCGTGCAGAACAAGCCAAAGAAGAGGAGTTGGCCGCTCTTCAAGGAGAGCGAAAGGGGGCAAGTTGGGGAAATCAAATTCGCTCATATGTACTCCAACCATATAAGATGGTGAAGGATCATCGCACGAACTATGAAACGGCGGCCGTAGATGATGTTCTCGATGGTGCACTTGATCCATTCATTGACGCGGAACTCAAACGCAAACAGCAATCGCATGGCAGAACCGAAGCCCAAGACAACCATTAAGTTGAAGGCGAAAGACACGTCTCCTAAGGCACAGAAGTCTTCTTCTGGTCCAACTGTTCGTACCGGAAGAAAGCCACGTGCTATCCCAAAGAAAGGGGAGCCTCTTATTGTGGCTGAGTATCTCTCAAAGGCATTTGGAAAGGATGCGTTTGCGCTTGATGATGTTTCGTTAGAAATTCGCGAGGGAGAATTTGTGTCGCTCGTGGGAAGAAGTGGGGCGGGGAAGTCGACGCTGACAAATATGATTATTGGCGAGGAGCGACTGACGGAAGGGCGCTTGTTTGTGAACGGATGGAATGTGTCGTTGCTCAAGCGCCGTCATATTCCGTTTTTCCGTCGGCAGATTGGTGTTGTGTTCCAGGACTTTAAGCTTTTGTCTCGAAAGACCGTGTTTGAAAACGTTGCGTTTGCTCTTGTGGTGCGTGGAGCTCCTCATAAGCAGATTATGGAAGATGTGCCTCGTATGTTGGCTCTTGTTGGGCTTGCCGGAAAAGAAGAGCGCTTTCCACACGAACTTTCTGGTGGTGAAAAACAACGTGTAGCAATTGCACGTGCCTTCGTTCATCGTCCAAAACTACTTGTGGCAGATGAGCCGACGGGAAACTTAGATGCCTTGTACGCGTGGGAAATTATTGAAGTTCTTTTGAAAATTAATGAACTTGGAACAACGGTGCTTCTTGCAACGCATGACCGTGACATTGTAAATCGTCTTCACCGTCGAGTGATAACGCTTGATGGAGGACGTTTGATTCGTGATCAAGAAGTAGGTGAATACGTACTCTAATGCTGACGTTCTTCCGCATCGTAAAATTTGCCTTCGCTACTGTGTGGCGCAATGTGTGGTTGTCGTTCGCAACAACACTTGTCATGTTCTTGGCATTGTTCATGGTGACCGTACTGATCCTGTTGAACGTGTTAGCTACCGGTGCCCTTGAGGTTGTCCAAGATAAGGTGGATTTGTCTGTGTATTTTGTGTCGGATGCAACAACAGAAGAGGTGAATGTGGTGCGTACCCAGCTGCAGTCTCGCTCTGATGTCAATACGATTACTTATATTTCGAAGGAGCAGGCATTGAAGGACTTCGAAGAGCGCCACTCAGATAACCCACTTATTCAAAGTGCGCTTGATGAGCTTGAAAACCCACTGCAGCCGTCTCTTATTGTGAAGGCAAATACTCCAGATCAGTATTCTGCTATTTCAGAGTTTCTCACGAGTGAACAATTCAGTGGTGTTATTGAGGATGTAAATCTAGACGACAATCGTCAGATTGTTGAAAAACTTACGTCAACAACTGGAATTCTTTCTCAGCTTGCTGTTTGGGTAAGTCTTCTCTTCACGATTATCGCGGTGCTGATTACCTTTAACACGATCCGACTCGCAATTTACACGCAGAAAGATGAAATTTCTGTCATGAAGTTGGTTGGGGCAACACGAACGTTGATTCGTATGCCGCTCGTGCTGGCAGCTGCGTTCTATGCGGTTGTGGCAGCAGCGCTCTCAACAGCATTGTTGTTCCCTGTGGTGAATTATATTGGCCCTCGCGCCAATGCATTTTTGGGCGAAGTTACGGTAGACATTGAGTCGTATTTCTTCGACAATTTTTGGTTAATCTTTTTGGCGCAATTCACGTTTGCGGTTGTGCTCGCCGTTGTGTCTTCGTCGATTGCAATGCGGCGCTATTTGAAGAAATAAACCGCCTTGATTTTTGTTGTGTATTCCCGTATTCTCGTGCGGTAGAGATTGGGGAGTAGCCAAGTGGTAAGGCAATAGGTTCTGGTCCTATGTACCGGGGGTTCGAATCCCTCCTCCCCAGCCAAGAAGAATTCGTCGTGAGAACGGCGAGTTTTTATGTGTAAAAAAAGAACCCACTGTGACGCTGGTCTACAGGGGAACTAGAGTGCGGTTGTGTCGAGAAGCCACGTCACGAGAGGAACGAGGCTCTGCAAGCGAGCGTTTCGTTCGCTGTTCGACATGCGCACTTGCCCTCCAATGTCCGCCGCGATCGTTCCGAAGCAGCGTTCCAGCAGGGCAATGCGCAGCCACCGAGCGCGATGCGTGGCGTCACCTTCTACGCGGAATGGGTGTAGGTTCCTAACCATGCAATCGATCCACTCCTGCACATCGGTCAGCAGTGTATCGCCGCTACGTCCTTGCCAGTTCGGATGCATGATGCAGCATACCCAGATGGCGTACGCCGCTGCGTATCCGGTGGGACGAGGTGCAAGGTGCTCCCAGCTCAGGACGCCCCACTGATGAGACGCAGGCTGATGTTCCGCAGGGAGCGGCACGAATCGTCGTGGTGACGGAGCGCCGTGTTCCCAGAACATCCGCTTTGCGTCTGTTCCAACGTACCAGCCAATGACGCGGTTTTGCATCTGCTGCTGAACGTAGGCGTCGAAGTACTGGCTCACGAGGCTCGCACTGCCAGTCTGTTCGCACAGTTGCCACCACCGATCCATGCGGGCCGTGTGCAGCGCGACTGCCGTCCGTTCCTCTGGTGTCGCAGCACGAAGTGAGGCCATGCCGCCTAGCGTTTGTTGCAGCAGCCACAAGCCCTGAGCGAAGTGTTCTCGCTCGTTTGCGTGCAGCGTATGATCATGCAGAGGCTCACCGAGATACTCCTCGATGACCCAAGGCCACGCTGCCTGCGTGCCGTAATCGGTGGCGTGTGCCAAGAGGCGAGGGGCAACGATGGATCTCGTTTCCCTACCGCTCAGGAACTGCCGGGCCACGATCAGGCATTCTGCCGGCTTCTGTAGCCGCTGACGCGGGTCATGCCTCAGCTTGAGCACCGCTTGAGCTTGCTGTGTTCCATCAGTGCGTTCAGGCATACTTCCCATGACGCGCGCGATCCGTGGCTTCCCATCGTAGTAGAATTGCACGACTGGTTGGCCATCAGGTTCAAAGCCTGCCCGAAGGGCTGCCTCGAACGCTACTTTGAACGCCGGGTCCGTACGGACTCCAGGGTCGTGTTCAAACAACTCCTCGAACGTTCTCACGTTGTTGGCTCACTTTCTTCGTCTGCTATAGACGATCGATGTACGTGCGTGTTTGCACGCTTCACAACGTGTGAACACGTTGCTGAATGGAAAGAACTATCGACGACCTGCCTGTTTTCGGGCAGCCTCCGTAAGATGCTGCTTACGGATGCGTACGTTTTCAGGCGTAATCTCCGCGTATTCGTCGTCTGAAATATACTCGAGAGCGCGTTCCAGTGTCATGTCGAGTGGCGGAGTTAATGCAATAGCGTCATCCGATCCGGCGGCTCGTGTGTTTGTCAGCTGCTTTCCCTTGATCGGATTGACGGTCATCGTTTCCTTGGAACTTGTCCCGATCACCATGCCTTCATAGACTTCTGTGCCTGGTCCAATGAATAATGTTCCACGCTCCTGCAGGTTGTAGAGCGAGAAGCCGAGCGCCTTTCCCTTAACACCAGAAATCATGGATCCTGATTGTCCTCGGTCGATGTTGCCAGCGTGTGGACCGTATTTTGCAAAGATGTGTGACAGTGTTCCTTCACCTCGAGTCAGTGTGAGGAATTCCATACGGAATCCAAGAAGTCCTCGTGATGGGATGAGATATTCGAGACGTGTCGATCCATTTTCTGTTTCGAGATTCACCATCTCACCCTTGCGAGCTCCGAGTTTTTCGATCACTGCTCCTGCGTGTTCTTCTGGCAAGTCGATCACAACGGATTCGTATGGCTCCAACGTGTTTCCGTCTTCTTCACGGAAGATGACTTGGGGCTGGCTTACTTGAAGTTCAAACCCCTCGCGGCGCATTGTTTCAATCAGAACAGACAGGTGCATTTCACCGCGACCACTTACCTTGAATGTGTCTGAGTTTTCTGGAAATTCTACTTGGAGACCGACATTGGTTTCGAGTTCGCGCTCAAGTCGATCACGAATTTGTCGGGATGTGACAAGATCTCCCTCTTGTCCTGCAAAAGGGGAGTCGTTTACCAAGAAGTTCATGGTAAGGGTTGGGGGATCGATCTCGATTGCTGGCAGTGCTTCTACGTCTGCAGATGCCGCGATTGTGTCTCCGGCATCTACGGTTGGAATACCGGCAACCGTGACGATATCTCCCGCTTCCGCCTCTTCTACTTCTACATGTTGTAGGCCATGGGCAGACTTGATCTGTGTGATCTTGTGAGACTCATGTGTCCCGTCGGGCTTCAAGAGTGTGACGTTCATGCCTGTCTTGATCGTGCCGTCGTAAATACGTCCTGTTGCTTGTCGCCCCACGAAGTCATCGTAGGCAAGGTTTACGGCCTGCATGCGCATTGGAGATGCGGTGTCGTTTGATGCTGACGGAACGGTTTCAAGAATGAGGTCAAACAATGGCTTTAGGTCAGTGCTTCCATCGCCAACTTCTGTATGTGCTGTCCCAGATTTTGCGTTGGTGTAGATATGCTTGAACTCAAGCTGCTCATTGGTGGCACCAAGCTCGGTGAACAGATCGAATGTCATGTCGAGTACGTCATCCGGGCGAGCAGACGGCTTGTCGATCTTATTGATAACAAGAATAGGCTTTAGGCCTAGTTCAAGCGACTTACGAAGCACAAACTTGGTCTGCGGCATTGGACCTTCGAAGGCATCAACGAGAAGAAGTACGGAATCTACCATGCGAAGAACACGCTCTACCTCAGAGCCGAAGTCGGCGTGTCCAGGCGTGTCGACAATGTTGAGTTTTGTTTCGCCAACCATGACAGATGTGTTCTTGGCGTAGATTGTAATTCCGCGTTCTTTTTCTTGGTCGTTACTGTCCATGACACGCTCGACAATCTCATCGCGATCAGAAAAGGCCCCAGATTGCTGAAGCATAGCGTCAACCAATGTTGTTTTACCGTGGTCAACGTGGGCGATAATGGCGATGTTGCGGAAGTCCATAAAAAAAGAGGTGTCGGATCAGTAGGTTCTGTCCTATGAAGATGATGGAAATGTATGCTTTTGTCAATCGGTTAGCGGCCCGTTGAAGTGCCTAATCTTCGCTGTAGGCGAAATGCTGCGTATCCTCCAAGAAGTACAACGAGTAGCAATCCCGCGTATCCAAGCGCGAGTGACCAAGTGGGGATGGCAAGACGTGCCGGAACGAATGCCATCACAAACGCGGTATACCAAGAGCTGGCTGAAACACCTCCAAGGATGAAGGCGAACATGCGTCTTCGAGTGAGTTCCGCTGTTGAATCTTGTTTCTTTGAGAACTGAATCTTTGGAAGTGCCGGTGAAATGTAGAGACCGAGAATGAGTCCATTTATGACCAGAACAACAAATGCCGACATTTTCGCGACAAATTTGGCTGATTCAAGGAGCACTTCCCAGTTTTGGCTAAAGAGAAGCAGTCCCGAGCTTGCCAAAAGAAGTACGCCAACCCAGATGACACCGCTGAGTGTTTTGAGGAGTGCATGTTCGTCTGAGCGAACTCGGCGATCGCGAAGCATGCGCACAAATAGAATGTCTGTGATCGTGGCCCCTCCGAGTCCAATCGCAACTCCAAGAAGATGAACGGCTCTTACGAGCTGATAGTGTGTTGGGTCAGTGAAGAATTCCATGAAGAAATGATAGCATTTCTTCATGCCTTCCCATTCCTACACTGTTTACATGTTGCGCTGTCGTGATGGGTCTTTGTATACGGGTATTGCGCGTAATGTAGAGCAGCGTTTGAAGCAACACGAAGCGGGGAGCGGTTCGAAGTATGTTCGTTCTCGGTTGCCGGTTCGTCTTGTGTTTACTGAGGGCCATCCGGATCGTTCTTCTGCGCAGCGTCGTGAAGCAGAGTTAAAATCACTTACACGTAGAGAGAAAGAGTCCCTGCTTTAGAAGAATTCTTTTAGAACGATCGAAAGGTTTTCGGGAGTTGTATAGGTTTTGATCGTGAAGTTTGGGTCACCTTGGATCATCTCAGAAAGTAGGTCTGTGTGTGTGCCTTTATAGACGCAGAGTGTTGGGATCTTCTGTTGGGACGCATGTGCGAGAAGAAAGCCAACACCAAGACTTGGAGTCGTAACTTCTGCTACCACGACATCGGCCTTGGTTAACCGAGCAAGTTCACGTGTGTGTACCGATTCTTCACCTGTTTCTCCATAGAGAGAAAGATGCTCTTCAGCGATGTGCTCGTTTAAGACACTTCCGTATCGTCGCAGTTCCTCTACAAGGTGGGCATAGATCGGTTGTTCCTTTCGACCTCCTCGAATTGAGGCCGCGAAAAAGATGTTCTTCATAACCTAGCGATCTGGCGAAGTGTTCCAGAGGAGGTCAAATGTTGCTTGTTGCATGTCGAAGAGTTGTTGATCTTCTACGAGTAGGACTACGGGTTCACGCTCTTCATACCGTGTGTAGAGTAATCGTCCGTCAAACAATTGAAGGTCGAGGAGGTAGGCGCTATTTGTAGTTGGTACACGTCGATACTGCGTTGTAGAGTCTTCTGGTCGAGCTTTGTTGAGCCAAGCTTCCGCCTCAGGTGTATTTGCAAGCAAGACGCGCTCTGAAATGCCTGCGTTAATGCGTTGCTTTCTGATGTCACTTCGTACACGTACTCCTGGACGCGCAGAGCGCGTGATATGTGCGTAGGTTGAGATTTGTGATGGGTGGGAACGCAACATGTCTTCCAAGGCTGTTCGATATCCGTCTATTCCGTCAAAGAATCGAACTCCTGGTCTGTGTTGCGAAAGGCGATACCGGTTTTTAAGCTCAGGAACAAGCTCTTTCACCCGCTCTCCGTTTTGTGCGAGTTCTTGTTGCTTGTTCGAAAACAGATCATAGATGCGCTCGGGACTCTCTGCGATGTAAATCGTTCGTCGTGGCTGTTTGATGGTCGTGACAAGTCCGTGCTGAATTAACCCATTCAGAATGTGGTAGAGGAGTGTGCGTGGAAAGGGAGAGAGGGCTTGTAGCTCTTGAACGGTCACGCGTGTGTGATTGAGCATGAGTCGATACAACTCTGCCTCATTTTCAGAAAGGCCGATCTGCTCTAAGAGAAGTTGTGCATGCGGCTTTTCTGCGGCTTTTGCCATAGTGTCAATTCAATTTAAACTCAAATCGCGATAGTATGTTTTCTTTCTTGTATTAAGTCAATCTAGTGCATCTATGTGTCAGTATATTTTTTACAACAGTGTTTTTTTGCGTTGTGTCGACATCTTTTGTTCGTCATAGTGGAAGAAATCCCTTCTATGAGCCATTCCGTCCACGTATTAGATCGTCGTCGTGAAGTGTTGCAACAGGCACCTTCTTTTGTAGCGATTGGAAATGAAATTCTTGCAGGTCTTCGCAGTTCCGAAGAGCGTATTTCTTCAGCAACTGTCTTGAATCGATTGACGGATTTGAATGCTGACGTTTGGATGTTGTTTCGTGAAATTCGAACATGTTCTGATCGTGATGCGTGCAGATTTACCCCTGCGCTTCTTGAGACATTCGAACTTTCTTCGATTCTTGATGCTGAGTGGGGAGTTTCTTCTGTTTCTGCGTTGCACCATCTGTACCAGAGCGACCAATCGGTTGTTGCTGTAAACGCGCTTGTTGCAAACTGTCTTGCGCGTGCCTTGGAGGCTGCCGAGCAAGATGGTGATGCTGCTCGTGTTGAACTTCTTTCTGGAGCGGGGTATGGCGCGCGACTCGAACGCGTTTCCTCAATTGCTGATGTTCTTGTTGTGCTAGTTGAACACTGTATCGTCCTTGCTGATAGCGTTTCTTGTACGCCTGAACAGCTACAAATCCTTCTCGCACTTCGACATCCTGAGGTATTTGAGGAGGCGCAATCCACGTGGAATGTGTCAGACTGGGTTCGCTATGCACATCGACACTTTGGAACAGATGTAGCGCAGCGTGGACCCATGTCGTGCTTGCTTTCTCTGCGGTCTGCAATCGATGATGTTCTTGTCGAATGTCGGAAGCCGGTTGTGACACTCTCAGAGCTGTCAGCTCTTCCGGCAGACGCGACCTTCAACTTTCCCAAGTCGCTTCCGGTTCTTGGGCCACTGTTGGCGCAAGTGCTGCTCGAAATCTGCACGGTTGCCAGCGTCTATGCTGTTGATCTTGAGCAGGCTCTTGTTGCGAAACGACTTCGTGCTTCTATTCAGATTCGAGAAAATCCCTATGCCGTCTCGTAACACAAAGGCTGTGATTTCAGAGAAGCGAGCAAGAGATTTTTTTTCGTTTGTGTATGAGCGACAGCGTATTTGGTACCGTCGTGAGATTCAAAAACGAGAAGCGCCGTGGACAGATGACGAGCTATTGCAGACATACAAGTTCATCAATATGTACAGAGAGTTGGATCGCTGCACGAAATACATCATGAACGCTGTTGAGTCCTTGCATGCAGATCGTGAAGCGCTGTTGTTAAACTTCATCTTCTACCGTTTTTTCAACCTAGATCACTTGTACGAAGATCTTGGTGTTGCTCCGTTCAGGCGACTTGATGCGAAAACGCATACAAGACTTGTTCAAGGATTTTCGCGCATGCGAGAGAAGGGAAAGCCTCTGTTTAATAATGCGTATGTCATTTCGCCTGGACACGATCGTAGCCCCAAGCATCTCACGATCCTGAAGGGGTTGCGTGTCGTTTCCGCCTCGATTCAAGGACTCATAAAGCAAATCGACGCAGCAGAAACGCCAGAAGATGCCTTTCTTGAGATACAAACAGTTCCACTTGTCGGTCCGTTTCTTGCGTGTGAAATTTGGACTGATTTTTCCTATGTAGATGGATTTGTCCAAGGTTGGACTGATAATGACTTCGTGAATGTCGGTCCTGGTGCGAAATGGGGGCTAGAATTATTGGCAGGTCAAAAACTTACTCGATCTGACCAACAGCGTTTGCTGCAGTGGCTTCATCAGAAGCAAGAAGACGTTTTGCCCGCCATTCACAAAGTTCTCGGTGCCACACCTTCCTGGGAAACGATTTCCTATCAGGAAGCAGCTTCAAATACTCCGTTTCTTTCACTTACAAATGTTGAAGGTGCACTGTGTGAGTATCGAAAGTATTTAAACCTCTCGAGTGGAAAGGGGAGGAGGCGATACTTTGAGCCCAGTGACCTCCAAGCGCGTGATTCGCTTCGCGCCTAAAAAAAAGAGACCAGTCAGGATGACCGGTCGTTGCCGACGTCAGACCTCGTTGGGTTGTGAGTCGTGAAGGTGCAGTCTAGTGCGTGATGCAGCTCGCTCCGACGAGCGTCGCACGTACGGTGCGGCTGTTCGGATGCATGGGCTGAGCACGCTCACCCGAAGAGAAGGTGCAGTTCCACGCCAGGCGGATGCTACCTACCCGCTCAGGCAAGAGTCGTTCGATCGCGTTCTTGCCCTCGGCCAAGCTCGAGGACACCACCGCGAAGCTCCAGCGCTTGTGGCGCGGATCCGGCGTGGGGAACGCCTTCAGGACCTTCGCCGCCTCACTGGTGAGGCAGGTCCAGCCGGGATACATGCCCGGCTGAGGACAAACCGCCAGGCCTCGCTGTCCGCGAACCTTCCAACGGCGCATCAAGCCCTGTTGGGCCCCGTGTCGCTGGAGTTCTGCGTACGGCAACCCGTTGGAGGGTCGTGTGACCACCTCGGTTTGACCCAGGTAGAGTCGCGCGAGCCCCTCTTCCTGACTCCGCCACTCGGTGTCTGGGACCCGTACACCAGCCGGAGCGATCACGAAGATGTCCACGACATTGGCAGCGCGGTTTCGTTGTACGAAGTAGCATGCCCGATCGGCTCGGGCGCGCTTCGAGGCATCACACGGCGCCACCTCGGGCGCCTGCATCTTCTTCACAGACTGGGCCGCGCCGCAGCCCGTGAAGATGAGGGCCATCAGGCCCAGAATCATGGTGCGCATAGGTCTCCTTCCTGCGCGTCTTCCTGCAGAGCAGGCCGGAAAACATGCCACGTATGCGACTGATTGTCAATACGTCTGCATTCACCTCGTTCTGTTGTGTTTGTTGAAGGTGATGTCTGCTATGGTTTATGGGCAAGCTTCACACACAACAATCACTACAAGGTATGGGCGCATCATTTGCATCACGGGGCTTCAGACGAGTTTCTGTAGCTGTCTTTGGTTGTCTTGGTCTTGTGGTGATCGCTCTCATGGGGATGTGGTTTCTATTTTTTGGAGCAGGTGATCCTGCACCGCTTCCGGAAGCTCCAGAAGAAAACCAGTTTGGGTTTTTAACTGGTGGGCCATTTTTGCAGCAGCGCGTTGAGTTTCAAGCTGTTCGAAGGAGTGGCGCGGCATGGGCGCGTCCTCATCCAGGTGTCTTTTCATGGACAAGATGCAGAAGAGCGCAGGTTCTGAAATCGATTTTTCTGACACGGATCGCCTTGTGAAGGCAGCTGGCCAAGAGGGTGTCTCGCTTTTGATCACGCTGTGGCCCTATGTGGAATGGGATGCAACTGCGTCAGAAGATCGCTGTACGGTTGAAGATGGGGATCCATTTTCACGAGATATCGGTGTGTACCGTTGTAATCCTACAGATTGGGACGCGTATCGTGCGTGGGTCATTGCTGTCGTAGAGCGATACGATGGAGACGGTATTGATGACATGGAAGGATTGCGTGTTCCTGTGAAGCATTGGGAAGTTATGAATGAGCCAGACTTGGCTGATCCTGTTGCTCCAGATTCACCGATTCGTGCAGGTACACCGGGCCCAGGGGAAGGCTCTGAAGATGTTCGTCATCCACCAGTTCCTACGCCTCCAACACCTGAAGGAGGCTCGCTTCGATTTTATCTAGGTAATGCCTCGGACTATGCAGAACTTCTTATTCGAACGAATTCTGCCATAAAAGCGGCAGATTCAGATGCGCGCACGGTCATTGCAGGAGCGGCTGGCGGCTCTGATACGTTCCTCGATTTTTATCGAGAGGTATTTGAAAACGAGGAGGCTCGTGCTGCATTCGATATTGGGAATGTGCACTGTATTTCCAATGACTATGTTTCCTCGTTCAATGCTGTGCCGTATCGAGAGATGCTTGGTGAGTTTGGTCTAGAGGATCGACCGTTTTGGGTCACAGAAGCAGAAGCATTTGTGTCGAGTGATGCAGCGGTAACGGCAACAGCAATTCGACGCGCAACACAGAACGCGCTTGATGCAGGTGCGGAACGCATCTTCTATACGACACCAAATTTTGAACAACCTGCTGGAGGAAACGAGATTCCACCTCTTTCGGCGCTTGATCAAACATTCGCAAATCTTGCTGCAGATGCTGATCTTTCGGAGGCAATCACACAGCCAGACGAAGTCTATGCACGTATACTTGCTGAATTCCTCTAGTCATTCATTCATTATTGAGCCATCTGAAAGCGAGACAGGTTGAGATTGACGAATGTGTCGTCTCTCCGTATCGTTTTTTGTTCTTGTCTTAGATTGAAGCTTACGAAACGAGGGGGATGTTTTGAACCGCTCATCGAAATGGAAGTTGCCGATTCAACCAGGATTCTGCTTGTTCCTGGTGCTCGGCATGCCGGTCACGTACGTGTATCTACGTAGTCTGAATCTGTCAGATCCGGTTTCCGTGCTGGCGTCTGTGATGGTCCCAAGTTTGTATGTGCCTGCGATCATGGTTGTGGGCATGCTCTGGATGGCACTCACCGTGCTGACAGCGCTTGGTTTGGGGCTGCTGCTTTGGCCGTTGAAGGCATTTCAGATTACTCGGTACAACCTTGCGAACTGGGCGTACTTCATGGGTCCGCTCGGGTTCCGTTGGGTAATCTTTCCGCTCATGGGCATCACGCTCAAAGTGGATCGGTCCGAGTTGAAGCCGATTCGACGAACTGACTTCGTGAAGTGCTTGTCGATGCATCCATCTACATGGGGTCTTGGCTCTGTCACGTGGCCGCTCGTGGCGTTTGGGATGCCCAAGCCACTGATGACGGCGATCAAGTCGACGCTGTTTACCCTGCTCCGCCTGGGAATGCAGATTATCGATGCCGGCTGCGTCGTAGATCGAGAAGATCGCGCTCAAAGTACGGGGGCGATCCGTCGCGGCGCCTCTCGTCTTAAGCGAGGGGTCGTGACTGTGTACGTCGACGGCCACCGTCCCACAAGGAAGAGGATTACGGATGCTCGTGCGTTCTATGTCGATCGAGGTTGTGAAGATCTTGCTGCGCAAGTACGTACTGCTCGTCCAAGACCTGCCGGAACGCGCGCCTTGTTGACGCTCAATCCAGGAGCACGTGTAATCGTGTGCTTCGTCACTGCGTCTGGATACGATCCTGGACTGACCGGGATCTTCCGAATGGCATTCGGCGGTATGATCTACGTGAAGCTGTTTGACCCGCCAGAGCCTCCTGAAGTTGTGGGTCGAGACCGGAGTACTTCGATGGCAGATGTCGCGCAGTGGCTTGATCAAGTCTTTGTGACGACTGGTGGTGCCTGGATCGATGCCATGAAGGGGTGGCATCGGCGCCATCCGCTTCTCGGGACTCTCATGCCTGCCCCTGCGTCGAAGCATGTTCGCTGGTGGCAACGACCCGCGCAGCTGCTTGGGTGGCGTCCGCGTCCGTAATGGACGCTCTTTCATGGTGCAAGTATGACCGGCTTGTAACTGATCCGTTGCGCGACGGGCGAAGTGGTCAATCCCGCTGCGTTCTTGCGTGTGATGCAGGCCCGAATCGACGCCGCGTACGATTTGGTCGGCTAGTTCGTTCATCTGAACGGACTTTTTCTTTTGGTTGCGATCTTTCTGTTTTTGCGCAAGAATAAGGGCAGTGTTAGGAGTGCAATAGCCGTTGCAGTCCTCATTTTCTTTGTTCAATATCTTGCCTGAATTACGTATGAAAGATGATGTAAATCACGACTCCGCGGTTGCGAAATACGGGGTATTCTTTTTGAGAAAACGCCGCATTACGCTGCTTGCGATTTTAATCGTGCTTATTGGAGGGTTATACTCCATGGTCAATCTTGTCCGAGAAGGATTTCCGCAGGTTGCGGTTCCCGTTGGCCTGGTGTCTACAGTGTATCCTGGCGCTTCTTCCGTTGAAATTGAGCGACAAGTTACAGATCCACTTGAGGCAGAGATTGCCGAAATCGATGGAATTAAGAGCTTGTCGAGCTCTTCAGGTCAGAATGTTTCAAGTATTAGTGTTGAATTAGAATCTTCTGCCGACGAAGACGAAACATTCCGACAGTTGCGCGAAGCTGTGCAGCAAGTGCAGGCCGAACTTCCTGAAGGAGCAGAAGATACAACTGTTTCTTCATTAGAGGTTGGCACTGGCTTTAATATTCGCATCGGTGTTCGCTCGGAGGGCCTTTCGTACGATGAGTTATTGGCAAATGCTCGAACACTCCAAGAAGAGGTAAAGCTTATTCCTGGCGTTTCTCGCGTAAATGTTATTGGGGAGCGCGAGCAGATCATTTCGGTTGATCTTGATGCCGTCGCTCTTCGTGACCGCGGACTTTCTGTCGAGCAGGTTTCCCAGATTGTTCGTGCCTCAAATGCCGATATCCCAGGTGGAACCGTTGAAAACGAGCAGGGAGGTCGTATTGCTGTTCGAACACTTGGTGCGTACCAAGATATTCAGGAACTACGCGATACACAGGTCGCTCCTGGAACTTCACTTGATGACATTGCAGACATCTCTGAAACACGTGAGCAAGACTTAGGTATTTTGCGTCTTGGTGTTCGAGATGAAGAGGGGAATGCCGCTGCCTCTGACGCGTTGTTTGTTGATGTCTCAAAAGACTCAGAAGCGAACATTACAGATATTCACGATGACATCATTGCGTTGCTTCCCCAACTTTCTGAGAACGGGACGCTTGCCGAGGGCATTGATACCGCAATTGTGCTCTCTGACGCTGACGATGTCCGCCGACAGCTTGATCAATTGATCACAAACGGATGGCAGGGTCTGCTCATTATCTTCGTTGTGTTGATGATTTTCATTAACCGACGCGGGTCTGTTGCGGTCGTGTTCATTATTCCGTTTGTGCTGCTGATCACGTTACTTGCGCTGTACCTTTCAGGGCAGACGCTGAACGTGATGATTCTGTTCTCGCTCATTCTTACGATGGGAATGATCGTGGACAATGCGATCGTGATCGTTGAGTCGATTCAACACCACCTCGATAAGGGCAAAGATCGGATGCATGCCACAAAGGATGCGCTCGCTGAAACAGGTCCAGCTATTCTTGCCGCAACCATTACGACATTATTGGTGTTTATTCCGATGATGTTCCTGCCAGGTATCACGGGTGAGTTTATTAAGCTTATTCCGATTACGGTTGGAGCAGCCATTCTTGGATCGTTGTTCATTGCGCTTTCGATCACTCCATTCATTGCAACACTTGTTTTGAAAGAACGTCGTTCCCGCAAAACAGGGAAGATGAAGGAGGAATGGAAGCTCGTGAAGGGATACGGCTCCATGATGGATCGTTTGTTGAAGAGTAAGTTGCGTTTCTTGGTTGTATTGGTTGCCTTCGGCCTCTTCGTGGGATCAATGAGCTTGCCAGCTACTGGCGTACTCGGCTCGGAGCAATGGCCAGCGGTCGACACAGAGTTCATGTTTGTGAATATCTCGATCGACAAAGACCAGCCGCGACAAGATCTTGTTGATGCAGTTGTACACGCAGAACAGATTGTGGGTGAGATGCCTGAAGTGAAAATCTACTCCTTTACAACGGGAAGTTTCGGATTCCTTGGGTCAGGCTCAGGATCAATTCCAACCTCCGTGCTAGGGATTATCCAGTTAGGCGAAACTAATGAACGCGATCGAACCAGCCTTGAAATTGGAGAAGCTATTGAAGATGCTGTGAACTTCGATCGCGCTGAGATTACGGCTAGCGCTGGTGATGTTGGGCCTCCACAAGCTTCGTTTGAGATTCAATACCAGCTCTCTGGCTACGACACAGACAAGCTTCAGGAGCTTTCTATGGAAGCTGCTGAAGAATTCCGTTCGTATGAAGATGTCGCAGAGGTAGAAGATGGAGTAGAGGGTCAGACAGTAGAAGAACTTCGTGTTGTTCTTCGTCGTGAAGATCTCAAGAATGCAGGACTCACATCGGCTCAGGTAGGAGCAACCGTTCGTGCGATTTTGACCGGTTCATCTGCTGGATCTGTTCAGGTTGCCGGTGAAGAAACAACGCGTGACGTAGTACTCTCTGTTCCTGGTACAGAAGACATCGAAGACTTGAAGGCATTGCCAATTGCGACACCACTTGGAACGACGGTTCGACTTGATTCGATTGCGGATGTGTCTGAAGGTGCTTCGTTGGCAACCATTAAGCACTTTGACCAACAGCGCTTTGTACAGGGAAGCATAAGCGTTGCTGAAAATGAGTCAGGCAACAAAGACGTAGCCGCTGTTCAGACGCGGGTTGAAGAGTTCTTTTCTGAGGAAAAGATCGCAGAATATGGATTGGATGAGCGTGCTGTGACCTATCGTGGTCAGTTTGAAGAAGACAATGAGTCGCTTGCTTCGATTGGTGTTGTCTTCTTGATTGCGATTTTGTTGATGTATCTGATTTTAGCTGCACAGTTCAACTCGCTCGGACAGCCATTCCTGATCCTGTTAACCGTGCCACTGGCGTTGACCTTGGTGTTCCCGGCACTTGCCGTGTTCGGAGAAGATCTTTCATTCCTCGCTTCGATTGGGGTTGTTGCCCTTGCGGGTGTGGTGGTGAACGACGCCATTGTGTACCTGAGTTATGTAAACACGCTGCGTCGACGCGGCATGAAGATTCATGAGGCGCTTGTCGAAGCTGGAAAGGTACGTTTGAAGCCGATTCTCTCTACGACGATCACTACGGCTGGTGGAATCTTACCGCTGACACTGACCGTGCCATTCTGGAAGGGAATGGGAATCACACTCATTGCAGGTCTCATTATGGCAACCCTGGGAACGTTGATTGTGATTCCGGTGATCTTTAAGACGACCTCGAACCTCACAGAACGGGTAATGAAGCGCATTCGGGCTCGCAAATCGTAGGAACATTCCTCGTTTCGCGAATCAGGCAAAAACGGGTAGACTCGTGTGGTCTATCCGTTTTGTTTTCTTTACGTACACGACGTGTCGAAGCGTATTGCCATTATCGGAGCTGGATTTGGCGGCATTTCCGCAGCCGCTCTTCTCGCTCGCCAGGGCCATCAGGTCACTGTATTTGAAAAGAACGAACATGAAGGTGGTCGTGCCAGCATGTGGTATGAACGGGGATTCTCGTTCGACATGGGACCATCCTGGTATCTCATGCCCGATGTGTTTGAGAAGTTTTTTGCCAAGTTTGGGAAGCGTCCTTCCGAGTACTACACACTATCGCGCCTTGATCCTTCGTATCGCATGTTTTTTGGAGACGGAGCTCCTCTCGATATTTCCTCGAGTTTGGAGGAAAACAAGAAGCTTTTTGACGCCCTAGAGCCCAATGGAGGAGCTAAGTTACAAACGTATCTCGATCAAGCTGAGTATCAGTATGATTCAGCTATGGAGACGTTCGTGGAACGTGACTACCAGTCAGTAATGGACTTCTTGGATTGGCGGCTTGCAAAAGAGGGGATTCGCATGCGCATGTTCAATAGTCTCGACTCCCATGTCAGCCGTTTGTTTTCAAATGACCGAGCAAAGAAAATTCTGGAATATACCACCGTGTTTTTGGGCGGAAACCCAAAAAACACCCCAGCTCTCTACGCATTAATCGCGCATGTCGACTTTAATCTGGGTGTTTGGTATCCGCAGGGCGGTCTTCATGCTGTCGCAACCGGAATGATGCGTCTTGCGCAAGAGCAAGGCGCAACCTTTGTGTTCAATGCTCCTGTTGAGCAGATTCTCGTTTCTGACGGTAAGGCGAGCGGCGTTCGGGTGAATGGTGTTGATGAACCATTTGATCTTGTTGTTTCCAATGCTGACTATCAGTTTACCGAATCAGCACTCCTTGCTCCTGAGCATCGATCCTATTCTGATGCCTATTGGGAATCGCGAACGATGGCACCTTCCGGGTTTGTGCTTTTTTTGGGTCTTGATAAGCGCATGGATTCGCTGAAGCATCATAATCTGTTCCTACAGAACGACTGGTTTGCTCATTTTGAGGAAATTTTTGATCGTCCTGCTTGGCCAGACGCACCTTCGTACTATGTGTGCGCCCCTTCTCTTACAGATCCTTCAGTAGCACCGGAAGGAAAGGAGGCGCTGTTTGTCTTGGTGCCTGTTGCGTCTGGCTTAGAAGACACAGATGCGATACGTACTCAATTTAGGGATAAGATTATTGCTGACATGGAACGTGTCACAGGAGAATCAATTTCCGATCATATTGAAGTTGAGCGTATCTTTTCGCAACGCGACTTCACGGAGCGATATGGCGCTTTTCAAGGGACAGCTCTTGGGCTCGCTCATACACTTCGTCAGACTGCTATTTTAAGGCCGTCCATGCGGAGTAAGAAGGTGCAACACCTCTTCTTTACCGGGCAATATGTCCACCCTGGAATTGGCGTGCCGATGGTAGTGATTGCCTCCACCATTCTCTCGGATTCGATCGAAAAGCAGTATGGTTGACCGTCGACTGCGCTCCATTTTCCGCAAGGGGAGTAGAACGTATTACGGAGCTACTCGGTTTTTCCCGAAAGATGTTCGCGATGATGTGTTCGTGCTCTACGCGTTTGTGCGTATTGCAGATGAGTTTGTTGATGCGCGTCCGCAAGATCCCGAAGGGTTTGCCGCGTTTCGGGAGAACTATGCACGGGCACTAACTGGAACTCCTTCGGGCGATTTGGTTATCGATGGCTTTGTTGAGCTTGTTCACCGCACGTCGATCAATCCTGCCTGGGTAGAGTCGTTTCTAGATGTCATGCAGTCAGACCTTCATTGGTCTGAAAAACGGACTCGCCAGAATCTTTTGGAGTACATGTACGGATCTGCGGAGGTCGTTGGCCTGATGATGGCACGTGTGCTGCAACTACCGCCCGAGAGTTATGAGCAAGCAAGTTTGCTCGGTCGTGCGATGCAATACATCAATTTCATTCGAGATATTGCCGAAGATAAGGCACGTGGCAGAGTGTATTTTCCCACAGAGGAGCTTGAGTCGTTTGGTATATCGCAATTGTCATTCCAGGAGGCTCGTAAGAATCCCGAGGCGTTTTCTCGTTTCATGGCTGCGCAGATCGAGCAGTATCACGCCTGGCAGGAAGAAGCTGAGCAAGGTTTTGCCCATCTTCCACCCGCGGCACGTGCTGCTATTGGAACCGCTTCCGACATGTATGCCTGGACGTTGCATGTTATTGAGCGCGATCCGCTTGTTGTGTTTCGTAGGCAGGTACGACCTTCTCGACTGCGCGTCTTTATTACGGGCCTGCGTAGAACATGGCGTGAACGAGATTCCATTGGAAAGGCCTTGCTTCTTGCGACGCGACCACGGTTTTGGCTCTACCTTGCTGGAACGTACTTGGTGGGCGTCGTCTATGGTGCTGAAGATCTTCGTGCACTCTCAGATCCATCTATTTGGGCGCAACTTGCGTTTTTCCTCGTGCCCGCGAACTTTCTTCTGTATGCCGTCAACGATCTTGCCGACCGCGACACAGATGCATTCAATGCTAAGAAGGACGGCACAAAAGAGGCAAGAGCGACACAATCCCGCTATCGGCAACTTCTTTGGGTTGGCTCCATTCTTTCACTCCTTCTCGGTATTCTGTTGACCTGCGAGCAGTCAAACTCGATTTCACAGTGGTACTTTGGACTGTTCCTTGTGCTGGCTCTTACTTATAGCCTTCCTCCGGTTCGACTCAAGGCAAAGCCAATCGTTGATTCTGCTTCGAACATTCTCTACGCACTTCCAGGATTTCTCGGATATGCACAGCTGTCTGGCGAGGGAATTCCGTGGCTCGCGATCGCATTTGCTTGGTGTTGGACAGCCGCCATGCACTTGTTTTCTGCAATACCGGACATCGTTCCAGACAAGGCTGCAGGCTTGCGCACGACAGCTGTCGTGCTTGGGCGCACAAAGGCGCTAATTGCCTGCACACTGCTTTGGGGAGGATTTGCAACACTTGCCTTATGGGCTCCTATTCCATGGCCGTTTAAGATTGCGGCGTGGGCCTATGCGGTAATCCCACTCTTGTTTCTTCGTCGATCCAATGAAGCACTTGAGCGGGTCTATTGGTTGTTTCCGTGGATGAATGGCGTAGCAGGGTTCCTGCTCTTTGTGGCGGGACTTGCTCGATTTTTGTAGAATGCATGTCATGACCCGTCGTCTTACGCGAACCCTCTCAAGCCTTTCGATCATTCTTGGCCTTGTGTTTGTGCCTATTGGGGGATTTGGTGTGCTTGCAACCACAGGAGATGGCATTTTGAGCCAAACAACACTGTTTCTCGATGATGAAACAGCAGAAAAGGGCTATACCGTTTCTACCTTTGATGACGAGTTTCAAGTAGGGGTCTTACCTGGCTCACTCAACGGAGCTTCACGCGTGAAGCTTTCGTTGTTTTCTGAAGATGACTATCCATCGCCAGATGGTTGGACACGTGTGACGCCGGTTGCTGAATCTCTTTTGGCAAACGCGGATGAATTCCCGGAGACACAGCCGTATCTTGCGTTACGGTATGAGGCCGATGTTCCCTCGAACAACATTCAGGCTGCGTACTACAACCGACAAGATGCTGAATGGAAGTTTTTGCCTTCTGACACGGTTCCGGCGGAACGTCTTGTGCGTGCACGTGTTCCGTTTCGTGTTACAACACTTGCTGGATTTGCAGCAGAAGAGGGAGCGTTTACAGCAGGTCCTGTTAAGACAACAGATGTTCCAGCGCCAGGAGCTCCCGCTCATGCCGTCATCGTCCTCGATGTTGCCTCTGGAGCTGTTCTACACGAATTTAACGTGCACGAGGCTCTTCCGCTGGCTTCGCTCACGAAACTTGTTTCTGCGCGTGTTGCCATGGATGTTGGTGTAGACCTGGATGCCACAACGACCTACACAAGTTCAGATGACGCTCTTGGCGCCTCCGTCAACTTTGCACCTGGCGATATTGTTGTGAATCGAGATTATCTTCATGCTTCCCTTGTTCGTTCAGGAAATAATGCAGCAAAGGTTGTGGCGCGCTCTACCGGTCTTTCCTCGGGGGATTTTGCGCGTCGCATGACACATCAGGCGCGTGATCTAGGCCTTTCAACTCCTTCGTTCGTGGATCCAACAGGTCTTGAATCGGATAACGTTTCATCTGCGTACGACTTTGCCTTGTTGGCACGTAATGCCTTTCGCAATCCAGACATTGCGTCTGCGGCAACAAAGAAGTCCTATGCGTTTTCTGTTCAAAATACGGGCCGACAGGTGTCCTTTAACAACACAAACTTTTGGATTGGAGACAATGCGTTCTATGTTACCGGCAGTAAGACGGGGTATTTGCCAGAAACATGGGGCGGAATCGGATTCAATCTTGTTGTACAGGCTCGATCTTCTCGTGACAGCCATGACGACGTCCTCGTTCTCGTCTTGGGTGCACCAAATCGCACGAGTTCCATTCATCACGTGAATGAGTTGCTGGACTGGACGTTTGAGAATCATGTGTGGGAATAACATCGTCGTGTTGTATGCGTTCTACACTTCCAACAGGAGTCGAAGGAGGAAATGCCTCTGAATCTCGTAATGCGTATCAGTGGCTTATCGGACCGTTTATTCCGGAGTCCACGAGTGATGTTCGGCACACAAGTGACATTGAATTGAAGTGGTCTGAACATGCGGCAGGAGATGCGCGTACCGAATGGAGTTCAGATGAGACCGCTACAACGATGACGCTTCTGATTTCTGGTTCGTACGACACAGAGTTTGAAGATGGCTCTGTCTTTGAACATCGTTCGCTCGGTGACTACGTCATTTGGAAACCTGGAGTGAACCACAAATGGACCGTCCATGAAGACAGCCTGATTCTTACAATCCGCTGGCCATCCTCTTGGACGCCCGAGACATCTGCGCACCCAATCGACGCCTAACAAAAAAACGACCACCTATGAGCAGGTGGTCGTTTTTTTAGATCTTCCAAGGAGTAACAACGGCTTCTCGAACGATTTCACGGGATAGCTTTGAAACGCCATCGCGTCGTTCAGTGAAGGTAATCGGCAGTTCTACAATTCGACCACCCGCGAGTTCTGCACGCCTCGCCATTTCGATCTGGAAGGCATATCCATCAGAGCGCGTTGTTGTGAAGAGCGTCTTTCCAAGCAGTTCGCGGTCCCAAGCACGAAATCCGCTTGTAATATCGTGAATACGACTTTGAAGAATGGTACGAGCATAGGCAGCGCCGCTACGACTCATCAGACGACGGCGCAGTGACCAATTTTGAACATCCCCGCCAGAGACGTAGCGAGAACCAATCACGAGATCAGCCTGCTGTTTTGCTAGTGGAGAAAGTAGCCGGGCAAGATCTTTGTGGTCGTGAGAGCCATCTGCGTCCATCTGGACCACGTAGTCCGCACCGTGCTCGAGAGCATTCTTCATGCCTGCGCGATACGCATTTCCAAGTCCCATCTTTCCTGGTTGCGACAAAAGACGGAGACGGTGGGGGAATCGACGGCGATAATACTGCACGACTTCAGCAGTACCATCGGGAGATGTATCGTCTACCACAATAACTTCGGCACGTGTTTGACTTGCCGCAAACCGATAGAGTAGTTGCGGAAGCAGCGTCTGAAGATTTTCTCGTTCGTTGTAGGTTGGTATGACGACGGAAACCATAGGGGCTAATTTTCGATGTCGTATCCTCGCGCTGTCCAGGCATTGTAGCCGTCGACGATGTCAGAGACGAGAATGTATCCATTACGGACGAGCTCATCTACAAACAACTTACTTCGGTTTCCTGCATCGTCATATACGAAAACATCTTTATGCTTTGGAATGCGAACAAGCTCCTCTTTCAGATCCGTAAACTCGACACGCGTCGCTGTTGGAATATGTCCCTCCATAAAGGATTCCTGATCTCGCACGTCGAGCACAACAACATCTTCACGATCTTGAATCATGGTATGTAGCTCATCTACGCTCGTTGCACGAACAAGAATCTCCTGGTTGGTAATGACTGGTAATCCCGCGTCTTTCCATTCAGCAACACCACCACGGTAGTCGAGGAGGTTTTGATAGCCCTCGCCGCCTAATTCACGACCTGCCTTTGTTGAAAGAGCACAGGGGAGTACGTCGTTTCCAATACAACTGATCACTACTTCCCGGTTCTTAGGAATTTCAGCTTGTCGGTCGATCAATTCTTCGAATGGAATGTTGATCGATCCTGGAATGTGTTGCGCGAGATATCCGTCGCGTTCTTGTACGTCGACAAGAATCAGGTCTGGATTGCCGATCATCCGAGATTTCAACTCTTCCAAGTCTACTTGTGGAGCATCGCCCTCTTGCGCGTCATCATCTCCACGATCGTCAACGTGTGCGACTTGCTCTTGTACGCCCGTATCTCGCTGTGCAACGAAGATAACCAGTGCTGCCACCACAAGCACTGCTGAGAGTGCAAAGATGACCGTATCTCGTGGGGAGCGCTTCTGTGTTTCAGGTGTGTTCTGCATAGTAGATCTAGTATATCGGACTTGTTCGTATTACGAAGGAAGTTGTTCACCCTCCAGTTCGCGCCCAGTTCCATGAAGAAACGCTTCTGCGGACTGCGGCTGCTTTCCCTCAAGTTGAACCTGAGTTGCCTCGATCCATCCATCTCCTGTTGCGATATGGAGCCCTTCATGTGTAGAGATCGTGCCAGGTGGTTGCGCTTCTTTGATCTGAGTCGTTACTTCGGGTCCAAGCTCAACGATCTTGAGTCGTTTTCCCTTCCACGTTGTATAGATGCCAGGCCAGGGCGTATAGGCCCGCAGTCTATCTCGTATCTGCCGTGATGTGCACGTCCAATCAATTTCCGCGTCTTCTTTTTTGGTGAGCTTGCAGAAGGTAGCAAGCGAATCGTCTTGCTCTGTGGTTCCATGTGTTCCATTCACCCAAGCCGGCAACAGATCGACCAACATACGACCTCCCTGCGTAAAGGCCTTCTCATACAATTCTTCCGAAGTGTGAACCGTTCCTAGATCAAATGATTCTTGCGCAAGCAGGGGACCAGCGTCCATTTTGCTCCGCACGAGAATGATAGACACAGCGGATGTTTCTTTGCCATCAAGAATGGCGGCTTGAATAGGTGTTGGACCGCGATATTCGGGAAGACGAGACGGATGAATATTGATTGCGTCGAATTGAGGAAGGCTGATGATGTTGTCTGGAATAAGCATGCCGTATCCGGCGACGACAAAGAGGTCTGCATCGAGTTCACGCAGCTGTGTTTCAATCTCTGGAGTCTTCAGAGATTCTGGCTGCAAGACAGGAATGTCGCGTTCTTGGGCCCACACTTTTGTAGCAGGTGACTTCAACTCTTTCTTTCTTCCTGAGGGGCGGTCTGGTTGTGCAATGACGGCAATAAGTTCCACGTCTTTACATGCCCGCAGGACCTCGAGGACAGGAACAACAAAGTGAGGTGTTCCGAAGAACACAGTTTTGATGGGACTAGTCATCGCTCAAGAAACGATCAACGATAAGTGTTCCGTTCAGGTGGTCTACCTCATGTTGGTACACGCGCGCGTGAAACCCTTTTACCACAAAGGAAATGTCATTTCCGTTTCGATCAAGTCCTGTCACTCGTAGTTTTTTTGCACGAGGAACGCGCCCCCAGTTTCCTGGAATCGAAAGACAGCCTTCTTCTCCAACATCTTCTTTTTCGTTCAAAATCTCTAGTTCTGGGTTTGCGATCACCTCGGCTCTGCCGTGCCCAGGATCGACAATAATGAGACGGATCGATTCTCCAATCTGAGGAGCTGCAAGACCCACACCTCGTTCGTGGTACATCGTTTCAATCATATCTTCGACAAGTTGTTGTCCTGCTTCAGAACGCAGCCAAGCAGCGTCAACAGACTTCGCTTCCTCGCGAAGAATTGAATCTCTGTCTTTGTAGGTCAGTGGAAGCGTTGCCATGTAGCCAGTGTAACGACTTAGAGCGTCGACTCAAGTGCTGTTACAGGATTGATTCGGGATGTATGTCGACTCGAGCATGCTCTGGAAGCTCCTTCAGAATCTTCCAGATGGGGTCTTTCTGAGCTGCATTCAACTTGATCAACATATGTATGCGTGTTTTTCCTTTTGAGCGAGCGTGAAAGGCGGGTGCCGGGCCCAGTAGTTCCACTCCTTCAAGTTGTTCGAGTTGTGCCCGAAGCGCGTGAGCTATCTCATTTGCGTACTTTACTGCTGTCGTTGGTTGCACATGTTCGATCAGGACACGCACCAACACCCCGAAAGGGGGATAGCTCCAGTCGTTCCGTTCTTTGAGTTCATGCGCAAAAAATGTGTCGGCATCGTGTGCGGCAACTGCTTGAATAACGGCATTTTCTGGATCGTATGTTTGAACTACGACACGTCCCGGCGTATCACGTCTTCCTGTGCGACCTACGACCTGTGTCAGCAGCTGGAAGGTTCGTTCGTGACTTCGCATGTCTGGCATGTGAAGCAGCGTATCGGCATTGATCACGCCTACAAGATCAACATTTGGGAGGTCGAGACCCTTGGTTACCATCTGAGTTCCCACAAGGACATCAACTTCATGATGTTTTACGGCATCAAAAAGAGCTTCGTGTGCATGTTTTTGTGTTGTAGTGTCGGCATCCATGCGCGCAATACGTGCCTCGGGCAACAGCTTCTGCAAATCGAGTTCCACGCGCTCCGTTCCTGTTCCTACGTATTTCACCGAGAGGCTCTTACACTCCGGACACGAAGCTGGCGGCACTTCGTGATGATTACAGTGGTGACACATCAAGACATTTTCTTTTCCCACATCCTTCGCCTTTGCCAGATGGTGCGTAAGCGGGATCTCACAAGTAGGACAAACTGCCGTCCAACCACATTCTTTACATAAAATCGCGGTCGCTGCTCCACGGCGGTTCAAGAACACAATTGCCTGTTTTCCTTCTGCAAGCGTTTCTTTCAGCGCTTCTCGCAAGTCCCACGATAAGCTTGATGGATTGTCATGCTCTCGAAACTCTGTACGCATATCAACGATCCGCACCTTCGGAAATTGGTCTTGAAAGACGCGCTTCCGCATCCGCACAAGATGAACTGGAGATTCGCCAACAAGAGACGTTTCTTTCATTGCAGATGTACGTGCCATGAGCTCCACATGCGGAGTAGCTGATCCATAGATGAGCTGTGCACCCGCAAGTTCGGCGAGTTTTTCTGCAACCATGCGTCCATCGTAACGTGGAGCTTTTTCCCACGAGACGTAGCTGCCGTCATGACACTCGTCAACGATCACCAATGCCAGTTGTTTGAATGACGCAAAGAGTGCAGAGCGCGTCCCAAGCACAATGCGAGCTGTCCCGTCGGCCGCCTTTGTGAGTGCTTCCGTTCGCTGACCCACAGAACGTTTTGAGTGCACCGTCACAAACTGCTCCTGGCCAAATCGCTCACGAAGTCGCTGCTCCATTTGTGGAATCATGCCGATTTCTGGAACAAGAAAGAGAACCTGCGCTTCTGTATTTGCTGCGATCACACTTGCCATGCGTCGAAAGTAGACTTCCGTTTTTCCCGCTCCCGTCACGCCCCAAAGGAGAATTGGGGAATGTCCTAATTCACATTCTGTGACTGCCTCACGCTGCTCCTGCGTTAGCGGAGCGAGCTGAGGATGTTCTGCGCGTTGACGTGTTGTCCTGGTTTTTGTGCGGTTTTGCCTGGAAGGAGGAAGAAACAACTCGAGTGTTTTTCCGAGGGGAGCTAACCATTCGTGCGAAATCCACCTTGCTAATTCAAATGAAGTGGGAGAAATGGTGTATGGAGCCGTTCCATCGCTTAACGCCTTCAACTTTTGTTTGGGAATGCTCGTGGTTTCTTGTGTCTCGATGACGACCCCGCGAACCTCTCGACCTCCAAATGGAATCATCACTTCTTGTCCTAGCGAAAGCGCAACATCACCCGGAACGGTGTACGTAAAGGCTTCCGACGTTTTCTTGGATGTCGGGCGACGTGTTGTTGTGAGAGGAATGACGTTCGCAAAGCTCATATGATCTGCAGTTTATCCCTTTTTTATGGCTTTTTCTAGTATATTGCGTGTTCGCGAAAAGGACTCCATGAAGCCATTTAGCGGCGACTGCACAAATGCACCTAGAGCAACGCCGAGCGCGCACTGATGGACCTCTGCGTCCTCCCTTGGCAAGCGACCGCCTGATCCTTTTCGCCACTATGGCGCGCCACCCCGGCACTGGGTGGCTTTTTCTTTTTCCTTTGTCCTTAATCCTTGATTTTTTATTGTTTTGTGTTTTGATACGCACACTGTTTGCCAGCCAAAGAAAGGGCACTCAGGTGAAACCGATTCGTAGGAAGCGGGGCATGCCTCCGTTTCGTGTCGCACTGTTCGGTGGGGCTGTCCGGCTGTACCCCCAGGTGATCGGGGGCGTTGCGAAGGTGGCGCAAGGCCGGAGATCTGTTCAGCTGCGCATGCCAGTCATGGATCGCACAACTGCAGAGTGTCTGCAGATGACGCAACGTGAGTTGGTAGGCCGAGGGACGAGCGGCGCATCGATAGACGCTCTTCTCGCGGTCTCGGTTGTATACCGAGGAGCCGGGGAGGGACCCGTTCCGGTTCGTATGCACAACCTCTCTGAATGTGTCGTGGAAGGCATGATCGGTAGTCCTCCAGCACAGGCTCAGCTAATGCTCGCACTCACGTCGATGCTACTGGGCGGCTGGAGGGATGCTCCGCTCCCGCTCAATGGCGAACCGCATCTCGCGGTGTGCGTCACGAGCGATCTGAGCAAGGAACCGTTCTATCCGGCACTCGTGCAGTCAATGTCGCCTTCCGCACCTTCTGATGGCATTCTGAAGTCTTCGCAACGATTCCTGATCGTCTCTGACGATGCTGAAACTCAGCAAGCGATCGCCGCACTGCTGCTGACCTCGGACGTCGGCAGCCGTGGCTTCTTCGAAGGCCCGGATCGTGTTGGTGACGTCATTACAGCGATCTCGAGAATGGCATCGTTGTCGGTCTAGATCTGTCTAAGATGTAACCCCGTCGCCGCCCCGGAATGGGTGGCTTTTTCTTTTCTCAATATTGCGTACGATAGAGGTATGACATCTCGCATGCTGTTTGCAGCCCTCACATTCGATGCTCGCTCTGTCGCGAGGCTTTTGACGATACAACATGATCTACCGCTTCCACGCGACATGTTTCGTCTTATTGGAGAGCGAATGCTTCATCTGACACTTGCATATTATGGACCCACGCAACCAGAGCGCGAAAAGCGCATTCTTGAAACACTTACAACGATCCGTCGTCACCAGACACCTCAGCTTCGTGTAGATTCTGTTCTCCTTTTGCCTTCACGAACATCGCCACGTGTTGTCACGCTCGGTGTTGAGGCAACAGAAGCGCTGACGTCACTTAACGAACTTGCGCAAATCGAAGCATCCGACGCATTTCTTCCGCATGTAACGCTCGCGCGGCTTACCTCTAGCGCCCTTGAAGGACACCCGCTTCGACTTCAGCCGCACATTCGCGCACTAAGCACATACAACATTGAGCCCTTTTCACTCTACCCAGAAACTGTCACGCTATTTGAAAGCGTCCGTAAGGGAGATACGACATATGTTCCGATTACCGTCTACCCACTCTCATGACTATTCTCGGCATTCCTATTAGTCCACTGACGACATCTCGTGTTCAAGAGGTGGTATTGGAGATGCTCAAAGATGCGGATTCATCTGTTTCCCGCCGTACGATCACAACACCAAATGCAGAAATGATCCTTTCTGCTACCACGCCAGCGATTCGTTCTGCCGTTGCAGATGTGCGACTCCGCCTTCCAGATGGAACAGGCCTGCAATGGGCTGCAAGCTATCTATTAGGAGCGAGCCGGATGGGTATTGTGGGGGTGCTATTTCTTCCTATTTGGCTTTGTGTTTCCGTCCTTCTCTACACATTTGTTCCTGCTTGTAAGCGGTGGTATTTGCCAGAGCGCATCACTGGAAGCGACACGCTCCTTACCATTTCTCGCATATGCGAACACTATAAGTGTTCGGTATTTTTGCTCGGTTCATATGTTGCGGATGAGGCAGCGGCTGCACTTCAGGACGCGTATCCCGATCTTGTCATTGCTGGAGCACATGAGGGAACGCCTCACCAGGAAGATGAACCAGCTATTCGGGAGCGTATCAATGCCTCCGGAGCACATGTTCTCTTTGTAGCGTATGGAGCTCCGGCACAAGAGCAATGGATTCAACGTAATCTTCCATACCTGCCAAACATACGCATTGCCATGGGAGTGGGGGGCGCCTTTGATTTTCTCTCCGGAGCTCGTACCCGCGCTCCTCAATGGATGCAGCAAGTCAGTCTGGAGTGGTTATGGCGTCTTTTCCACGAGCCATCTCGTGTAGGCCGTATCTTTAATGCAACTGCTCGTTTTACATGGAGGATCTTTATAGAAGGATACCGCGTCGCTCTTGATCCACGACGTCTGAACCTCTAGCCTGTACGTATGACAACACAACGCCCCATTCGAACTCGCTTTGCTCCAAGCCCAACTGGTTTTCTTCATGTTGGCGGCTTACGGACCGCTTTGTATGCCTATCTCCTTGCTAAAAAAGAGGGAGGTACATTTGTTCTACGTATAGAGGACACAGATCAATCACGAAGTGTGGACGGAGCAGTTGAAAATCTCTTGGAGACACTGGCTGTAACGGGAATTGAGCCAGATGAGGGCCCTCGTCTTGCTGACGTAGACCATGACATGGATGAGCTACATGTCGAAGAGGTGGGGGAGCATGGGCCGTATATTCAGTCCAATCGTCTCGACGTGTATAAGCACTATGCCCTTCAGCTAGTCGAACAGGGCGATGCCTATCCGTGTTTCTGCACACCTGAGCGTCTTGAGCAGATGCGAACTGAGCAACAGAAGGCAAAGCAGCCACCAAAATACGATCGCCACTGTCTGTCCTTATCTGAAGAAGAGGTCGTTCGTCGCATCGAGGCAGAAGAGTCTCATGTGCTTCGTCTTCGCATGCCAGCAGATCAAACAATTACCTGGGAAGACGCTGTGCGAGGCACTGTCTCGTTCGAATCCAATTTGATCGACGATCAGGTTCTCTTGAAGTCAGATGGCTTTCCTACCTACCACTTGGCAGTTGTGGTCGATGATCACCTCATGGAGATCACACATGTGATTCGTGGTGAAGAATGGTTGTCTTCAACGCCGAAGCATTTGGCGCTCTACAACGCATTCGGGTGGGAGCCTCCGATACATGTACATGTTCCACTTCTCCTTAACCCTGATAAGTCAAAGCTTTCTAAGCGCCAGGGAGACGTTTCGGTAGAGGACTTTCTGGACGACGGGTATCTCGTACCGGCGCTCGTGAATTTTATTGCCTTACTTGGCTGGAATCCAAAGTCTGAACAAGAATTGTTTTCAATTACAGAGCTTGTCGAAGCGTTTTCATTAGAAGACCTTAATAAATCGGGAGCTATCTTTGACCGGGACAAGCTGAACTGGATGAACGGCGAGTACATCAAACAGCACGACACGATGGATCTTCTCATGCATGCGCATCCGTTTTATGACGAAAAAGGCCTTCTCGAAGAAGCAGCGAAGCGTGTTGGAGCAAGCAATAAGATGGATCAGATCGTAATGGAAGAGATTGCGAAGTCGCTTTCGATCGAACAAACACGCCTTGAAAAACTCTCACAGGTAGGGGAGGAAACGGACTATCTCTTCGTAAATGCATTGAACTATCCAGCGGAAGACCTCATTTGGAAAAAGTCTACCCAAGAGGACACTGTGCTGTATTTGAACGCACTCCAAGATCTATTGAGTGAACGTCCAGAAGATACATGGGTTACAGATGCACTCGAAAAGGATGTTATTTCGTGGATTGCCGAGAATAACTGGAAGAACGGCGATGTGCTCTGGCCACTTCGTGTAGCCCTCACGGGAAAGCCAAAATCGCCAGGACCATTCGAAAGTCTCTGGGCTCTCGGAAAAGAGCGTTCGCTCGAACGCATTTCCCGCGCCATCGAACTACTCGCTGCGTAGAGCTCAAGAATTTACAACGGAGAAAGAAAAGACAGGGAAGAGATTATTCACAAAGGAGGTGCAGCAACCCTCCTTTGTGCGATTCACCCCTCTTTTAAACATGTGCTAGACTTTCCTCATGAAGCTTCATCGTTCCTATGGTTCGATAGGGATTCCCGTAGCCGTTCTTTTTGCGGCTGCCCTTTTTGTTTCTCCTGCACTTGGACAGACGCAAGATCATGATCATTCGCATGAGGATGAGTATCCATTCGGACACGAAGAAGCAGATATTCTAGAAGCGGCCGGTGGCCCTGAAAATCTTGAAGAGCTCAACCGTCGCATTGGAGATCAAAAAGAGCGCATTGAAGATATTGAAGGTCGTCAGGAGCAACTCGAGAAAGACATCGAAACAGCAAAAGCAGAGGGAGCAACACTCCGTACCCATATCGCCGTTCTCGATGGGGAAATTGAACGCACGCAGCTTTCGATCGAGAAAACAGGAGAAGAGATTAGTCAAACAGACCTGGAAATTCTTAAGGTCGAAGAAGAGATCACGATTCAAGAGTCTGACATCGCCCGTTCCCGAAAGATTTTAGGAGAGTTTATTCGGGAGTTGTACAAGTCAGACCAGGCTTCGACGCTCGAAATTCTCCTTGCAAATGAGTCGCTTTCCGACTTCCTCGATGCGCGTCACAGCACGCAGGTATTAGAAGAAGAGACACAACTTGCCCTTACAGAACTCAACGTTCTCCTTGAAGAACTCCAGTGGCAGGAGCGCGTTCTTGAAACAAAACAAGAAACACTTACACAGCTCAAGGGACGTCTTGACGACGAAAAGGCCATTTTGGACGAAGAAAAGTCTGGTAAGCAAAGCCTTCTCGCTGTAACAGAGGAACAAGAGGCAAACTACGAAGAGCTTCTTGCACAGGCTCAGACCGAACATCGGAATGCAGAAGCAGAAATTTCTGCTCTCGAATCTGATATCAAAAAGATCATTGAGCAGGAGCGCAACACAAATCCGGACTTCAACTTTGTACCTGGAGATGGAACGCTTTCTTGGCCAATCAACCCGATTCATGGCATTTCCGCCTATTTCGATGACCCGGATTACATCCGTTTCTTTGGAGTCCCACACGGCGCTATCGACGTTCCAACTCCACAAAATACGGCAATTCATGCGCCAGCAGATGCGTACGTTGTGAAATATCGCAATGCAGGTCTTGGATATAGCTACATCCTCCTGAGTCACGGGAATGGACTTACAACGCTCTACGGACACGTGACAGGCTCCTATGTTACTGCCGGAGATACCGTGAAAGCGGGCGATGTGATTGGCCTAACAGGAGGAACTCCAGGAACTCCTGGTGCTGGATACCGAACAACAGGGCCACATTTGCACTTCGAAACACGCTTAAACGGAACGAAAGTCAATCCGCTGAACTACCTTCCGTCGTTGTAAAGACTGACAAAAAAAACATCTAGAAAAATTGACTAGATGTTTTTTTGTTGTTTAATGCAATGTTCGTAGTCGTACCTTGATAGGGAAAGGGAAGGGGAAATGCGCGTACGTACTGTCGTCATTCTTACCGGATTGGCGTCGGCCTTACTGATTCTGGCCTTCGCGATGTCGCTGTCGATCATGCAGATGCATGACATGCTGAAGTATGCCATGGGCGGCACCGACATCTTGCCGGGCGTGCCGGCCTGCATTCCGGGGTACAACTCCTGGGACCGGCCATGTATCGTTGATGACGACCGCTCTCAGATGGCTCTGATCACCACTGACGACTTTGGCAGCGAAATTGCCATGATGACGCTCGTGGTTCGCATCGATGTCATACATCACGATTCGGACGTAGATCGTGACTTCGTGATCCAGACGATCAACGACGCGTGGAGCCGTGATGAGCGCAGAAACACTGAACACCCTGTCTGCGTTCTCACTGACGAGATTGCAACGGAGTCATTCGGCGTTGCTGGCACAGAAGTGCATGGGCACGTCTACAGCTTCATCTGTTCGATGACACTGGATGCCAAGATCTACCCACTGAATGAAGATGGGTCGCAAGGCTCTCAGATGATCGTGCCCCACAGTTGTCCGCCCGAACGCACTGCCGAGCCGATTAAGATCTAGCTGATCGTCGCTCGCAGTGTTCTTTTTTTTGTAAGAACACGTACAGGGAGATTGTTCTACGTATTCAAAACAACATATAACAGGGGAGTGTCAATAGTTTGCAAAAGGGTTTCTAAAGCAGGTATGAAGAACGTAGAGAGACAGGCCGGAGTACCGTAAAGCCAACAGGTTGGGAGGAATGCATAAAACAAAGTAACAAAAAGAAGGCCAGAAAAATTGCGTAGATATATAGAGCAATGCAGTGAATCAATCTGGATTTCTTCATTTGTAAGCCATTCATTGTGTCGTAGAACATACATTGTGCGACATGATTAACCTGGAGCCTAGGTACCTTCCCTTGTCCTGATTTTGTCTCTTTCTCGTTTGTCTCTTTCTCGTACGATTTCCCTTTGTCCATTTATTCCTTGTAGGCATGCAGCCCGTTCTCTCTTGTCGTACTTCCTCTCTCTTTCTTTTCTGTCCTCCCCTTAGGTTACTCAGTCCTCTCTGGAGTCATTTTCGTGGAACACTTCTGTGTGTTTCTAAGGACTTCTCTCAAATGCTCATTTTTGATGTTTTCTAGATTCCCTGTTTTTTTGTGTCTTTTTTTTCTGTTGCGTGTGTTTTGAAAATGTTTGATCGCGTTTCGGCTTTCCTTGTTCTGGAATCTATCTTCAGAAAAATGCACCACTCCCCTGAAACCCACTATTTTTGTAACACAATCTTTTTCTCATATGTCAAATAAGGTAGTGTTTCTTGTTGTTTTGCGCTGTTCCGGATAACTCACCAGTCGTTCGCTCTCTTGCGTGTTATACTTCACGTGTTCGTTCAGTTTTGCAACGCGAAAGGGGTGCCATTCCCCTGCTGTACCGCAACCGTGATGCCCTTCGGGGATAAGCCGGGTCGCCGTTGTTTGACTGCCCCACTGTGAACTCCGCGGAAAACGGAGTAAGGGATATTCCTTTGCACTTCACTTCAGGGCAGTCCTAACGGACTGCTCTTTCGTTCCCGGGGAGGAACCTATCATGAACCGACGTGACTTCTTGCGACGGGCTGGCGCTGCCACCAGCTGGCTGTGTCTCGGTGCGCCGGGACTTCTGGCCGGCTGTGGGGAAGCTCATCCCGGCAACCGAACCGTTTACATCGACGGTTTTGCCCTCAAGGAGTGGCTCATCTTGGAGGCTGGCTCCGAGGGCGGGACTGTCGCGACTGTCACATCTCGATCGCTCGACATGCGCTTCTTCCAAGGCGCGTTCGAACAGCGCCGCGATGGTCGTCGCGTTGACACGCTTGTGCTCCGTGAGCATCTGCGTAGCGATCCCGAACTGCCACGTTCCGCGACCGGCGACTGGCTGTTCGGCATCGTGGGCCGCGATGGCCAGGCCCGGGTCCCGATGACTGCAGTCGACCACGTCCACAGTGTGGAGGTGCAGGCCGGTGAATCGGTCGTGTGGTACCTCGGCGCTTAAGACGTTCTTTTCTTCTCACCTACCGTGACTCCGTCACTCAGGTGAGTTTTTCTTTTCTTCGTTGTTATCAACCTGAGCGAACGAAATTGGAAACTGCTCTTCCCAGAGTGGCGTGCGTCCAATTAAGGTTCCTCCATTTTTTCCTTCGAAGAGACGGATGATAAGTATGTCTCGATCGGTAAGGTCTTCTGTATTGCGTGTAGGAGTGAGCTCTACCACGTTTCCTTGTTGAGATGCAGAAAGCAACGTCTCACTTTTTAGTGCATAGGTTGCAGCCGCATAGTCAAAGGAGCCATCCCATGTGACAGTCAGTGTGTCTGTCGCAAGACAGTCTGTAACTCCGTCTCCGCATTGTATCTGCGCCACAGATGGGATTGGACGTGTACGAAATGCGTAAAGTCGCTCAGGAAGTGTTGTCCCGAAGAGTGAGCGAATTCCATTCAGTGAAAGGACGACCGACTCCCCTGCTCGTACAGATTCTGTTGGCGTCACCGTGAGCGTCGTTGCATACCCTTCTATGACCTCATGATCCCACGAAATGGTTGACTCTATGTTTGGATGAAGAGCTGAGATCACAGATGCTTGTTGTACTGGAACACTAAACGTCACAACAATCCCCTCTCCTAATTCAAGTTCATCTGGAACACCCCCTTCCGTCTGTACAGATGTTTCATACACTGCAAACAGCTCCTGATATCCAAGAAAAAGTAGCCCAAGAAATCCAGAAAGTGTTCCGGCAATTACAAATACAGCAAATGGCCAGCCAATGCGTTTGGCCATACGTCTACTTCTATGGTTGCCAGAGATACATCACCTGCGAACGTTGTCGAAGCAAGTCTTGTAGCTCTGAGGCAATCCCCTTCTTCTGACCGAACGTGTATCCGGCACCATACAAGAAATCTGCAAATGAGAACGGCTCCTGATAGGTCATCAAGGTGTAATCAGCGCTCACTTTTGATTCTTTCGCCAATATCGCAAGCGCGTCTTCATAGTATGCCACCTCATCTACCAATCCAGCTTCAAGTGCTTGATTGGCGCTTAAGATACGTCCATCAAATACTTCGCTTGTTTCTGGAACACTGCGGTAGGTTGTAATCAGGTTTTTGAAGGCTGCGAAGTCTTCGTCGATGATTGACTGCATAATTTCACGCTCCTCATCTGTCACTTCGCGGCTATAGCTTAAGATGTCCTTATGTTCTCCTGATCGGAATGTCACTTGCTCCACGCCATACTGCTCCATTAACCCCCGGAGATTCAGTGTCTCGAAAATAACTCCGATACTTCCCGTGAGGGTTGGCGGACTCGCCACAATGTAATCGGAAGAAGCTGTTGCATAGACGCCTCCTGATGCAGCTGTCTCTCCGTAATAACTCACAACAGGTCGACCTGTTGCCTGGAAGAGCTCTATCGCGTGTTGTATATCATCACTTGCCGAGACACTTCCACCTGGACTATTCACGTAGATAAGCGCTCCCTTTACCGAGTCATCTTCTGAAGCCTGCACGAGAGCCGCCTCAATTCCCTCAGACGCAGTGAAATCACCTGAGAGTCCTGCCAGTCCGCCGCCGCCAGTTCCATGTAGAATCACGCCATTTAACTCCAGGAGAAGGATTTTTTCATCTGCGAGCGCATCACCTTCAATAATCACCTCATCGTACGCTGGCAGTTCTGTTGCATAATTGCCAGATGAGAAGTCTCCAAGCGTAGAGAGTGAAGCTCCTGAGAAGGCTCCAACAAAGAAACTGCCGGCAACCAGCCCTCCGATAATGAGCAGTCCGAGGCAACCGAGGCTCCACCACAAGCATCCCTTCCCCTTTCTTGGTTGAGGTTGTAGCGACTGTGGTGCTGGAATACTTACTTGTGGCGCTGTTCCTGGTTCCGGAGTGTGTTCGTGTTCTTGTTTCATAGGTAGCTTCATGTTCGTAGTATGCCTCATTTTGCTGCGTTGTGCGAGTATTGACGTAACTGCCAAAATCCCCTACTCTACTGCTCAGTCGGCTTTAAGGCGACTGCGGTTTGAGCCGCTTTGACAAGATTGTTACTGATTCACGCCATATGGCACACAGAAAAGCCGGAGGTTCCACCTCCCTAGGTCGCGATAGTATTTCCAAACGCCTTGGCGTGAAACTTTCAGCTGGTCAGATCGCTACTCCAGGAGCCGTCATTGTTCGACAGCGCGGAACAAAGTTTTTCCCAGGAGAAAATGTGAAGCGCGGCGAAGACGACACGCTATTTGCTACGACTGAAGGTGTTGTGCAGTTTGTACGAAAGCGAAAGACAGACTTTACCGGAAAAGTAGTCATCCGAAAGGTCGTCAACGTCGTTCCACAGTCCTAAGACTCTTTGATCAAAAACAGCCCATGAGGGCTGTTTTTGTATCCGCGGGTTAGAGGCTAGCCTCCGCAAATGCCATAAAGAGCGGGTGTGGATCGAGTGGTCGAGACTTAAACTCTGGATGGAATTGTGTTGCTAAGAAAAACGGATGATCGGGAAGCTCAATAATCTCAACTAGCCCAAGCTCTGGGTTTGTTCCAGAAACAACGAGGCCTTTTTCTTCCAGTAGCTCACGATACGTGTCGTTTACTTCATACCGGTGCCGATGTCGCTCTGATACGAGCGTCTGACCATACGCCTTGTGAGCCTTCGTCCCCTCTTTAATCGCACAATCGTATGCACCAAGACGCTGCGTTCCTCCGAAACCTTTCGACCCTTTTAGGACCGCCTTTGTTTCTTCTAGTTCGTAGACAACTGGTGTTGCGCAATTCGGGTCAACTTCCTTTGTATGTGCGTCTTTGAGCCCTACAACGTTGCGCGCAAATTCAATGGTTGCCATTTGCAAGCCATAGCAAAGGCCCAGAAATGGGATGTGCTGCTCTCGTAGATACCGGATCGCCTTGATCTTTCCGTCTGTGCCTCGTGAGCCATACCCGCCAGGAACAATCACGCCGTCGTAGTCATGTAATTCTTTCACAGCAGAGGGATCTTTCTCATACGACTCGGCACTCAACCATTGAATAACTGGCTTTCGGTCGTGTGCCCATGCGGCATGCTTTATCGCTTCCAGCACGGAAATGTAAGAATCTTCTAGTGTAAATTCACCTGTTTCGAAGTACTTACCCACGATCCCAATCTTAAGCTCTTTTCCTTTTTCCTGCGCCTTCGTAAGTCGTGCTACCATTCCATTCCATTCATCGTGTCGGTCGTCATGCCCCTTGTCTGGCATTTCACGTCCCATTTTCTTAAAGAGACGCTCTGCATAATTTTGTTCCTCGAGAATCAGTGGTACTCGGTAGATGCTGTCACAGTCGGGCGAGGAAAAAATATCTTCCTTTTCAACGCCAATGATCCACGCAAGCTTTTCTTTACGCGACTCGTCGATTGGTTGTTCTGAGCGGCCAATCAGGAAGTCTGGCTGAATGCCTGCGGCATTCAGCGTTCGAACGGAATACTGTGCTGGTTTTGTCTTCATCTCTCCAATCGATTGCGGGATTGGGAGATACGAAACGTGTACATGAATCACATCATCGGGCATTTCGCGTTCCATCATGCGTGCTGCTTCCAAGTACAATACAAGTTGATATTCGCCTACCGTTCCTCCAAATTCTGTAATAACGACTTCCGCATCTGCATCATCGCCAGCTTGCTTGATCCGCTTGATAACCTCCTCTGGAACATGAGGCACGACTTCCACATCTTCACCTTCGTATTCTAGGTTTCGCTCACGCTCAATGACCGTTTGATAGACCTGTCCTGTTGTCATGAAGTTCACCTTGCCCATGTCGTTTCCTGTGAACCGTTCATAGTTTCCAAGGTCTTGGTCTGCCTCAAGTCCATCGTCTGTTACAAAGACTTCACCATGCTCTGTAGGACGTATTGTTCCCGAGTCGATGTTCACATACATCTCGCATTTTATATTCGTTACCTTCAGTCCGTGGTCTTTTAGAATTCGCCCCGTTGAAGAAGCGATTGTTCCCTTTCCAAGCGAAGAAATAACGCCACCAGTAATGAAGATGTATTTTCGATTAGCCATAGTGCTCATGATGAACTCAATTTGTATACAATTTGAACAATATGAAAAGTGGGGCTGAGCCCCACTCCTCTATTCAGTTTCTTCGGTGATGTTGATAGTGATCTTCGCGTTCCGCTCAGAATCGAGCCAGAGCGTCGCTTCGTACTCTCCGACTTCTTTTTTCGCCTCCCAGGAGAGGTCGGCTTCAGTAAAGGTTGACCCACCTTCGTTGATACGATCAAGAACATCTTTTGCTGAAACAGAGCCGAACAATGATCCATTGTCGTCTGCTTTGCGCTCGATGGTGAAACTCTTGCCTTCTACGGCCTTCAACTGCTCTTCCATCTTTGCGAGACGCTCTACTTCCGCCTTTTCTGCTTTAGCACGAAGTGCTTCAGCTTCGTTTAAGGCGGCTTGATCGGCAAACTTTGCGAGCCCCTGAGGAATCAAAAAGTTGCGAGCGTACCCGTCTTTGACGATAACGATGTCACCTGCGATACCAAGGTTGGCAACGCGATCTTGGAGAACCACTTTCATAGGAAATTCATCAATCAAACAGGCGTGCAGTCACGCCACTTCAGTGTTTAAAGAGTATCTGTTTTTTCTTGTATTTGCAAGCTCCTAGTCGGTTTCTTCTTCGACACGCAACCCTATTTCGGTTTCTACACCATTGCGAAGTTCAGCTGCCTTTCCCGGAATGACCTGCGCTGTTTCGTCTTTCGCTTTCTTCTCTGCAATATTTAGAAACAATGCAACAGCGCCTGTCAGCAATGCTGCGTCATCGAGCTGCCCCAGTACTGGCAGGAGGTCTGAAATCGCATCGAATGGCCACACCAAATACACAACTCCTACAAGTGGAATAAGCTTATAGATAACAGGGACATCCTTGTTTTTGACGAGCGCAATGAATCGCTGGACTAGATTTCGTTTCTCCATACATCAGTTGACCTGAACGGTTGTTACGCTCGAGCAGCACGCTTTCGTGAGCGTGCACTATACCACTCCACACTTTTTAGCGCGATGAATCCAATTGTGCCAACTATGGCAAGTGCAATCCCTTCGTTTTCAACGAGTGCTGCATGTACGAGCACTAACGGAAGAGCAAGATACGCAAGACGCTGAATTCGTTTCCACCACCGCTTCAATCGTTTGGTTGCAATCTTGTTCGATATGCTGAACAGCACCAACAGCACCAGCAATGCAACGGCGCCATACCAAAGTGGCCCGACCGCCTGAAGGGAGAGTGACAGCAACTTCCAGATTGACGTGTTTAGCAAAGCAGCGTAGATGAGTACGTGCACCGCTGCGAAGTAAAACACTGCAATTCCCATTGGTCTGCGCAACGAAAGAAGTGTACGAAACAAACCAACCTTCGGAACTAAGACGGCCGCTGGCTTGATCAGTAGCACCAAAAGGAGCAGAAGCTCTGCGATGGTTCCTAATCCTCCATGCAGCTCACTTCGAAGCGACGGTATGGCGTACATGACTACTAATCCGACAGGAAGCCCGTAGTACACTCCCCGTTCAATCCAGGTACGAGGAATATAGATCTTCCCATCGAGAATGATTTCTTTTGCAACGCGCAAAGGAAACGGCTGCTCTGGTGATTGTTGTTCCATTACGGGATTCGCGTTTGAAGTTCTTCAAGCGCGGCCTCCTTTTGTGGATCCTGACCCGCTTCCACGTCTTCGTTTGTGATGGCAACTTCGATGTCAGGTGTCAGACCCTCTCCATCTAGATGTGTGCCAGCTGGAGTGAGCCATTCAGCCACAGTAATACGAACAGAGGAGCCATCTTTCAGCGTCTCTAGCTCCTGTACAGAGCCTTTTCCAAAGGTCTTCTCTCCCACAAGAGGAGCTCCGGCCTGGTCCTTTAGGGCACCTGCGACAATCTCTGACGCAGAAGCAGATCCGACATTTACAAGTACCACGACCGGAAGATCTGTTGTTACGCCATGTTTTGTATGGAACTCATTTTTCTTTCCATTACGGAACTGTTCCGTCACGACTAGCTGACCATCAGGAAGGAATAAGTCAGCGATGTCGATCGATGCGTTCAAAAGTCCACCTGGATTGTTTCGTAGGTCAATTACAATTCCATCGGCTCCTTCTTTTTCAATGACATCCAACTGTTCTTTCACTTCTTTTGTTGTTTCTTGGTCGAACGTCAGAATTCCTAACACGGCGAGCTTCTTACCATCTCGCTCCTCAAACGAAAGCTCGGTTGCTTTAATGTCGATTTCGTCTCGAATGATCTCGATTGGAAGCAGTTCGTCTTCGCCTTCGCGAAGAATACCAAGCGTTACCGCTGTTCCTCGCTCCCCTCGAATTCTACTTACCGCCTCTAACAATGAAAGCTCTTCTGTGCTTTCGCCATCAATCTCTAGAATCCAATCTCCTGCTCGCAACCCCGCACGCTCTGCGGGCGTTTCTGGGAGAGGCGCCACAATGGCAAGTACTTGATCACGGAATCCAATCTCTGCCCCAATTCCTTGGAAGCTTCCCCCAAGATCTTCTTCAAACTGTTCACTTGCACTCGATGACATGAAGGCTGTGTATGGATCTTCAAGTCCATTCAACATGCCCGCAATCGCTCCCTCAAGCATTGCTTGGTAATCAAGCGGTTGCTGTACATGCTTGTCCTCGACGAGGTGCCACACTTCCCAAAAAATCTTGAAGTCTACATCTCTTGTTTCAGAAGAGTTGCGTCCAGATAACACTTGAGTGACATCCCCCTCTGCACCCGCGCCCACAGACGGAGCTGTCGCCCTTCCAATAAGCGTTCCGGCCGTGAGGGCAATAACCACGAGAGAGGCAGTCACCCACATTCGTCCGTTCTGAGCAGGCGTTCGCTGATGCTCCGTCTGTGAGTGCTCCTCCGGCTTTGGTGTGTGTTCTGACATAGTCTAGAAAAGTGTCGTTAATGGCTCTGATGGTCGAAGATCACTCTTTGGCATTGCCCAAATAGCATCTCGTCTCAGCTCATGGATGAACGGCGCATCTGCGGTCTCTTGTTCCCCCTCTCCCTGAATCGATTTCTCGTTTGGAAGGTTTACAAAGTCTACCGTAAGATCAGCCGAAATAACTCCCGGCTGCTTTTGCATGACGAGGTTATACTCTCCTCTACGCGCCGCATCTCCAATTTCTTTCGGTAGGTCGTACGTAAAGGTTACATCGCGTGTCTCGCCGATCTCTGTGACAATAAAGGTTCCGAATGAGACTTTATTCAAGCCATCTTCTTTAATGACCTCATATGGCACCGATGGGTCTTCATAAAAGTCAGGCGCAGTGTCTTGTCCTTCAATGGAGACAAGGTCTGACCCCTCAGGAACGAAGAGGCGCGCCCAGGAACGATAACGCGTGGTCTTAAAACTAAAGCCTGGAGCTTCGTTTGTGTAGTGAATTGTGTAGGTTGCACGCGGTCGCTCAGGTGCGAAATCAACAATGTACTCGGCGGAACGCGACACAAATGGATCTGTCTTCAACGACGCCATGTTTGCGTCAACATATTGTACGTAGTCAACGTGATCCTCTCGATCGATAGCTGCGCCCCAACCTTGCCCCTCTACAACCGCTTGCGCGTCTGTGTCGCGCATGTAGAGCATGACGTGTTTTTCTGCGAATCCTGTTTGTACCGCCTCGCCAAACTCCAGCCACTGGGAACGAGGCAATGTTAATACGCGATCGAGAATAACGTTCGCCAGGTCTCCAATGACATCCTTCCTTGTTTCAAGGAGACGGAAACTCACGTTTGTTTCGAACTGAATAAGCGATGTCACATTCTCTTCTGTAAACGTTTCACTCCTTCCCGGAAGTGTGACTGGTCCAATCACTCCGAGAAGATTTTCTAAGAATGTTGGCGTAAATGAAACGACACCTGCAAAGTCCCCTTCTCCTCCTTCTTCTTTGTAGAACCACAGCGCGTTTTCTGCGGCCGTTGGGAAATCTGGAGACCAGTTCGAGTCGCGGAAGTACCAACTCTTGAGATCGGGATTTGTGAGCTTTTTAAACTGCCACGGCGCTGGGATTGACCCTTCGAATGGATCGTCGAGGGCATAGGAGTCTGCTGTTACCAGATCAGCAATGTCACCGTCTTTTGCTGTTAGCACTCCATACGATCCGATAAACCCACCTGAAGGACGAAGTTCTGTATTGTTTTGAAACAAAAGTAGATATTCCTGCTGTTCAGGATAGCCAGCTAGCTGCGGCACAATGCGAGACGCGAGCGCTACCGTTTCCATCAGTTCTGCAAGTGCGGGCAGCTGGTCTTGCACTTGCAACACGGCGTCTGACAATGGTCCCACGAGAGCTGTATCTGGCGTGTTGTCCAATAGCTCCTCTGCGCGTGCAAACCGAGCAGATGCTTCATCAAGCGATTCTGCCGATTCGCTCAGGTTCTTTAGGACCTCTCGCTTTTGTTCTACTGTCACGTCTTCAAACGATGTCGCCTCGTTCTCTCCAAGAGGAACAACAACACGTTCCAGCGTGACCAGCGCCTCTTCGAGACCGCCTGTAATTTCAACACCTGCCAAAATAAGATTCCGCGTTGCTTTAACTTGTCTTCCAGCGTACGGAATAAGTCGAAGTGGAAGAAGCTTCTTAGACGCGTCCTCTGCGCGCTCAAAATTCATGTGCGCCAACTCAATTTGAGAGCGCGCTATTCCTAAATCTTGTTGTTTCAGTGCATCTTGCGCTGAAAGAAGTTGATCTCGCGCCGACAACGATGAGTAGTACGCATCCGCTGCTGCGGGCGCCATCACCAGCGCTCCACCACCCAGCACGATCAATATAACTGCCCCAATAAGGAGCGCTCGTTTTGGAGAGCGCTTTTTTTCCGTTCGCTTGCGCCGTTTTCGTTGCTGTTTTGAATGATACGCGAGATTCATTGATCCGCGTTTCGCGCTTTTTTGAGCGCGTTGTGATGCAGCTGTCATGTCCCCGTGAAAGCTTAAGTGTTGTTGTTACGCGCCTGCAGTAGCCTGCGTTTGCTCGTCTGTTTGCTCTGGAATCGGTTTCGATTCATGGTTTCGATATTTCATCCAGAATTTTACCGCAGACGCGATATGCACTCGCGTCAGACGATTTGTCAGTGCCATAAAGATATTTGGACTGGCAGATCCGCGTGCGTAATAGTGAATCATCTGTGCCTCCGGAAAGTAGGTCACCCGATACCCTGCGTCTCGGAAGCGTCGACACCAGTCAACGTCTTCAAGATACATGAAAAAGCGTTCATCCATGAGACCCACTTTTTCAATCACAGTTCGTCGAGCTAGCAACGAAGATCCGAGCATCCACGCCACTTCTCGTGTGGAGCTATGATCCCAGTCTTCCATGAGAAACTCAGAGACCATTCCTTTTCCTCGCTTGGTTTCCCCAAATTTTGTTCGCCGGTAGATCACAAGCGGAATCGTTGTATAACTTCCTAGACAAGAGTGCTGAAGCGAGCCGTTTGGATTCAGCAGTTTAGGCCCAAGCATGCCAATATCCTGCTCTTCTTCCATCTTGTTCATCATTTTGGTGAGAGCATCATCCAGAACAGTAATATCTGGATTGAGCAAAAGCACATACCGCCCTTTAGAAAGGCGCAGCCCCTGATTCATTGCTTTTGGAAATCCCAAATTTACCTCGTTCGGAATAAACGTCACTCCTGGAAATTCGTCTTCAAGGAACTCCCCAAGTCCATCTCGAGAATCATTGTCGATGACGATGACTTCATATGTATATCCCTGCGGCGGGAACTTTTCGATGGACTTCAAACATTGTCTCACCAAGGTCGGTGTTTTGTAGTTCAGAATGAGAATCGACAAATCCACGCTTGTCTCAGAGGAGAACTCACCGATCTCGTCTGCTTTTACAATGCGAGGATAGCGTCGCTCAAAAATAGAGGTTACTTCGCGTTCCATTGGTCTTGTTCATGCGCATAAAGACGACTCGTTGCCAGAATCTGTTGTCGCTTGTGCCAGGTTACCCGAATGCCTTTCAAAAAGGCAAGCTTCGAGACGAAGAGCACCTTTGGACTTCGGATCAGCATGTATATCGCTTTTCCGAATTCAACTCCTACAACATACGGAAGTCTGCTGATAAACGTGCGCGCGAATACGTTCTTCACCAATAGATTCCATTGGTTTGTTGTACTTCGAATGCGCATCCATTCTGGCTTTGCCTCACGCTGCTCAATGAGTTTCGACACACTTGTTTTCTCAGAACTGCCCCGTTCCCATCGATCGTGATACGCAACCGCAGATGGTATATACAATGCCTTTAATCCAAGATGGCGAAGACGATAGGCCATGTCGACGTCGTCCTTGTACATGAAGAATGATTCGTCCATATATTCTCCATGCGTCTGCACCAGTCGCTCTAATGCATCGCGACGATAGACAGCGAGCGCGCCCGAGACACCAAACACTTCGATCGGATCCTTCTCTTCTTCTGTGTCCTCTTCTCCACCCTTTCGCTCCACCACTCGAAGCGATGGAAGAGAAACGAGCCCCGTGGAATCTAGTATGGGGGTTTTTTCACCTTCTTTCATACGAAGGAGCTTCCCTTGGGCAACCCCTACATCTGGCCGTGCCTTTAGAACTTCCACGATCCGTTCAATATAGTCAGGTTCCAAGATCGTATCCGGATTGAGTAACAGGATGACATCTTCGAGTGCTTGTTCGAACAAACGATTATGACCACCTGTAAATCCTCCATTTTCTGATGATTCAATCACCTCTGCGTCTGGAAAGCGCTCTCGCACGAAGTCAGCAGATCCATCCGTTGAATTGTTATCGATCACACGTACCGTGATCGGATAGGTCTGCGTTGTAAGCGAATCGAGCGCAGGTCCAATGATCTTTGCGGAGTTATATGTCACCGCATGAACGGCTACCGTTGGCTGTGTTGGGAGATCTGGTAACGCTTGGTGTGTTCTAAAGCGCTTCTGGCGCTCCGCGTCGAGTGATGCCCAATACACGCCTACAAAGAGAAGCCACCCAATACCAAGCGGATGATTGAGATATGGCGTTGTTGCATGCGTTAGAATCAACGCAAGAAGCGAAAGCGTCAGCCCAAGATGGAGACCTCTTTCGAGTCCTGTGGCTTCGCGCATGTGTCGAAAGCCCTCCCGCACCATCCAGCCCAAGAAGAATAGATAGACAAGTGCCGGAACACCCATTTTCAGCCAAAAGTCTAAGTAGCCCCATTCGAACGAGAACGTTGTAATGCGGTTGTGCCCGTGCGTGTCGATATAACGTGGATCTTCTGTGAGATACGTTACCGTCTCTCCAAATCCGGCACCCAGAACAGCATTTTGGAGCGTTGCGTCGAACAATTCTGGCAGCAGCCTCCATCGACTTGCTGCAGCCGCTTCCCCACCAAGGTCGGTTGTACGTTCTGAAATGAGTCCGAGAGATTCACCACCGCCACTTCCGCCAGGCAATGGCACACGAACCACAAACACAAACAATCCAAGCGAAAGCACAAACGCTCCGATTGTCGCAACAGAAAGCCAGAACACGCGCTTGATTCCAACGCGCTCTTTCCAAAGGAAGAGCGCTGCCCACACTACCATTGTGAGCAGGAATCCCACCCAGATACTTCGAGACAAGCTTACGAGAATAATGAGCGCCGATGCTACAAATGTTCCTGTTCCCCACCCGAGCCACGCCCGCCACCGTTGTGTTTGTGCCGTAGAAAGATATTGATATGCCAGTAGCGCTCCAACTACAAAGAAGAGGAACAGACCGTAGATGTGACTTTGGAAGAACACACGGAAATATCCACCGAGATCAGAAATCTCCCCCACCCCTGTCGTGCGTACCCAAGCGTATGCCTCAGGGGTAATGCCGATGAGTTTGTGAGAAAACACAAACAAGATACTAAGGGTCTTGATGACACTCGCGAGAAACGCTCCTACCACGACGTGCAATGCTGTTGTTCTATTCGACTCAGTGCGCAGCACCATGAAGAACGCCGGAGCAAGCCCGAGAAATAGATACCCATTTACATCCAAGAAGACGTTCATGAGCCCATTCCCCCGCAACACACCAACAAGTACCCCCCAAACCACAACGGCTACGACCGCGAACCAACCGGTTGCGAATCGCGTACGAAAAAACGACCAGTCTCGTGTTCTCACGATCTGTACGAGCCACGCGACGACGACCGCCAAAAACAGACCCAGTCGAAGCGAAAGCTTAAACTCCCCTACCTCAAACCAAAAGAGATACCCCTTTGAACCAATGACGAGTTCTGCCAGCACGGCGAATATTCCGTACCGAAGATCTTTGAGTGACGCGAGCAGAACTAACAGTACAGTGACACCAAATGCAACCTCATTCCATTCCGGGAATTGTTGTGCGATGAGTAACGACAACACTTCTGCAAACAACACAAACACAACCGTTCGGCGTGTTGCGATTCCAACAATGAATTCCTTCACGTTGTTCATACACTAGTTCGTTTCAGTACTCTCCATCACTTCTTTGGACCCAGCTCTCTTCTTTGGATTCGGAAGAATGTTGATCCACTCAAGGAACTGCACACCTACTGCAAGTGCGTAGCTTACTGGCATTAACGCCAATATCAGGAAGTACTCCTCAGGAGGACGATTCTTCGCGAAATACTTGAGCATGCTCGTGTTCAAAATGTGCTGCTCCTTTAGCGCTCGAAGTTGTCCGAAGGATTGTCCTTTGTGATGCAAGACGCGGGTTGTTGGAAGATATCGAATCTTCCAATCCTTTCGATCGTGCACCTGCTTCAAGAGATCCACCTCTTCAAACCAGAGGAAGTACCGCTCATCAAACCCACCTAACTCGGTTAGCACTGAACGACGGAAAAAGAGTGCGGCCCCCATTGGCTGCTCTACATCTGCTTCCTGGGTGTAGTTAAAGTCTGTCGCAAGATAGCGCTCAATCGGTTCAAGATTTTTTACGAAGTGATGCAACTTTAGCAAAATGACAGATTGGTCATTGGCCGTTGGAAATCTCCGAATAGACTCTTGTAATGTTCCGTCTGGATTCTCGAGCTTAGGCGCCACTATCGCCACTTCCTTGTGCGTCTCCATGTAGCTGTACAGCGTGCGAAGCGTGTCTTCGAATACCTCCGTGTCAGGATTCAGTATGAAGACGTATGTTGCCCGAGAACGCTTTATTCCAACATTGCATCCTTTTCCAAATCCCAGGTTGGCTCCTGACTGGATGACGGTTACCCAGTCGTCCTTTGCGAACACCTCGCGGAACTGTGCTTCACTTCCGTCACTAGAATCGTTATCGACGACAATGGCCTCAACCGAAAGGTCGCCCTTGTGTTCTTTTATGGACTGAATACAACGCGTTGTCAGATCCCTGGTATTCCAGTTCACGATTACGATGGAGATGGTGGCATTCATAGGCTCTATCATGCTGTTTTCTGCTCTATCTGGTCAAGGAGAAGACTTGCATTCTTCACAATATCGTGTTCTTGCCGTGCGTACATCCGTGCATTTCTAGAATAACTCTCCCACCGTTCTTGGTTTACTGTTAGGTCCGATACCTCTCGTTTAAACAACTCCCAGTCACCATTGCATGCGATTCCAAATTCATAGTCATGTAACACGTTGTCCGGATTCACATGTAACGAAACGATTGGCGTACCGTTTTTTGCTGCCTCTACAAACGTGCTTGGGAATCCCTCCTGAGACGATGTATTGACGTGCACCTTTGCACTTGAGAACGCTGTGTCTAGTTCGGATGGCGGAACCCGCTTTTGAAACGAGATGTTTTTAATCTGTTTTACCTGTTCATTCACACGTTCAAAAAGCTCTTCTTCTCCTGTTGCGGGCGGACACGCCATCCTGAAGGCGTTTGTTGGGAGCTCTTTTGCGAGCTGCAGTCCTTTTTCTGGTTGCTTCAGTGACGCACAGCGCCCAATCCAAAGCACTCCCTCACGAGATGAGAAATCAGCTATCTCTTCTGCGAGTTGTGCTACAGATCGGATTCGAGTCACATCGGTTGTTCCTGCCCATCCGCGCTTTTGAAGTTGTAGTTTCTGGTAGTCATTCTGCGCAATAACCGCATCCGCGCGAGAAAACGTCTGTAGAGACAACCAGCGCAACACAGGAAATCGATAGGCGGGATGATCCCCATCAGTCTCACCATTATTTGCCACCATGTACACAAACTGCGCCCCCTGACGCTGAGCGAGTATTCCAATCACTCCCGAAAACGGAGACAATGCACGCTGTATATAGACATCAGCTGGATGACGCTTCATGCACTGATAGAACTGCTTTACACGTGCAACCAACGAAGCTTCAGCTTTGAGACACTTATACAACCAGACATCGCCAACCCGCACTGTTTCTGACTGTCCGTAGTCACCTACAAATACAAAAGTCTCCAGTCCGTCTCGTGAAGCGAGTTCTTTTGCAAAGAGGGATAGCTGCATTTCAGCTCCCCCGAATGTTGCATCTGTTTCAGGCACAAAAACGGGGTACGCTTTTGGCGCAATAAAACAGATCTTCATGCGTCTTACGCTGAAACTGGCTCTGTTGTGTCGCTCACTGTTCGCATCGTGCGAGACTGCTCTGCTTGTTTGGCAGCTCGCTCAGCAGACGAGGCTCCGATTGTGTAGTGCACTGCTAGCTTGCTAAACACTTCATGATTCACAGCACGAACCACATACTCAAATTGTGTTGTCATCACTTCAGGTACTGAGACTGTCTTGCATCCAAATATCTCTGCCCGCTCTGGGAACTCTGGCTCACAAATCGTGACGTTACAACCAAAGGAAGAAAGGTCTCGTACCAGATCTTCTACCTTTGAATTTCGAAGGTCTGGAACATCTGGTTTAAAGGTTGCTCCCAGAACACATACGTTTGCACCCTTCACTGTCAGCTCTCGCTCGATCATATCTTTTACCACCTGACCTGCATGATAGTGTGGCATTTCATCATTAATGCGCCTACCAGACAAAATCATCTGCGGATGTACACCAATCTCTGTAGCTTTTTGAGCGAGATAGTATGGATCTACTCCAATGCAATGCCCCCCGACAAGACCAGGATAAAACGGCAAGAAGTTCCATTTTGTTTCAGATGCGGCCAACACGTCTTGCACGTCAATATCAAGCTTGTCGAAAATCATCTTTAACTCATTCATGAGGGCGATGTTTACGTCTCGCTGAATGTTTTCGATCACCTTCGCCGATTCTGCAACTTGAATAGATGTAGCTTTAAACACTCCAGCAGATGTCATTGCTCCGTACACTTCAGACAGTACTTCGAGTGTCTCCTCGTCGCATCCTGAAACGACCTTTACAATTTTGTCGATCGTGTGCTGTTTGTCTCCCGGATTCACTCGCTCAGGTGAATATCCAACCTTGAAATCATTCATGTATGTGAGCCCGCTTTCGTTTTCAAGAATTTCGACACATACACCCTCTGTTACGCCTGGGTACACCGTTGATTCAAACGAAACGATAACCCCCCTCTTCAAATGCTGCCCTACGGTTTTTGTAGCTGCTTTGAGCGGAGAAAGGTCTGGCTGCTTTGCTGAGGTAATCGGCGTTGGAACGGCTACAATTACCACATCACACTCAGAAATAACTGATGGATCTACGTGAAACGAAATCGTCTGCAAGTCTTGCAAATCCTGTTCGTTCACTTCATCTGTTCTGTCCTTCCCCTTCTTTAGTTCCTGAATACGACTTTCATCGATATCGATCCCCCGCACCTCGAATGTTCGTGCAAGTTCAACGGCCAATGGAAGTCCTACATATCCGAGACCAACAACACCAACAGTGGGACGTGAATTCATACAACCTACGTAAGAAGTGACGGATAACGTGAACAATACTACCTACTTTGATGGCTACGAAGCACGCTCTGCAGACTAAGCGTATTCGTTCGTGTACCATTTCACAAATTCTCGAATTCCTTCGCTGAGCTGCACACTTGGCTCGTAGCCAACAAGACGTTTCGCTTTTGACACGTCTGCAAACGTCTCGCGGATATCGCCTGGCTGCATTGGCATCATATTCTTCTCTGCTGTGATTCCCAATACCGTCTCCAGTTCCTGAATACAATCCATGAGAGGCACTGGGCTTGAACACCCGAGATTCAAGATTTCGTATCCTAGCAAGTTCACATTTTCAAGACATGCAACAACCCCATCTACAATATCGTCGATATACGTGAAGTCCCGCACCATATCACCGTTATTGAATACGTTGATTGGCTTTCTTTCCAGCATCGCCTTTGTAAAGAGAAACAGTGCCATGTCTGGCCGTCCCCACGGGCCATACACTGTGAAGAATCGAAGTCCGATCGCATTGATTCCAAACAGGTGATGGTAGGTATGCGCTTGGAGTTCACACGCGGCTTTTGTTGCCGCGTACAGCGAGATTGTTTTGTCGATTTTGACGTCTTCCTTGAATGGAATCTCTTTTACCCCACCGTATACTGAACTGCTCGATGCGAAGACGATGTCTTTCACGTCGTTGTGACGCATGGCCTCCAGGATCGTAAGAGTTCCCAAGGAGTTGGATCGCTCATAGGCGAACGGATCTTCAAGGCTATAGCGAACACCTGCCTGTGCCGCAAGATGACAGACACGGTCGATGGATTCTTTTTCAAAGAGGGTATTCACTCCCTCTCGATCTGAGACGTCCAGCTGTTCGAATGAAAACGCTGGGTATTGCTGAAGAATCTTCAGTCGTTTTTGTTTAAGCTCTGGGTCGTAGTAGTCGTTGAGATTATCGATTCCAATCACCGTTTCTCCTTGTTCGAGTAATCGTCGTGACGTGTGAAATCCAATAAAGCCTGCCGCCCCAGTGACGAGCGTTGTTCGTTGTTCCATAGCGCGCAATACAAAGTCGGGTGTGTGCTGCCGAGATTATACGCGAATCCCCTCATTTGACTAGAAGAACAGTTGCGTGGACGTGTTTCTGTCATGCGCGTATAGTTCTGCTACAGAAGCATGTCACATGAATTGGAGATATAACATTATACGATCAGTCATGAATGCGTTTGGCTCGATTGGCTGGCAACGTTATCAGGATCTTCTTGCACTTGAACAGAAATCCCGACCAGAGCTTGAGGCTGTGCAGCGTGAGTTGCTCACCCACCTTCTCCGGCATGCCTCTGAGCACAACCCGTACTATCGAGATCTGCTCCGAGAACATGATGTTGTTGCAGAAATTGGAACTGTCTGCCTGCAGAACTTTTCTTTACTGCCCCTTTTAACGAAAGGCATCATTCGAGAACAGGGCAAGCGCATGCAGAGTGATGACCATGCAACGCGTAAATCGTATATGAACTCCTCCGGCGGCTCGACAGGCGTCCCCGTTGAGTTCATGCAAGACCGTGTTCTTTGGGAAACGGGCATGGGAGCCAAGTTGTATTTCTGCGATGTTGCGGGAAAGCATCCGGGCGACCGAGAAGTAAAGCTATGGGGCTCAGAGCGCGATATTTTCAAGGGCTCAATCGGACTTTCTTCGCAGTTTAAGAACTGGGTGTTTAATCGGCATCTCCAAAATAGTTTTCGCATGTCTCCGGAGGTCATGGAGAAGTATGTTGAAGAACTGAACCGTTTTAAACCTCGTCTTATTTGGTCGTACGTCGACTCTGCGTACGAACTAGCGAAGTTTATTGAGAGCCGCGGATTAACCGTTCATTCCCCAAAAGCGATCGTTGTCACCGCTGGAACACTGTATGAGCCGGTCCGTACACACATTGAACGCATCTTCCAATCAAAAGTTTTGAACCAATATGGCTCGCGAGAAGTGGGCGCTATCGCTGCTGAGTGCCCCGCCCAAGAAGGACTTCACGTCTTCGAAAATCTTGTTCATCTTGAGTTGCTGGACACGCAAGGCCAGCCAGTGGCTCCGGGAGAAGTTGGCGAAATTATTGTGACTCCTCTTTCAAACTATTCCATGCCACTTCTTCGCTACCGTATTGGCGATACGGGTATTTGGAGTACACAGCCTGAATGTTCTTGCGGTCGGCCGTTCCGCCTGCTCGAACGTGTAACAGGCCGCGTAACAGACCACTTTAAAACCGCCTCCGGTGAAATCATTCATGGTGAATACTTCACGCATCTGTTTTACCATCTTGAATGGGTTCAGAAGTTCAAAGTCACCCAGCATGGAGTACGCGCCATTACTGTAGAGATTGTCCTCAGGGATGATGCATCACCCGTTCAAGCAGATGTCCATGAAATCGAGGAAAAGATTCAGCTTGTCATGGGAGTTGATTGTCAGGTGACATTTGAGTATGTCGACACAATTGCTCCATCTCCCTCTGGGAAATACCTCTATACAGAGTCAAAACTCACAAACACCCCCGTTCCTACAGAGGCATAGCAATTCTGCTTCCAACAAAAAAAGCGCTTTGTATGCGCTTTTTTTGGATTCTTCTAATTCGTTTCTTGAGAAGTGCTGACTCGCGCCTCCTTCGCTGTCGTCTCCTCAAACACCTCACGGATCACTTCTTCGATTTCAATCTCATCGATGAGAATGTCGTCTACATCGAATCGGCCGAGAATTTCTCTGGCAACCTCTGTACTTTGATCTTTCGGCACCACAAGCTCAAGATGTGTTGCCTCGCACTTTCGAATGGTGATGCCATGCGATGACTCTAGATCGGCGCACTGTTCTCGTTTGATCGGTGATTGGAATGATACCTTGAGGACTTTGCTGCTCACATGCCTATCCTTCAGTGCTTGCAGGCTTCCGTCATAGACGATTCCCCCATTGTTGATCACAATTACACGCTCACAGAGTGCTTCGACGTCATCCATATAGTGCGACGTGAGAATGATTGTCGTCTTCTTCTCAGCATTCACTTTCCGAATAAACTCACGGATCGTTTGCTGGCTTGTGACATCTAGCCCAATAGTTGGCTCGTCCAAGAACAGCACTTTCGGTTCATGAAGAAGTGCAGCAATAAGCTCACACTTCATGCGTTGTCCAAGTGAAAGCTTTCGTACCTGTACATCAAGAATGTCGAGCACATCAAGCTTTGTTGCCAGATCATTCACAACCGCTTCATAGCGATCGTCTGGCACTTCGTAGATCTCCTTGTTTAACAAAAAGCTTTCGCGAGCAGGAAGGTCCCACCACAACTGATTCTTTTGACCCATGACAATTGAGAATTGCTTCTGGAACGCGCGCTGACGTTTCCATGGCACATGTCCAAGCACTGTCGCTTCGCCAGACGTTGGATAGAGAATGCCAGACAGCATCTTGAGTGTAGTTGTCTTCCCTGCGCCATTCGGACCAAGGAATCCAACAAGTTCACCTTCTTCGATATCGAAGGCAATACCTTTTACAGCATCCGTTTCGATTTTCTCGCGCTTAAATAGCGCCTTCAACGAGCCCTTAAAGCCTGGTTCTTTCTTGTACGCCTCATAGGTCTTTTTGAGGCCATTCACTTCAATAATTGGCATAGTGGTTTGAGTGTAACTTAGGAACTTGCGCTTGCATACTTACGAATTTGTCGATTCCACAGCGATGTCGCAATCCAGAAGAAGAGCGCTGCAATTCCCACTCCATACACAACCCAAGGCCATGTTAGTCCTCGAGAGAGCGCCTCCGCAGGAAGCTGCGTCATCACTCCAAGTGGGATTGCTGTAAACAACAGTGCTTTTCCAACAAACGTAAAGGCATCGGCAGGGAATCGTGCAAAGC
>JAGQLO010000030.1 GCA_020429185.1 Candidatus Doudnabacteria bacterium
TGCAGCGCTTCAGGAAATCTCAGCTTTAACTGGCGACTGATGGCAATGCCACCAGAAGTGCGTCAATACATCGTGCATCATGAGCTTGCGCATCTCGTGTGGCGTAATCATGGCAAGCGATTCTGGGCGCGAGTGGAATCGCATGTCCCAAAGCAAAAAACACATCGCGCCTGGTTGCGCCATCATGGGTCTCAACTGCTACAACTGCTTCAGGAGGGGACAGTGTTTAGGATCGCGTCTACAGAAAAAGCGCAAGCCCACGAATCCACACGTGCATAAGAACGGATTGCCGCACGCGTGCTGAGCGTGATACGCTGTGCATGTAAGGCATTAGGCCATTTTTTAGAAATAACGCAAATCTTATGGAAGCATACTGCGTAAAGTGCAAAGAGAAGCGGGAGATGAACGACCCGGAAGAAATCACCATGAAGAATGGGCGCCCAGCAGTGAAGGGAGTCTGTGGAACATGTGGAACGAAGATGTTCAAGATCGGTGCGATGAAGAAGGACAGCGACGCAGGAAGCGAAGCGTAGTCTACAAACACACGACAGTTGCAAACGCGCTGTCGTGTTTTGTTTTCTTCTAAATAAGTGGAAAACCGAAGCTATCAACACCTCGCTGCGTATCAGCACAGCTGATACACTTCGTTTTATGAAGACCTCTGAGACCTATCCTGTCAGCGATACTCCTCCAAAGAGTCAGACGGGAACAACACAAAAGCCAAGTAGAGTCGCGTTCTTAGGAAGCGTTCGTTCCGTATTGGTTGGAGTGGGAATGTTTGCGGGCATGGAGCTGCTCTTGGCTCGGCCGAGTGCAATTTGGTCTGTCCTGTTCGTGCTCGTAGGAGTCACGCTCGTGTTGGTGGTTTCGCATGGAAGTCGTGCATGGCGAAGTCAGACCGACCGAAATGTTGTGGTGCTTTCACTCGTGCTCACCGCATCGAGCGTTGTGTTCTTGTTATTTCCTTCCGGAAAGATTGTGCAGCATACGGCCGCAGTGATTCTGAGTGTAGCAGTTGCGTCGCTTATTTTCCTACTACGACGTCCCGTCGAACAGGCAACGTCGGGTGTTCGATACAAGCCTTCTGAGGCATTCGTTCTGCTAACAGCGTTTCTTGTCTTTACGGACATCGCTGGCTTGTCGCTATTCTTCTCGTATTGGAATCCAACGTGGAATCTGACGTTCATGATGTTGGCACTTGTGCTTGCAGCGGTCGGGCTTGGGTATCAGTTCTACGTGTTTCAAGGGCTCCCAAGGGAGCGCCTTGCGATACATGTGAGCTTGCTCGGGTTGTTGATTGCGCAGGTCGCCTGGGGGTTGACCTTCTGGCCGACCGACGCCTTTTCCCGAGGAGCGGTTCTCTTCGTAATCTTCTATTTGTTTGTTGGGCTTTCAAAACACGCAGTTAAGAAATCGTTTACCTGGCCGATCTTCGCTGAATACATGGGAACATCTGCAGCGATGCTCATATTGCTGCTTGCGACCACACAGTGGACATTCTAAGCTGGCCGGCTGGCATTGTTGAATGAAACCTATGAGCGACAGCTATCGTATTACAAGTGTGCGTGAGCACATTGAAGAAGAAGAACGAGACAAGCCGCCTATGAAGACGCCGGATTCAGCGAAGCCACGAAGGTCAAGAGGAGTTGTGTTTGCAGCGCTACTTTTTGGATTGTTCGGTGGGGTGCTTGGTGGTGTTGCGGTAGTGCAACTTACGCCAGAGCCAGAGGTCGTAATAGTGACAGGCGACGAAACAACGGCAACGCCAGTGACAACAACGGAACAGGTGCTCGAAGTTCGGGAAGATACGGCCATTATTGAAGCTGTGAAGAAAATTCAGCCGGCGGTTGTTTCTGTGATCGCAACGCAAGAACGAATTGATGTGTTTGGAAGACAGTTTACATCCCAAGGTGGGGGAACGGGCTTCGTTCTCACAAACGATGGTCTGATCCTGACAAACAAGCATGTTGTTTCACAGGCGAACACAGAGTACTCGGTGGTTCTTGCGAGCGGAGAAACATTCGAAGTAACCGAAGTCATTGAAGATCCATTTGCCGACCTTGCATTTGTACGCATTGATGCGACTGGTCTGCCTATTGTGGAACTGGGTGATTCAGATGCATTACAGGTTGGACAAAAGGTGATTGCTATTGGAAACGCGCTTGGTGCGTTTGAGAACACCGTTACAAGCGGAATCGTCTCTGCGCTCGATCGCTCGCTCGGAGCGGGGCCTCAAGACGAAACACTTCAGGGTGTCATTCAAACAGACACGACGATCAACCCCGGAAATTCCGGCGGTCCGCTTCTTGATCTAAACGGGCGCGTGATTGGAGTGAATACAGCCATTATTCAGGGTGGGGAACAGATCGGGTTTGCGATTCCCGTGAACGACACCAAAATCGCGTTCGAGAGTGTCCTCAAGAACGGGCGCATCGTTCGACCAATCCTCGGAGTTCGATATTTGTCAGTGACGCCTGAACTCCAAGAGCTTTCAAGTCTGCAAACCGATCGAGGAATTTTATTGTTCTCTGCGAATCGACGTACAGAGCCAGCCATCGTTCCGGGTGGTCCTGCGGACGAGGCGGGATTAGTAGAAGGCGACATCATCTTGTCGATTGAAGAACAGCCGTTAAACGAAGAGCATAGTGTGACACGTGTTCTCAGCCGATTCGCGCCTGGCGAAGAAGTGAATGTAGAGGTATTGCATGAAGATGGGCAGACAGAGGTTCTTCCGCTGATATTGGGTGAATCTGAGTAGGGATCGTAGGGCTTTGAAAGACAAAAAGAGTGATTGACAAGAGCACGAAGGAGTGCCACTCTTTTTTGTTCTCTCGACGCGAAGAAGTGTAATCGCGCATCGAGATGTTCTAGTGAATTGCTATGAGTCTTCTCACAACGACAAAGCGCTATTGGTACATTCCAGTGCTTACAGTTGTGCTCCTAACAGCTATTGGCGTGGGGGCGAGTTTATTTTTGCCACAGCGTTATGAATCTAACCTGTCGATGCTGGTGATTCAGCAGCAGAAAGGTCGGTTCGATGCGTACACGGCCGCACGTTCTGCACAGACGGTGTCAGAAACACTCGTGCATGTGTTGCACACGTCTTCGGTCCAGGAGGCGGTGCTCACAAACGAAGGGTTTGGAATCGACCAAGACGCTCTGCCACGCGATCCAGGGATGCGAAGTGCATTTTGGGAAAATACCGTTCAGGCGCGAACGGCGAACGCAGACGGAACGATTCACATTCGTGTATTGCATGAAGACCGATCGCAGGCGCGAGCTATTGCGTATTCCGTTGCAGACACGCTGATCGAAAAAGGCGGACAGTACCACGGTGGAGGTCAGGACATTGTTGTGCGCATGATTGACGAGCCAACCACCTCACTTCGAGTTGTTGAGCCAAACATCATGCGGAACGGCCTCGCGGCTGCTGTGTTGGGGCTTTTGTTGGGCGCTGGGTTGCTCGTATTGCTTGAGGGTCGATCAGATGCATCGCAGGCATTCATACGAAGTGCTGCACGTACGTATCAACCGGTGGAAGAAGCAGGGGAGCGTGCGACCGAAACGATAACAGATGCGGAGGTCTCTTATGGTCCTACGTATAGCGTTGCTGAACCAGCATTTACGGTGGAACGTGCGCATGTAGAGGTAATGCCACAAGCAACAACTCAGGAAGCGCATGTCGTAGATGAAGAGGTGTCGTTTACTGTAGAGAAGGAAGACGTTGCCCAAGAAACTCAGAATGTAGATGTTGAAGATGCTCAGCAGGCTGACGCGGTTGACGTTGTGCCGGAAACCGAACAGGACGACCTGTTCGAGATTCCAGCAGGAATAGATGATGAAGACGACGATGCGCAAGACACATGGGAAGGTGTTGAGCGTACTGAGAACGAAAAGGACGTTGAGGTAACGGACGTTGTTGACGCAAAGAATAGCAAGTCTGAGGTCGAGGAGGTTCTCCCAGCAAAGGCTGAACAAGAGAAGTCTTCAACATCAGACGAGGAGAAGAAGACATCCATCCGTTCTCCGTTTAAGCGTCTTCAAGAAAAACAAGAAAAGCGAGCTGTAGCTGCAAGTCGTACAAAACAAGCTTCTGCAACTTCTCTGCAAAACGAGGAAGGGGAGAAAGCAAGTGCGTCTGAGTCGGATCAAACGAAGTCGAAGCAAAAAGAACAAACAGCAAACAAGATGAGTACTTCTTACACATCCCCATTAGAAACCAACGTTCGAGCTCCTCAAACAACTGTTATGGCAGCACCTGTCGTGCAGTCGTCGCCAAAAGGTGAGGAGCAAGTAGCGTCGTTTAAAGGTGGACTCCAGGAGCTTCGTCGACAGATGGAAGAGCGAAAAAAAGAGCGAGAGGCGCGAATGCAATTCACGGGAAACCCAATTCAGCGGGCCTTTTCTGCTCCTCCAGCGCTGGCATCGGTAGTACAGGAAGAAACTTCACGCAACCCCGCGAAGAAAGGATCGTTTGCAGAGAAGATGCAGAAAAAAATTGAAGAGCGCCAGCTCGAAAAACAGCAGAAGCAAGAAGAGGAAAAAGAGCCAGAGCAATTAATGGATGTGGCAAGTACAGAGGAATGGATCCGCACCGGTTCATTCAACAAGTCCTAGCTCGACTCAAAACACCCCGTAAGCGGGGTGTTTTTGGACTCAAGTGCTGTACGAAATCGCTCCTCAAGAAGGCTGGGGGGCGATGCTGTGCTGAGCTTAGTTTGTAACAACTGTCCCACCGGATGTCTCAACAAGATTCTGTGCCTGTTCAACATCACCGGAGAATACAATCTCGCTGTAGCGAACGGTCTCGGATGCATAGTCTTGCCGTTCCTGGTCTGTGAGATCAGCGTCCTCATTGGCAAGCAGTGTTTCGCGCTCGATATCTGCTTCTGTCAGGCTCTTGTATGTTCCTGGAAGGGGCGTGGAACCGTACACAACTGAGAATTCGTCTATTGTGACATCATCGTACGAGCGCGTTTCGAAAAGTACATCGAGTTCAGGTTGTGAAAGTGCGGGGCTGAATGAAACAGTGACTGGGGTTGAGGTGACTTCAGCAACATCATCGGATTCGGATGGTGCTTCTGTAGTTGAGGGATCGAGAACAAGAAATGCGACGAGCACAATCAGTCCAATGGCAACTGCCAGCAAGGCGATACGCGAGAATAGCTTCATAGGTCGCAGTAGGTGAGAAATGAATACGGAAGGAACACGACTACTTCACAGGTAGCGTCTTCAGTAAGGATGTCAATGTGGATAGCAATGAGCTGCAGACTAGTGTGAAAGAATGTCTCGCAACGTTTCAGCGCGATCGTCCCAAGACTGTGTCGCAGCATATGCACGAGCCGCGGACGAGTGTTCTTGCAAACGTGTGTCGTCTACCAAGAAAGACAAAATGGCGGCAGAAATTTCCGAGGGGGATGTTCCGTCAACAAGTATGCCGGCATCTCCTGCTGGAATTGCCTCTGGCACTCCACCAGATCGTCCTCCAACGACTGGAAGTCCGGCAGACAGAGCTTCCAAAAAGACAATTCCAAATCCTTCGACATCGCCACCTTCGTCTTCACGATTCGGCAGACAAAAGAGATCCGACACAGAATACGCAGCGCTCAGTTCTTCATCTGAGAGCGAGGCGGCAAACGACACTCTATCTGCAACCCCGGATTCCTGTGCGATCGCTTGTAGCCATGATTGGTCTCCGTCTCCAGCGATCAAGAGTCGCGCGTGTGGAGCGTACTTCAACACCTCGGGAAGCGCCCGAATCAGTACGTCCTGGCCCTTTCGGGGGACTGGACGACCTACGGAAAGAACAACACGATCAGATGGCTCGATGTTGTGTCGTGCTCTAAAGTTTTCAACTTGTGCGGGCGAAACAGATCCTACGGAGGAAACGCCAGGTGGAACGACAGAAAACAGGTCTTCTGGAAGATCAAATGCTGAGGCAATGCGTTCTTGCATGTACCGAGTGGTCACAATCACCTGTTTCATAGATGCAAGTTGTTTGCGAACTCGTGCAATGCGGCGAGAAGAGCGTTTCAACTCATCAAGAAGATCGTATCCGTGTGAGAGTTGCACAACAGGAATCCCCTCTTTTGCTCCAATGCGCATCGCAGCCTCGGCAAACGAGTATAAGTAGTGACCTACAATGATGACTTCAGGGGAATGTGCACGAATAGCCGCACGAAGGGCCTGAACCTGTGTACGAACACGAAGCGGACCACGTGACTGAAAAAGAGGGGTGCGTAAGACGGTATAGGGAACAGACGCATCGGCCTCTGCTAGGCCAGTTAAAGGCGAATCAAGCGGAACGAGTGCCTCACGATCGGAAGGAGCCAAAACGAATATTTCCCTATGGTTAAGGGAAGAAATGAGTCCCGAGAGGTATGTTTGGATACCACCCCGTTCAGGAGGGAAAAAAGCGGTAAGTAGAAGAATTCGAGGCATACCGGCATGCTAGCACGACCTCTTGACAATCACAGTAGAAATGACTTGACAATATGTACAAGATGTCTTATTTTGCACAGTTCGCGGCAAGGCACGTTCTGCGTGCTGAGAAGAGGGTTGTCCATTGGCAAAGGGTCGCCAAGGGAGCGCAGAAATGCGTTTGGCGACAAAAGAGAAGAAGAACAAGAGTGAGCGCAACGTGCGCTGCCGTTTTGTGCGTTCTGCGTGCAATTTGGACGACCCTCGGCGGACGCTGCGCTCTCTCGTGGTCTTCTTCGTGTGTATTCCATATGTGTGGGGTACGCCGAGAACCACAGATCATTGACAATGTGATGTGTGAATAGATCTTGGATGGAAGATCCGGAGATCGTGCGGAAGAGAACGGCGTGGCAAAGGTGCTACAGCGTCGTCGTCGATCGCTCGATCTTCGGATCGTTCGCCGCTGCCCTCGGGTAGCATCCTCAATCACTCTGGCGATTCGCCAAACGAATTCGCCTGAGGAGGGGCGAGACAAATCTATCCAAGTTGAGAACTTAGAGGACTTAGCACCGGAATCTGTCGGTGAGTCCTGGAACGTAGGCCTTGATTGGCCGGCCGCGCCCAGTTGTATAGGGTGCAGCTCAATTCGAGCTTGCGTCCCACGAAGGGGCGCGCGGAGGAATGACGATGCGGAACGCAGCCGTCTTCTGGAGCCTGGGGGCGCTGTTGCGCTCCCTCTTCGCCGGCCGTCTGGCCGGCGCCCTGGCGGTGGGGTGCATCGTCGTGTTGGTCATGCCCGCGGCGGCCGTGGCACAGCAGGTGGAGCCCGTAGGCGGCCTCGGCGAACTGCCGGAACTGCCGGCCAACGGCGGCCCGGACCTGGGTGATCCCCGGGTGTCGGGCGGTCGGACGCCGCGGGACGTGGTCCAGCCGGCTCAGCCGGTGCCGTGGGACGTGGGTCGTGTCGATCGAGTGGGACAGCCCTTCTCGACGCGGCAGGCGTGCGA
>JAGQLO010000031.1 GCA_020429185.1 Candidatus Doudnabacteria bacterium
AGAAGACATAGTCTGCGCCAGCCTCCTTTGCGACTTCTACGGTTCGGTCAGTAGAACCGTCGTTCATGATCAATACTTCGACCTGATCAATGCCAGGAATCGTTCGAGGTACCTCGCGAATAACATCACCGAGATTTTCTTCTTCGTTCAGGCAGGGAATGGTAACAATCAATTTCATGTGAGTAGCTTACATGCGGGACAATAGCGTTTTGACACGTTCAGGCAAGGTCCGGAGTGGAATGTTAAGTGTTTTAAGCAGAGCGAGACCATAGATCAGTAAAAAGGGAAGTGGAGTCAGGAATTCCCAGGCAAATGTTTCAACGGAGGCCGTGCGAGGAATGGCTTCCAAGTGAACCACCCACCAGCCGAGCATAAGCACAACACAGAACACAGCAATCGAAGTCACTAACTGCCTCCAGAGGTAGGAAACAGGGTACATACGCTGCGTAACGATATAGGTGAGAACAGACACGAGTACAAACGAAACGAGTGTTGTCGTCGCGGCAGCAAGGATTCCATAGCGCGGCACAAACACAGCATTCAAGGCAATATTCAGAAGGGCTGGGATCACAATGAAGAGCGGGTACCACCTCGATTTGTTCTTCAGATGAATTCCGGTCGTCAAAATAAAGTGTGCCCCATAGAGTACGTATCCTGTAGCAACAAATGGAACGATCACCACAGCAGACTGATATGCCTCTGTTCCTAAAAGGCGAATCAATCCCGAAGCGTACAGCGAAAGGGCTAGTGCGAGAAAAAGGCCTCCGCTTACAAAGAGAGAAAGTGAGTGCGCATACTTTTTCTGGGCAACCTTACTGTCTGCGATCGAATAGGAATACGTAGGCCACGCAAGCTGAAACGGAACAATGAGCAGGATATTCACGACCGTTCCAATGCGGTAGGCGAGCGAGTAATAGCCAACCTCATCAAAACTAAGCGCTCCCTTTAAAAAGAACCGGTCAGACAAATCCATGAACCACATGGCAATCTGTGCAGGAAAGACGGCAAGTCCGAATGCGGTGAGGCGCTTAAAAAGTGGGATGGAGAATCGGAACGAAGATTCTCGTAGCAATGTACGGAGAAGAAGAATATCGAGAATGGCATTCACCAGTAGTTGAACGCCAAGCACAGCTTCGAGTCCAAGATGAAAGACAAGTAGGGCGACCAAGTTAAACCCTAATAAAAAGAGCGCTCGGATAACTGTCAGTGTTGCGTAAAAACGAGAGCGCTCTTTTGTACGAAGAACAGCAAGTCCAACTTGATACAACACAAGGAGCCAATTAGTTCCGAGAACAATCGCAATCAAATGAGAAAGGGAGGCGTCGTCTAAGAGCCACTCTGCAAGTTGTGAACGGAAGAAATACAGTCCAGCGGTCAGGATGGTTGTAAGAGGAAGGACAACAAGAAGCGTTGTTCCAATGAGCTCTTTTCGCTCAGTTGGAGTGTGGGCATCGCGTTCATGTGTTTTCAGGAGAGCCGAGGTGAACCCGAGTGTGCTCACCATGGACAAAATTCCCAGAACGGGTGCAAGCGTTTCGTACATCCCAAATGCTTCCGGAGAAAGAATGCGTGTAAACAAAGGCAGTAAAAAGAACAGCACTGCCGTTGAAAGAGCTGTTCCCATTGCGTAGACGCCAGAATGCGCAAATAATCGCTTAAGAGAGGAAGACATATCAAAGAAGACAAGACTTATACGTATGCTAGTCTGCCAATACGTATGAACACAGTAGCAAACAATTCAAAAGGTGATACGTCAAGCGCTTCTACGTCCGGCGGTGGGAAGCGTTTGTTGATGGCAAGCATGGGAAGTTGGCGTAACTGGGAAGAGGGTAGGGGAACCAATCGTAACTATCATGTACTTCAAGAAATTCGTCGTCGTGGAGCATTTGAAGAAATCATTACAATTGATGTCATTCCCCATACGTATCTCAGTGGACTGAAAACACAATTCAACATGGTTCTCAGACAGTATCGCGGGGCAGATTGTGGGGGAGGAGCGCTTGCTCGAATGACAAAAGTGGAAGAAGACTTACTCGTCATGGAACTCCCAATAGCAGGAATTCAAGGAATTCGTGCAGCGGAGCGGAAACTACAATCACTCGTGAACAAACGCTGGCCTGATGGGCCAGACGTAGTATGGAGTTACACACCGTTTCTCTCGCGATTGGCAGAGCTGTTTCCGGAAGCAACATCGGTATTCGACGCAGTGGATGAATGGCGAGAACATCAGGCCTACCAAGATCGTCGAGAAGAACTGAGTGAGCACTACGAGCGTATCGCGCAAACATACGACACAGTCTTTACCGTTTCACAGTCAGTGCATCAGGATCTGTTCGCAAACCACACAAATGCAACATGGATCCCAAATGGAATTGACGCTGACCATTTTGCTCCCTTCGATATCACAAGATGGGACCAAGAAGACAAAGAAGGCTTTATGCGTGCGAAGCGAGCACAAGAGTTACCACAGCCGGTATTGGGGTACGTTGGCGTGATCGAAAATCGCGTAGACGCAGAGTTGCTCACGAAGGTTTCGGAGGCATTCCCTGGCGGATCACTCGTGCTCGTTGGACCTTCATGGAGAAAAGACACGGCGTGGAATGAGCTAATTGCGAAGCCAAACGTGCATGTGTTTGGTGAGGTGCCATATAGTTCTGCACCCTGGGTGTCGTCACAATTCGATGTGGCCCTCATTCCACACAAAGTGAACAAGTTCACGCAGAGCATGAATCCCATGAAGCTCTATGAGTATCTTTCTATGGGTCTGCCAGTCGTATCGACACCAGTTGCAGGACTTGATGGATTTGACGACGGGGTTCGTATTGCGACCACTCCTGCAGAATTCGTGCAGGCAGTTCAAGAAGCGATTCAAGATGTGACCCCCAAGGCAGAACGTCGAAGGCTTGTACAAGGACATGCATGGAGTGATCGGGTAGATCGCATGTTTGAGCTGATCGATCTCTAGTTATGAACATTCGAAAATACAATAAGGCGTTTCAGATTGGTCTGCAGGAAAGTATGGCCTACCGATGGAATGTCTGGCTTGAGGTCATTGCCCTGCTCGTCATTTCATTCTTTGCCATTTTGGTGTGGCGTTACATTTCAGACGGCACAGGTGTCGAAGGATTTTCAGAGCAGGAACTGTTGTCGTATCTATTACTCTCAGGATTTCTGTTTACGTCGATTCACATTGCCGGAAGTGGGGATGCGGTAAATGAATTGATCAAAGATGGTGGTCTCACGTTTGATCTCATCAAGCCGTGGAGAATGCCGATCGTCTTTTTTCTGTGGGCGATGGCGCAACGCGTCTTCATGTCTATTGCGGCAGTGATTGGATATGGACTTATGGCACTTGGGTTCGGAATTCGATTCTGGGAGTTAGTAACGATACGAGGTGTGTTACTCGTACTTCCACTAGTGATAATTGCCATACTTCTCGAGCACGTATTGTTTCATTTGCTTTCATCACTTGCATTTTGGTTGGACCAAACGTGGGGACCTCGGCTTTTATTGCGTGTTGCAATGGAGATAGGAGCGGGAACACTTATTCCGCTTTCACTTATGCATCCGAGTGTGCGGGGATTGTTTGAATGGTTGCCATTCCGCTTTTTTGGAGATGTACCAGTCCGAACACTGCTGGGGCAAACAACGCTCGAACAGTATCTTCCGCTCATGGCGATTGGAATCATATGGCTCACAGGAGTAACGCTGTTGTACTGGATAGTCTGGAGTCGGGGGATACGTGTGTATGGTGCTGTAGGAAACTGACATGCCTGGTATGCGTCACCATGGAAGGATCCTAGTGCAACTCGTTTCTGCTTCGTTTAAGCAGCAACTTTCGTATCGAACAAGTTTTTTGATTGTCGTGATCGCCAAATACTTACGTGTGGCGATCTACTTTATTCTGTTTGAGTCAATTCTCGTGACCACAGATGTGTTGGGTGGGTTTTCTCGTGATTACGTGTTAATTCACTTCTTCACGGACTTTGTGTTGTTCTTGTTCGTCTCTACAACATTCGAGCGAAATCTCGTGTTTGGTCTCAGCAAACTAGTACAGCGAGGGGATCTCGATGGCCTCCTTACAAAGCCACTCAATCCACTCTTTCATATTGCGTTTTATAAGGGGGATTTTTATGACTTCATCACGCTTGGGCCGTTGTTTGTAGCGCTCGCGTATCTTGTGTTTCGGGTAGAGCCAACGCTTGAGCAAGGACTGTTGTTTCTAGGGGGAGTGATGGTGGCGCTTCTATTCATTCTCGGCGTTTCAACGATTTTTTCTTCGTTCACATTCCGCACCATTGAAAACCGAGGCGCGGGCCGAGTGCTTCACGCTATCTTTCGGTCCGCGCAGTTTCCTTCGACCGCATTTGGCCCGTGGTGGGGGACACTCTTTTTGTTTGTTATTCCTACAGGATTTGTGGCGACCCTTCCTACGGGCTTGCTCTCTGGCTTATTCCATATCGGACATCTCGCATACGGGGTGATCTTTACCATTTCCCTTTGCGTTATTGGGATATGGCGATGGAATCGATCGCTTCGACGGTATTCGAGTGCAAGTTCGTAAAAGCCGTGCAAATTTGAGAGTTCTTGGTAGGCTGAGAGCATGATTTCACTGCCGCAACTGCGCGCGCGATTGCGTGCGTATTATGCAACCTTTCGGATCGGACTCAATCAGAATATTGCGTATCGAGCTCGTATCAATGTCTGGACCATTACGCATGCGTTGGGCCTCTTAATTTACGCGCTCGTATGGGGAACGGTATTGGGGGATCAAGAGCTTGCAGGGTTCACGCAACAAGATGTCCTCACGTACTATCTCGGGTTTTTTGTGTTGGAGCGTGTTGTACGAGCTCACGGCTGGACGACGATGTCGACTGATATTCGCGAGGGAAGGCTTTCTTTTTGGCTGTCGCGTCCTATTCACTATGTGCGCTATACAGCGATGCGAGAAACGGGTGCAAAAGTGGTTCTCGGATTACTTGTGCTGCCCGTGCTTGTGTTGTTTCTCGGAGTGTTGGTCGTCTCTGGAACGTTTACGCCGCCATCTGGCGCACTTGATGTTGCACTGTTACTTGCATTCTTGATTCCTGGTAGTGCGCTCGCGTTTTCGATTTCACATATTATGGGAATGGTTGCATTTTGGCTTGAAGACAATAAGGGACCAGTAAGTGCCTTTTGGGCGTTGAGTGTGATCTTCTCAGGAGCAGCGGCGCCCGTCGCCTTGCTTCCAGACTCTTTGCAAGCCATCGCAGCGTACCTGCCATTTCAGTATATTGCTGCGTTTCCGATGGAGCTCTATCTTGGCCGTGTTTCTGGGGGGCAAATCGCTATTGGGTTTGCCGTTGCTGTCTCGTGGGCCGTGATACTTCATTTGGTAAGCCGACTATTGTGGAATCGAGGAATACGAAGATATAGCGCAGTAGGAGGATGAGTATGACACGCCTTCGGATCTATCTACGCATTGTGAAAATGCATCTCATGTATGACTCTGTGTATCGGGGGCGCATGTTTGTGTATGCGCTCATGAGTTTTCTGTATACGGTGATCTTCCTTGCAATCTGGCTTTCGGTTGTTGGGGGAGGGGAGTTGGAAGGATTCACACAGCGCACCTTCGTAACGTACTTCATCGGAGTCTTTTTGATTTCCAAAATGGTGTTTGCGTACGGACTCGTTGAGCTTGGTGGAACGATTCGACGAGGTGAGTTATCAAAGTTTTTAGTGAAACCGGTTGCATTCATGCGACAGTACGCTGTAGGAGAACATGCAACGCATGTCACACAGGTCTTGCTCGCCATCCCTGTCATTCTGATTGCACTTGCGCTGTATTGGGGAAAATTTCAAGGACCAAGTTCGATTGCAGGACTAGGAGTGATGGCTATCGCTATTCTGTGTGCGAGCTTACTGATGCAATCGATTGCACATATCATCGGGATGATTGCGTTTTGGCTTGAAGACACGAAAGGTGTGATTGCAATGTATTTTGCGGCAGATATGTTCTTGTCAGGACATGTGGCGCCCCTCGCGTTATTGCCAGATTGGCTCGAGCGTCTGAGTCTCTACCTTCCATTTCGGTATTTTGCTTCCTTTCCGATGGAAATTTACTTGGGGCAGGTGAGCACAGATGAAATAGCGCTTGGATTTGGCATTCTATTTGGCTGGCTCGTGATTATGCATTTGCTTAGTCGACTAGTGTGGGCCCGGGGGATCCGACGGTACACTGCGGTAGGCATGTGAGGTAAAACACGTTACGCTTTTCTAGTATGTTCAAGGCAATTCCAAGGTATTACAGACTGTACAAAGCCTTCGTGAAGTACACCTTCGCGCGCGAAGTAGAGTTTCGTGGCGACTTTTTGAGCTACACATTCGTAAACCTTCTCTGGGCAGGTTTTTCCGTATTTATCATGGGTCTGTTTTATACCCAAACAGACAACATTGCGGGATGGGGGTTGGGGGAGGCATTTACGTTACTGGCAACGTGGCACGTCGTGAATGCAGTGCTTACCTTTTTTGTGCGTCGAAACTTCTCCAAGCTTCCAGATGAAATCAAAGATGGTGACCTTGATGTAATTGTGACAAAACCCGTAAACATGCAGTTCTTTGTGTCGCTCAAGCACATTGATCTTCCTAAGATATTTAATCTCCTCTTTGCTATTGCACTTCTGGTATTCGGTATGTCGAGAGTTGGGGTGGACGTCACACTCTCGGGCGTACTGGCATACATTATTCTCGTGATCGCTGGAATTATGATTGGGTATTCACTTTGGTTTGGGGTGCTTACACTCTCATTTAAGTATCTTGGCATGAGTAATCTTGAGATGTTGTTC
>JAGQLO010000032.1 GCA_020429185.1 Candidatus Doudnabacteria bacterium
CGTCCGTCCGACAATGAAGCAATCAACCCACTCGAAAGCCTTGAATACGGAACACGCTTCAGCGAGCCTGTAGCGGCGCCTCGCTACAAAACAGAGGTCCTTCCCTACGGACAAGTCGCTTCTGGTGCAAACATCGCCTTAGGTGATATCGATGGCGACCTTGAACAAGAATTGATTACAGGAGCTGGCCCCGGAGGCGGCCCACATATCCGCACGTTCGAACTCGACGGAACGCCAATCACCTCTTTCTTTGCCTACGACGAAGGATTTCGTGGTGGCGTAGATGTGGCAGCAGGAGACACAAACGGTGACGGCATTGATGAAATTATCGTCGGAGCCGGCCCCGGTGGCGGTCCGCATATTCGTGTTCTCACCGCAGACGGAGCAGAAATCAGCAACTTCTTTGCCTATGCACAAACATTCCGAGGAGGAATCCGCGTAGACGCTGGTGACCTCGATGGTGATGGCATCGATGAAATTGTGTCAGGAGCTGGTCCTGGTGGTGGTCCACACGTACAAGCCTTCACCCAAGACGGGACACCTCAAGCCAACTTCATGGCGTTCGATCCCAACTTCCGAAATGGAATCGATGTCGCCGTCATCGATGCAGACGAAACACGCGAAGCGCGCATTGCTGCCGCTGCCGGTCCTGGTGGTGGTCCGCACGTTCGCGTCTTCGACACAGCCGGAAATCCAACCGCCGGATTCTTCGCCTTCGGTGAATCGTTCAGAGGCGGAACACGTATTAATCACATGACAGTCGGCTCCTCGAATCGACTGCTCGTTGCACCGGCTTCTGGCGGAGGCGCACACGTACGACAATTCTACATGGATAGTGTTCCGAGCGACGATAACCAATCCACCTTCGAAACATGGTGGCGGGGTGGCTACGACATCGCCGGAGGCACAGACATTGCACGCATTTCGAGCGCGCAAGGGAACAGACGAACAACGGTGCGACGCATCAATTTCTAAGACCTCTCTCAAACAAAGAAGCCCCTATGGGCTTCTTTGTGTTGGCTAAGAGATTCTACGTCCAAAGCGTCAAAATCGCTGCCATCGCGAGTAATCCCAGCAGATGATCGCCATTGTTGATCGCCCACAAATTGAAGCTTCGCTTCTCCCAAAACAACGACTTAAGCGAGGTTGTTGCCACAAACCCAAGCCACATCCAGAATGCCGCCACCAGACCATCAGCAAGAGTCTCAACAGACATAAAGGCGAGAACATGGGCCAAAATGTAGGCCATCACCAGCCCCACTAAGAACGAACCCACATACGACCACGGACTGCTCATCTCTTTCATTTGCTCCTTTGTCTTGCCCTCAAATCCAGCAGCCTTCATCCAAGGCTTCGAAAGAGTCATGTACCAAATCATGCCAATGAAATAGGCAGCTACACCGGCCACCAAGATGGCCCAGTAGTTCAGATCCACTTCGTACATACGTGTTGATTAAGAAAAGAGAAACGAGAGTTTAAGCCTCCACCAACATCCGTGCAGCATCTTGGAGGAAAGATACCTGCCGCCGACTCAACTTCAATCCTTGTGCAAGTTTGTTTGGAGGAACCTCAAGAAATCGCTGAATCGTATAGATCTGATGATCAAACAGTGCTTGCAATGCCTCCTTGGAAAGTTCAGAAAAAATAGTCACAGGATACACTCGCTTTGACTCAATTAAGTGCTCAAGGCTTTCGTCACTCGGATACCGCCAACTTACGACACGCAACCCAGAACACGCGGCATACATGCGACCATCAAACGTCACTTTTGTATTCGTCACAAGCATGCCAGACGTAAAACCACGTTCTGCATGACCACCACCCTGCGAATACGCACGTTCATGTACCACATGCGTCGTTGATTTTTCGAGCTCCTCCTTCGTTGTTGGTTCAACAAGAAAGCATTCTTTCGCATTTTCTGGATGCTCATCGCGCACATCTAAATAGCGTGCATGAATGTACAGCGAATCTTTCAAACGTGAACGAATACCCGGACGCGTGTGGAACTTGCTTTCCACCATAATGCGCTCGTTGTCACGCTCAGCAATCACATCAATTTCATGTGGAACACAGTGCCCGTCAACTACCATGCCAACCTGCGTCTGATACCCATGAGCCGTCAACACGTCAGCAAAGAAATACTCAAATGGGTGACCAGAAGGACCAAGCTTCAACAGAGAACGTTTCAATCCATAGCGCATTCCCGCTACAGGATCAGTAGATGCAAGTTCTTTGCGTATCTTGTTGAAGAGGGGATCCGTGTGCGGATCACGACGCAACTGCTTGTCTGCTTTCTTCATTATCTTGTCCACGAGATCACTTCTCGCCCCTACTCGCTCGAGCGACTCTCGCAACTTTTCCGGTTTGTACTCTTCGGTTTCTCCCGATGCTTTTTTGATTTCCATATCCACCATTGTGCCAGAACTCCCCTCTTTTCCCAAAGGAAAAAGGCGCTCGCTAGAGCTAAGGACATTTCCAGTTTCCCTCTTGGAACGCCACATACCGATCATCTTTTATAAGAAAGTCAAAAAAAGAGCCTCACGCTATCAAAGCGTAAGGACATACCGCAGAAACGCACCGCCGCCCGAGAGAACGAATTCCGCTTCAGACGCTGCCGGACGATCGTCTCGAGAGAACCCGTGCTGCACCAATAACCACTGAGCGTGAACATTGATCGGGTCCACATGACATCGGATCTCACTTGCTCCACGCTCCCGCAACCAGGTCAGCTGATCTTCGCACAGTGCTCGACCGAACCCTCGCCCGTGAACTGTCGGATCAACATACACCCCAACAAGGTACGCGTACGTTTCAAGCGGTGGTCCGAGGTACTCAACATCGGATACACCCACAATCCGGTCTTCAACGAGCATCACACGAATGCGACGCCACTTCTGACGAAACCCCGAGAGCCACTTGAGCATTCGCTCTCGGGCATCGTCAAGGTCGGCAAACCGTGGGTCGTACGAACGCACAGCGTCATACTGAACCTCGAGAATTGCTGCTATGTCCGCCACAACAGCATCTCGCAACACAACGCCCTTCAATTTCCCCTCCAAGAAAAGAACCGCATCACTCGCCACGAAGCGAACATGTGAAACGGTATAACGTACAAGGCGCGCCACACATGCGCGTCTCAATCGGCTCGTCATCGCGGACGAGTCCGATACGTTCGTAGAAGCGAGCAGCGCGAAGATTCGATGAAAGCACGAACAGCTCGAGCGTCGTGTACACCGATTCGCGGCGTGCCCAGACGAGCGCGTCGTTCATCAAGATCTGCCCAGAACCGCCGCCCTCGCGACCAGGCTCGAGATAGATCGAACGAAGCTCCACGCACCCTTCACCCCCCTTCTTGGAAGGAGCAAGGTACACGAAGCCAATCACCCGTGAATCACACTCAAGCACAGCGAGATAGCGACGCACGGACCCATGCTCACCAGCACTGCACAACACCGCCAACGCCCACGCCGCTTCTTCGGCATCGTGATCCAGCGCACTGAGCACATCCTGTGGCAACGCACCTACGTAGGTTGCCCGCCAAGACGCGATCTTCACGCACGCAATCGCCGAGGCGTCCTCAGCGGTCGCCCTGCGCACCCGAACTATTTGATCTGCCATGGAACAACCCTTCTGCAAGAACGGACTATTAGATCACAAAAAGCGTGACCTAGCAACAGCCACAAACCATTACAAGATCATCCGATACTGAATCTGCTCCAACTGAAACGGATCTGAGCCACCTGAATTCCACAGTCTCGTAGCACCTTCTACACGCTCAAATCCCATGTGTTCATAAAACGCACAAGACTTGGTATTCCCAGCTAATGCCCATAAGACCAGCTGCTCATACCCTTCCTCTCGTAGTCGCCGCAACACCTCTTCTACAAGCGCTCTACCAAACCCACGCTTCATCTGATCGGGGTGAACATACAAAGCACGTTGATACGCCGTCCGTACACCAACAGATTGGTCCTGCTCAAGCGTTTGATACATCGCAAATCCTACAAGCACACCATCCTCCTCCAACAACACCGTTGTCGCTCCTATATCCGCGGATCCTATCCGCCGCTCCCATGCACGTGTCGATCGCTCAATGGTGAGCGCATCTAAATGTGCATCTGGCATGAGTCCACGATAATGCCTCTGACGAGACATCACATACACTTCCGCAACAGAAGGAGCGTCGTGAACTGTCGCAACACGAAAAGAAGTTGACATATACTAGCGCGACACAACAAGCTCTCGCTCTTTAAATAAGGCACTGAACAACGGCTGGACAAACACAATCACAGCCATCCAACCCGCTAAGTACATAGGGTCAGTGACTTGAACAACAGCAACAACAATCGCCACTACTGCACTCACCCAACGCAGAACTGCAATTCGCCGTCGCACACGTGCGTCTTCTGCCGTTTGCGAAGCAGCCTTCTCAATAACACCCATCGCGCCCAACGCAAGAGCAACGCCACCCGCCAGCAACCACATCACTGGATTCGGCAATACGGATTCTTGATGCGACACCAACTCCAACACTGCAGCTCCTGTGGCGGCCAAACCAATAATCATGGGCAAGTGCATATACGCCCGCAAAATAGACCAGAGCCCTGTGAGCCGAGGACTCTCACTCGTAGAGTTATCGAAATAGGACCACCAAAACCCAAACGCAATCATCATGCCTAACAACGCCACAATCCACGTCTGCATCGTTGGATGATCGTTCACAGCCACACCACTCACCACTCCCACGACCGACTCCCCAAGAACAATGATGGTGAACAAGCCGTACCGCTCCAAAATATGAGAAGTACTCACGTTCGGCAGACGATCTTGCACTTTAAAGGTGAGAAACGGAGTGGAAACATCGATCACAACTCCAAGTCCCCACAAGGCGTATCGCAATGGAGGATCTACAAATGCAGACAGTATCCAAGCACTCGCAGATAACATAGATCCCATCGCCAAGCGATACCCCATCTGTCGAGCTGGCTCGTTGTGATATCCGGCACGCGCCCACAAAAAAGCCAGTAGCACACGAGCTGCCGCATACGAAAACGCAAATCCCATCGCGCCCTCCACAATACCCATGTGCACCGAAAGGGCGAGACCAGCCGCCGGAAGCATCTTCAAAAAGGTCAGAGTTCGATGACTCGCATTATCATTATCAAAACGATCATTGTAGATCGTTGAACCCAACCACATAAAAATCGCCGGAACAAAAAACACCACAAATGCTCCAATTCCTTCCCACGACACATCGTGAGCCAGCTTATGAGAAAGCTCCGCAATAATCACAACAAACACGAGATCATAAAAGAGCTCCAGCCAAGAAGCTTTTCGCGAAACGTCCGATCCGTCATCCCGCAGAGTTGGTTTGCGCCACCACGTATTCCAAAGCAACTTCAGTGACATAGCACTATGAAATGCGGGTAAGTCCACCAGGAATACGTCCCTTCGAGAGCAACACCTGCCAGAGCTGGATGTTGCGAACCCGGAATGAGGCAGCGGATGACATCAAATAGAAATCCCACATGCGCATAAAACGCTCATCATACTTACCCGTCTTCTCAAGTTCCGGCCACGCAGCATGGAAATTCTTGTACCACTCCATCAACGTCGTATCGTAATTGGGACCGAAGTTATGCCAGTCCTCCATCACAAACAGATGCTCCATCGCGGCACCAATCTGCGCAACAGAAGGAAGCATCGAATTCGGGAAGATGTACGTTCCAATCCAACGATCCGTCGTCTTCACGGACTTGTTCCCTCCAATCGTGTGCAACAAGAAGAGACCTTCTTCTTTCAACAGACGATACGCCACCTCCATGAAGTCTCGGTAGTTTTTATACCCGACATGCTCGAACATTCCCACAGAAGCAATGCGATCGTACGGACCGTCATCAACCGCACGATAATCTTGGTAGCGCATTTCAACCTTGTCCGCGACACCGCGCTCTTCCGCTTTTTGTTGACCTAGCGCAAGCTGTTCTTTCGAAACGGTTACATTAACCGCCTCTACGCCATACCGCTCGGCGGCAAAAATAGTCAGACTGCCCCATCCTCCTCCAATATCGAGCAATCGCATACCCGGCTCCAGACGAAGCTTTTTACAAATCAAGTCGAGCTTTGCTTCCTGAGCTTCTTCAAGTGTTTGTGCGCCGCCATTCCAATACCCACACGTATACGTCATACGTGGGTCGAGCATACGCTTATACAACTCATTCCCGGTGTCGTAGTGATGTTCGCCGATATCAAACGCACGACCGCGACTTCCCAAATTCACCACAACAGCCTTCGCGGCATACAGTGCCGTGCGCCAGTTCATGACCTTCTTATCGATTCCAGACGACAG
>JAGQLO010000033.1 GCA_020429185.1 Candidatus Doudnabacteria bacterium
TGCTCTACCAGCTGAGCTAAGGCGGCCCGTGGTGGGTGGAGTAGGATTCGAACCCACGAAGGCAATGCCACCTGGTTTACAGCCAGGCCCCTTTGACCGCTCAGGAATCCACCCTAGAACACGTTTGGCACGCCGCAGTGTGACACGAAAGTCACACCCTGGCAATGCCTCTCTGGAGCCGTCACCGGGGATTGAACCCGGGACCTTTTCCTTACCATGGAAACGCTCTACCACTGAGCTATGACGGCACGTCCAGTAGATTAGGCGACCGCTTCCGCTTGGGCAAGTTTTTCGAGTTGTTTTTTGGCTTCGAGGTTGTGCTTGTCGAGAACGAGAATCTGCTCCAGAGACGCCTTCATGTCTCGATGATTCCCTTGCTTCTCATAAATCTCAGCCAACCCTCGATAGGCACCAATCGCTTTTGGATCGCGAGCAATCATTTCGATATACAACTTTTCTGCAGCTGACAGATTGTTCATAAGCAACTCATGTCGCGCCTCTTTTTCGAGTCGCGCTACTTCCATTGCCTGCTCATGTTCTTTCTTTGTTTCTTCTACGGCCTTTGTCTGGGGCTGTGAAACAACTTGCTGCGAAGCTTCTTGCGAAGCAACAACGGTAGGTGCTCCTTGCTGTGTTCGTGTTCGATGTAGCCGCGCAAAAAGACGCGTGAAAAATCCCGTGACCGCCTGCGATGACGCGAGCTTCTTAAAGACCTTTTCGCCCAGGAATGAGCCAACGTTCTTCAACCCTGTTCCGGCAAGCTTTGCCAGCCGTCCTACCGAACGAAGGACACGACGAAAACGTGTTGGATTTGCCTCGAGGTCCTCGAGTGCTTTTTGCGCTTTTACAAGCTCCTGCCCTTTCAGAGAAGCCGTCTGCGGAACACGTCGAATAAGTACAACAAGTGTGGCAACCAAACCAGCCACAATCAGAATCGGAGGAAGAAGAGTAAATGCCATACGCGTACGATAGCTGATTCCTGTGGGGGCGCAATTGTGGCTAAGATGTGGCTAATTCGCCTCAACGCGCGTCCCAATCGAACCGGCAAGCGCCTGTTGCAACTGACCTGGTTTTGTCACATCGAACACAACCATTGGCAGTTTCTTGTCACGCGCCAATGCAAAAGCGGTCATATCCATGACGTGCAGCTCTTGTTCAAGCGCCTCGTCGTACGTCACTGTTTCGAGCCGCACGGCATCTTCGTGTTCCTGAGGGTTCTTGTCGTAGACACCGTCTACACTCGTGCCCTTCAATAAGAGATCGCACTCCAGCATGTGTGCGAATGCAACACCCGCCGTGTCGGTTGTGAATCCTGGGGTTGCAGAACCTCCGCCCAACATCACCACCTTGCCTGCTTTGAGAGCAGATTCAGCTGACTCAACACGAAATGTCTTTACAAACTGCGGCACCTCTACAGCGCTCATTGCTACTGCTGGCACACCGTTTGTGTTACATGCAGAAGCCAATCCCATGGCAGACATGACAGATCCAAGCATGCCCATGCGGTCACCAACCGAAAGCGCTACGTCACTGTCCTTGTCGCGACCTCGGTAGAAATTTCCACCGCCGGTTACGATGAGTACCTGTACGCCTTGCTCCTGTACGGCCTTCACATCAGCTGCCAAATAACGGGCGATTTCAGAGTCGATTCCTCGACCTTGCTCGCCACCAAGAAGCTCCCCCGAAACTTTCAGGAGAATGCGCTTTGGACTGTTTGTCATGTATCTTCGTTAACGGCTCAGACTACTTGTCGAGTCGAGCAAATCGACCCACCGTGATCTTCTCACCGAGAGCAGCAGTTCCTTCTACCACCGCTTCAGCTACCGTCTTGTCTGGATCTGTCACCAAGGACTGACCCATCAAACTCAGTTCTTGACGAACCTTCTTTTCCTTTCCTTCAAGTACCTTCTCGATAATGTCAGCAGGCTTTCCTTCTTTTTCTGCTTGCTCACGCGCTGCTGCCAATTCTTTGTCAACAAGATCCTGTGACACATCTTCTGGGTTTGTTGCTACAGGGTTCGATGCTGCCACAACGAGCGCAATACTGTGTGCCAAGTCTTTGAATGCATCGTTCCGTGCCACGAAGTCTGTTTCACAGTTCAACTCCAAGAGGACACCAATCTTTCCGTTGGCGTGAATGTAGCAGTCAATGATTCCTTCTGTTGCATCTCGGTCTGCCTTCTTTGCGGCAATCTTTTGCCCGCGCTTTCGAAGGAGTTCTGTTGCTTGTTCAAAATCTCCTTGTGCTTCGTCGAGCGCCTTCTTTGCATCGAGCATTCCGGCGCCAGTTTGTTCACGAAGCTTCTTGACGTCTGCTGCTGTTACCATGTGAGTACGTTACAAATTGAACTCTGTCAGTCTAGATCGGATTTATGCTTTCTTCTCCTGCTTTACAGGAGCCTTCTTCTCGTCCTTCTTCATCAGAACTGTTTTTCCAGATGCACCCTTCTTTGCAGCAGCTTTTGGAGCTGCTGGCGCCTTGAAGTTATTCTTGTACGCATCTGCAATCTTTCCTGTCATATACTCGATCACCTTTACGGCGTCGTCGTTACTTGGAATTGGGTGCGTCACCTGTGTTGGGTCCACGTTGGAGTCTGCCAATGCAATCACAGGAATGTTGAGCGAACGTGCCTCTGCTACGGCAAGCTTGTCGCTCTTTGCATCTACTACAAACAACATGTCAGGAAGACCCTTCAGCGTACTTACACCACCAAAGTTTCGCTCCAAACGACGCATTTCTTCCTGCATCACCAAGCGCTCCTTCTTTGGGTACTTCTCCACTTCCTTCGTCTCAAACATTTCACGAAGATCGTTCAAGCGCTTGATACGTGTCTTCATCGTTGTGAAGTTGGTAAGCAAGCCACCGATCCAACGTTCTGCCATGTAGTGCGCACCCGCTTCCTTTGCCGTCTTCTTCACGATGTCGCGCGCCTGACGCTTTGTTCCTACGAACATCAATGACTTTCCAGCCGCTGCCTGTTCGGCAACAAACTTCAATGCGTTTTCAAGTCCTTCAACGGTCTTTTGGAGGTCAATAATGTGAACCCCATCGCGCTTTGCGTACAAAAAAGACTCCATGCGTGGGTGCCACTTTGCCTTTCGGTGTCCAAAGTGTGCACCAACGCGCAAGAGTTCCTGTAATGAAATATCTTCTGTCATAAGCGTTTCCTTTAAACAGGCACGGGGCGCTCGCGTTCGATACTGCGAGAGGAATCGCTGTCCCGTGCGTAAAAAATCACCAGAACGGCTTATAAAAGCCATTTCTAAGGTGTTGGTTGCATTGTAACGGCTTTTTTACGCTTTGCAAGGGGGAAACCCCTTGCCAGAGACGAATTCACCTGGTATCTTCGGAGCTGTGCTCGGCGCTGTATTAAGCAGTGGGGCAAGATTATGATCGCCTTATGAAGACAAGTATCCACCCAGATGCACATGTCACAAAAGTGACCTGCGCCTGCGGCAATTCATTCGACACCCTCTCAACCATCGAAGAGATTTCGGTTGAAGTTTGCTCGAGTTGCCACCCATTCTTTACCGGTAAGCAAAAGATTGTGGACACCGCTGGACGTGTCGACAAGTTTAAGGCTGCACGTGAGGCTGCAGAAAAAGCAAAGGCAGAAGCAGCAGAACGCGCAAAGAAGAAATCAGCAAAAGAAGATACGACTGAGACAGAAGCGTAGCGATTGTGTAAAGACCGCCTTCGGGCGGTTTTTGCGTGCCTCTGCTACCATTCCTCTACTCACTCTATGCTCGACCAACTTGCTCAACTCGAACAGGAACACGCTAAGCTCAATGAGGAGCTCTCGTCTCCCGATATCGCCAACAACCCTCAGAAACTGAAGGAGCTTTCTGTTCGTCATGCTGAGCTTTCTGAGGTAGTCGAGAAGATTTCGTTGTATCGCAAACTCGTTGAGCAGCGTGATGAAGCACAGGAACTGATTGCTGGAGATGATGCCGATCTGAAGGCTATGGCAGAGGAAGAGCTTCCAGGCGTTTTGGAACAACTTGAAACACTCGAACAGGAACTCACGGTTGCGCTGTTGCCGCCCGATCAGAACGATGCGAAGAATGCGATTATCGAAATTCGTGCCGGCGCAGGTGGTGACGAAGCCTCTCTTTTTGGAGCAGAATTGTTACGTATGTACGCTCGTTTTGCCGAAATGAATGGATTCACCCTAGAAACCCTGAGCTCCAGCCGCACGGACGTAGGAGGTGTAAAAGAGGCGATTATTCAGATGTTGGGACCGAACGCCTATCGCACGTTTAAGTACGAAAGTGGCGTACACCGCGTACAGCGTGTTCCCTCCACAGAGAAATCTGGACGTATTCATACCTCCACTGCAACTGTAGCTGTACTCCCAGAAGCGGAAGAGGTGGACGTGCACATCGACCCGAATGACCTCGAGATTGATACCTATCGCTCTTCTGGTCCTGGTGGCCAGTCTGTTAACACCACTGACTCTGCCGTGCGCATCACGCACAAACCAACTGGATTGATCGTGACCTGTCAGGACGAGAAGTCCCAACAAAAGAACAAGGTTAAGGCTATGCAAGTTCTTCGTTCTCGCCTGTTACAGATTCAACAAGAAGCAGAAGCGGCAAAACAATCAGACGCACGTCTTTCGCAGATTGGAACGGGTGACCGTTCTGAGAAGATTCGTACGTACAACTTCCCGCAAGACCGCGTTACGGATCACCGCATTCCCCAGACATGGAATGGACTTCCTGGCATTTTGGATGGAGGTCTTCAAGAGATCTTCGATACCCTGCGCGAGGAAGATATTAAGCGGCAGTTGGCGAAACAAGGTGCATAGCCTGAGAATCTGATAGACTGTTCAGAGTTTGACGCGCTACGCACGTCGAGTTCATGCCCAACAAGAAGACCAAACGACTGAACCTCAAGATGCCGAAGTGGGACGCTGTGACGAAGCGTCAGCTTTCATTTCTCGGGCAGGCGCTTGCTCTATTTTTCGGGTGGCGTATTGCGCTTTGGCTTGTCGCGTTCTTGGGTAAGTACCGACTTGAGCTCGGCCAGGATCCTTCGTATATCTGGATTCCCACCGACCCTTGGATTCCCGAACAGCTCCCGGAGTGGCTGCAGTTTTTTATGCGTTGGGATGCTGGTTGGTACCTCTCGATCATGGAGCATGGCTACGTGTACGACGTCGGAGCTAATTACTCCAACCTCGTATTCTTTCCGCTGTACCCGCTGATTTCTGTTGCGCTTTCCTGGTTACTCAATAGCGACCCGCTCATCGCGGCGTTTATTGTCACAAATGTTGCTC
>JAGQLO010000034.1 GCA_020429185.1 Candidatus Doudnabacteria bacterium
TACGGTACGCATTTCGCGTATTACGCCAGGGAAGTTTGCGTCCGTGTTTGGCATACCAGCGCAGTAACACTGTTTCTGGCTTGGTGATGTTGACGGGCATGGTTGTAGCCTAGCAAACAAAAAGGCCCTTATCAGGGCATGCCCACACGCCACTCATTGTGTGGGACAATGAGTGGCGTGTGGAGCCGACGGCCGGGATTGAACCGGCGACCTACACGTTACGAGTGTGTCGCTCTACCAACTGAGCTACGTCGGCTGACAACCGGGAGGCTATCAGAGCTGATTGAGTGCGACAAGTTTTTTTGTGATTGATCCTTGCTGTATGAGGTGGTATGATCTTTCTCGTTACTTTGCATAACACACGGATATGAATCTCGTTCATGATTTGAGCCCCACGCCAGAAGGAAAAGATGATGTCTTCCACGTATTGGTCGACATTCCAAAGGGGTCGTCGAACAAATATGAAATTGACGAAGATATGGGATACGTTTCGCTTGATCGCGTTCTGTATCACCAGATGTTCTACCCATTCGACTACGGTTCTATTCCGATGACGCTTGCGGAAGATGGAGACCCAGTTGATGTGTGTGTGATGGTGACGTACCCAACTGTTCCAGGATGTGTGCACCGTGTACGTGTGATTGGAATGTTGGAAACAGCTGACGAAGCCGGAGTTGATCCAAAAATTTTGGCAGTTCCGATTGAGAAAGTTGATCCTCGCTGGGCAGAGGTGAAGACGTGGGAAGATTTGCCAGAGCATGTCCGAAAGGAGATTCATCTTCACTTCAAGGAAATTAAAAAGCTTGAGGGGGAGAAGTATCCGAAGGTAGAAATTGGAGACTTCAAAGGGGTCGATGAAGCCACGGACGTCATTCAGAAGGCGATTGAAGCCTACAACGAGGAGCACAAGAAGTAGTCAAAAAGGGCCGAAAGGCCCTTTTGTCTAGTCTGATTTTAGTGTGTTAGAACCCTTCGCTCCGAGCTCTGACAATGCCTCCTTGTAGGTCGACTACAAAAGTGCATCCTAGTGCGCTCATGAGCTGCTTTGCAGCCTTACTTCGATTCCCAGTCGCGCAGTAGAGAAAATAGTGTTTGGTTGGGTCGAGCGTTTTGATCTTGCTTGTGAACAATGGGTCGTACAAGTTGAATTCTAGTGTGTCTTTGGTGAGCGTTCCTTGGGCTGTTTCAAGGGGGGAGCGAACATCAATAACGATACCTTCGAGCTTATGTTGCCACGCGAAGAAGGTTTCTGGATCGAGTGAGTCAAGGTGTTGTGGAGGTGTCATGAACGTGAATTTCGAGCGTGAGTGTGGCATAGCACCTACGTTGATTCAATACTTGCAATTTAGTTGCAAATTGCATATCATTTGCACAACTAGCACCAAAAACGTATTCTTATGCCAACTAATCCACCTTTCTACATGCGAGCAGGTAGACGGACAGTCGCGGGTATTCTTGTTGCCGTGGTCTTCGGCGCCGTGCTTTGGTGGAACTTCTCAATTCGGTCGGGGAATGATGCGCGTCAGGATGACGCGTTTGTTGTGGCTGTTTCGATCCCGCCTCTTGCAAGTATTGCTGAGCAGATTATTCAAGACGATGGAGAAGTTGTGACACTTCTGCCATCCGGATCAAGTCCTCATGCATATGAGCCTCAGCCGCAAGATGTAATCAATGCACAGCGAGCTAACCTGTTTGTTGTTGTGGGAGAAAATTTTGATGACTGGGTGCTTCCGTTTGTTCCGGAAGATGCCGTTCGTCTGGATACGGCCAGTTCTTCTGGTATTGAACGTATTACGTTGCCTGATGGGGATGTTGCTGTGTTTTCAGAACCTCATTCAGATGAATCTCATGAGGATGAACATGCGGGAGAGGGTGTTACACATTCGCATGGATTGGGGTTTGATCCACATGTATGGCTTTCGGCAACAAATGGCGCTCTGATCGCGGAGCGGTACGGTGAAGTGTTTGCAGACTACGATCCTGAACATGCAGATCTGTATCGTGAGCGAGCTACAGAACTCGCTTCGCAATTGCGTGCACTTGCAGGCGAATTGGGGGAGCATGCTGAGATTGAACAAGTCGCGTTTATCAGTATGCATGATGGGTGGCGCACCTTTGCAGATGCGCAAGATTTGTTCGTTGCTGGGGCAGTAGAAGAAATTCCGGGGAAGGTGCCATCTCCGCAACAGTTGTTGGTACTGACAGATGCAGCTGAGTCTGGAGCGGCACAGTTTATTGCGACTGAGCCTCAGTTGTCTGCACAGGTTGCTACAACGCTCGCGTGTGATTTAGGGCTTCCAACGGTTGTTTTGGATCCGTTGGGGGGCGAAGGTATTGAAGGTCGAGAGACATACCAGGATCTGCTCAGATATAATGTAGAAGCTGTAGACGAAGGTCTTCGAAAGGCGTCTCAGCCGGAGTTTAATCCTTGTTCGCAATGAATGCTGCTATCGCCAGCTTGAAGAATGAGAATGCGGTTGAGGTGGAGCATCTCTACGTGACTCGGGACGGGCATCCTGTCCTGGAAGATGTGACGTTTCAGATTCGTGTTGGGGAAACTGCTGTATTGGTAGGTTCGAACGGTTCTGGGAAAACGACACTTCTTCGTTCCTTGTTGGGATTGCTTTCGCATGATTCTGGAACAATTTCACTGTTTTCCAAATCGGTTTCGAAAGCGAGAACAGAAATAGGGTATGTGCCTCAGGGTGTTCCGTTTGATAAGAACTTTCCTGTCACGGCCGCGGAGGTTGTTGGGATGAATTTGTGGAATGCAGGTTTGCAAGATGAAGAGCGTCGCGCTCGGGTGATTTGGGCTCTAGAAGAGGTGGGAGCGCGTTCGATCGCAAAGCGGCAGGTTGGTGAATTGTCTGGGGGGCAAATCCAACGCGTTCTTATTGCGCGTGCAATCGCACGTCGACCTCGTCTCTTGATTTTTGATGAACCGGCAACAGGTATCGATGCGCAGGGAGAGGAGGAGTTTTATGATTTGCTTCGTCGTTTGAAAGCAGAGCAAGAACTGACGATCTTAATGGTGTCGCATGATATCGATGTGGTGTACAAATATGCAACGCACGTGATTTGTATTAATCGGAAGTTGCTTTGCCAAGGCGCGCCGAAAGATGCGCTGACTCCGGAAGTCTTTAAACAAATGTACGGCGACGAATCATCGTTCTACGCTCATCAATCACACGGCCATGGACATGCTCATTGAATTTTTGGCACAGCCGTTCTTTCAGCGTGCGTTGATCGCTGGATTGGTCGTGGGCGTTCTCACGGCGTCTTTTGGTGTGTTTGTGGTGTTGCGTAAGATGTCGTTCTTTGGGGAAGGAGTGGCGCATGCATCGTTAGCGGGAATTGCCATCGGAGTGCTGGCGATGGTGAATCCGCTGCCGGTAGCTCTCGTGTTTGCGGTAATTGTTTCGTTGTTGATTTTGCTGTTTGAACGACATTCTCGTTTGGCGAGCGATACAGTGATCGGTGTATTGTTCTCCATTAGCATGGCGATCGGCCTGGTGCTGATTGGATTCTTTCAGGGCTATCAGCCAGATCTGCTCACGTTCTTGTTCGGAAACGTGCTGTCGGTTACGGCGGTTGACGTGACGATTACGATTATCGTTGGTGCCGCATTGCTCGTGGCAGCCCTGTTCTTGTATCCGCAGTTGGTGTTCTCAACATTTGATCGTGATGCGGCACACCTTTCTGGTGTGGGTACGTTCTTAATCGATGCCTTTTTGCACGTATTGCTTGCGGTCGTCATTGTTCTATCTGTAAAGCTGGTTGGAATCGTGCTTGTTTCTGCGCTGTTGGTAATTCCTGCGGCAACGAGTGTGCTGGTGAGTAAAACGTTCTTGTCGACAGTCTTTTGGGCAGTCGTTTTTAGTGTTGGAAGCGTGCTGTTAGGACTTCTGGGTTCTATTTGGCTCAATGTGGCGAGTGGCGCCATGATTGTCCTGGTCGCAGGGGTTTGGTTCTTGCTAATATTCTTTGGAAGACGGATCTGGCTTTCTGTTGGAGCTCGAAAGCGACGGATTGCGAGACAGGCATCTACTTCCTAGAACACACACATGCGAAATTGGTTGGTGGGACGAAGTCTGCTTACAGCAGCGATGGCTGTTGTATTTGTTGTGCTCGCTGTTCCAACAGAAGCATCTGCGACGGAGCGCATTCGTGCCTTTGTTGTTGACTTGGAGGTACATGAAGACACGAGTGTGACAGTTGTTGAGCAGATTACCTATGACTTTGGTCCGACCGGAGAACATCATGGAATTATCCGCGAAATTCCGCTGCTGTACGGTACGGATGATAACCAGGTTACGCTTGATCTCACGGTTCAAAGCGTGACAGACGAGAATGGCGTGCCGCGTCCGTATACGGATACTGGATACGGGTATCGTCAGTTAAAGATAGGCGATCCCGATGTGGAGGTGTTGAACGAGCATACGTATGTGATTACGTACGTTGTAGACCGTGCAATAACAGGGTTCGATGACTACGACGAGTTGTTTTGGAATGTGACTGGAACTGGGTGGTCGGTTCCGATCGATACGGCTGTTGCTCGTGTCACACTTCCAGAAGCAGCGAATGAAGCAACAAATAGTGCTACGTGTTTTACAGGAGCTCTGTTTTCGAAGGAAAAAGAATGCACGGCTGTCGTGTTAGATGACCGTACAGCTTTATTTGAGGCTACGGGTCTTTCCGCGTATGAAGGGC
>JAGQLO010000035.1 GCA_020429185.1 Candidatus Doudnabacteria bacterium
CCTACGACTGCCACGACCTCGCAGATTGCCTCAGTTAACACAACTTCTGACTCGACTGACATCGTGACGTTGACAGAAGATACGTTAACGAACACAACTGTAGACAATGACACGTATAACTATCATGCAGAGGCGGTGCTTACAGTTCTTGGTGGTACAGCAAATCAGGTCTCGTTCCGTGGTATCGAGATTGAGTACACAACAACTTCTTTCTAGGTTGTCGTAGTTACTTCAAAAAGAGCCCTGTGGGGCTCTTTTTGATTTCACTATGCTAGACTGAAAGGAGCGTACAACCATATTTCTATGGACAAACAACCAACACCAATGCCAGATGCTTCACCTTCAATGCGGCCGCCGTCTCCACCTTCTCAGGGTGAAGAAACAAAGAAGACGTGGTTGTGGATTGTTCTTGGCGCATTGATTGGTGTTGTGCTCGCGGTAGGTGTTGGTTTGTTGATTGCGTACATCGGTCTTGGAAATGATGCTGCAAGTAACGATTCTACGGATGACGAGGTCATGGAAGAACTGAATACATCCGATGATTTGGAGGATGATGAGGCAATGGAATCAGATGTAGATGATGCGATGACGTCTTCTGCTTCAGGTTCTGCCTACTTTGGCTATCGAGATCTTTCAGTAACTGTGCCAGAAGGGTGGACGGTTCGTCAGACGGTGCAACGAGAGCGACAGGATGTATTTCCTCGTCATTCAGGACCTGCAGAGTTTGAGGTCTATAACGATGCCAGTCAGGTTGCTGCGAATCTCGTGGCAACGGTGATGTTGCGAGAAAAGGGGATTGATGGGTTTAGAGAAGATATTGCTTGTGTGCTACCTGCAGAAGATGATGGTGTTTCTATTTCTGAGCAGCGTATGATTGTTCACGAAGCTACGACGCCGAACGGAACGCAGTATCTGTATGGAATTCCTACGAACGTGAGCTTGAATGACTACGAGTTTAACGACTTGTGCGCGTCTGTGGAGGTAAACGACGGTCTCAGTGCTCAAGAGGAGGCGGATGTTCTTGCGCTTGCTCAAGGACTTCCATTTTGGGACGACACGACGTATCACCAAGGACAAGAGGATTCAGACATTGTCGTAGAGCCGTTTGTGGTGGCTCCGGATGGTGATTATGCAACAGATCAAATGGATACACGCGTGTACCAGGAGAATGCACATTTGGCAGACGTTTCTCTGATGATCCCAAGTATGGTGGATCTCTATGGAGACGGCGGCGTCTATTACACCTATTTGAACGAGGATGAGGATGACATGTACTACTTCCGACTTCAGCCGTGTTATGCCTGTGATGGCTCATCTACAGGATTCTTTGCCTACGACAGCGCAACCGGAGATACTGCTGGAACAGATGAAGATCTCTCTGGTGTGATTCACGATATTTCACCAGACAATGCATACTTTGTGATCAGTGTTGATAATGGGTTAGCGGTTGGATTTGATGTGTACGAGTTTGCGGATGTATCGGAACCACTTGTCTCTGCACGTCCTGGCGGCTTCGAGACATTCTCAGAATACGGTTCCGGATGTCCGATTGTTGCGTGTCCTGCCTCAGTTCGTTGGGGGCGAGGTGATGGCAAGTTGTACTACGATGTGTACGAGTGGAATTCAGAAGAAGATGTTTCTCCAGACTTTGGAGGCGACCCACTTACCCTTGTTGAAGAACGATTTGTCTTGGTTCCACCTCTGCCGTAGGATGGCCGGGTGAAAACACGACTTCGAAACAATTTGCGCGATATTGTCTTTGGTCTTGAAGATGGCATGGTCTCTACGCTTGGGGTGGTGACCGGTATTGCGATCGGAAGTGAAAGTAAGTGGATTGTCCTGCTTGCTGCGTTTGTGGTGATTTTTGTGGAGTCGCTTTCGATGGCGGCCGGGTCGTATCTTTCTGCGAAGTCAGAAACAGAGGCGCTTCATGCCGAGATTGAAGAAGAAAAAAGACAGATCCGAGAACATCATGCAGAAGAAATGGAGGAGTGGCGTGATTTTTATCGAGAGCGGGGATTGGACGAAGATGACATTGCGAAGATTGAAGATCACTACAAGCACAACGAAGATTTGCTGTTGGAGGACATGATGCATAAGGAATTGGGTATTACGACCCGCTTTTTGCGTAATCCGGGAGAGAACGCATTCTTCATGCTTGTCTCGTATTTTGTCGGAGGATTGGCAACAGTTGCGTCGTATTTTGTGTTGCCGCTTTCATGGGCATTGCCGGTTTCTATCGTGCTTACCTTTGTGTTGTTGTTCGTTGTGGGATTCGCAAAGGGCAAGTTTGTGAATGTGTCGCCGTGGAAGAGTGGGCTCGAAATGTTGTTGATTTCCCTTGCTGCTGCGGGAGTTGGCTTCCTTGTCGGAAAAGCATTTGGCGCTATTATTCCACAAGAGCTTCTCTAGTTGTTCTTGAGTGCTCATGTTAACCTCTCTTTACATCTCGTGAAATTTGTTTCGTTATTGTTTCTGTATGTCTGAACCAACACCTTCGACTGAGTCAGCTCCGAAAGAAGCTGGAAAGATGGGCGAATTGCTCGACACGATGACTTCGCGTCTGGCGTTTCGCGTTGGGTTCTTTTCTGGGGCATTGATTCTTTCGGGTGTGTTGTTCGTATTCCTCTTTATTTTCTTCGGGATTAACAACGGAAATCGAACAACGGGTACGGTCGCAGGTGGAACCGCTGATTCGATCAATGCGAATGCAGGTGATGCGCTTGGACTTCCAAGTCCGTACGAAGATGTGTTGGGCGAAGTTGCGCTTGCTGCAGATGACCACATTCGTGGAGATAAAGATGCAGACTTCTTGTTGATTGAGTACTCAGATTACGAGTGTCCGTTCTGTAAGAACTTCCACGGAACTCCTGAGCAAATTATGGAGTTGGCCGAAGAGAAGGGTACGTCTGTGGCGTGGGTGTATCGTCATTTTCCTCTTAGTTTTCATGAGGGAGCCTTCGAGGCAGCTATCGCGTCTGAGTGTGTGAATGAGCAAGCTGGATCTGATGGATTCTGGGCGTTTACGGACGCATACTACGCCAAGACGCGTTCGAACGGATGGGGAATTGATCGTGATAAGTGGGGAGAAATGGCAAAGGAGGCTGGTGTCGCCAACGTGCAGCAGTTTGAGGCCTGTGTTGATTCTGAGAAGTACGGCGATCAAGTGAATGCAGAGCAAGTGGAGGCAGAATTACTGGGTGTCACAGGAACTCCTGGAAACATTATTCTGAACCAAAAAACGGGTGAGGCGAAGTTAATTTCAGGGGCCTATCCGCTGGACGCGTTTGAAGAAGTGATCGACTTGTTGCGTTAGAGATGCTATGTCGAGTAAGTCTTCGTCTCGACAATTGGGGCAGCGACCCAGGAAAGACGCCCGGCCTGTTGCGTCGGGAAAAGCAGGAACAGGGAGTACTATTCTTGTGACGTTGTTGGCGGTGATTTGTCCTGCCTGTATTCCTGCGTATGCAGCTTTCTTTTCTGCAATTGGTATTGGATTCTTAAATGACATTTCGGTCATGCGGCCACTTATGGCTGTGTTACTCCTTGTTGCAGTGGTGGCACTCGCTTGGGATATCAAAGTGCACAAGTCTTGGATTCCTCTTGTTTTTGGGGTGATTGGAGGCGTTTTGGTGTGGTTGTTTCGCTATTACTATTTTCGTCCGGAGTGGATTACGGCAGGAGTTGCTCTACTTGTGTTTGCCACCACAGCGAACTATTACAAGCGGCGCTTTGCTGGGGTGGCGCCGTTGTGTCCTTTGAAGTGATCCGGTGTGGGGCAGTATGGGATATAGACGAAATGAAGTGCGATCGCTATGGTTGAGATGTCTTTTTGAATGACTTCTATGGAATGCAAA
>JAGQLO010000036.1 GCA_020429185.1 Candidatus Doudnabacteria bacterium
AATACGTTCATAAATCGCATCTGCCTCCCAACCCTTCTTTCCAACAATCACAAGATCAGGAACGCGATCTCCCCGACGTTCTCGTAACGAAGCATAGGCATCTAAAAGTCTCACGTAATTCTTCCGTGGCTCAAGCGTCCCGACCGACAAAAAATAGGGATGATTCGACAACGCATAGTGTTCTTTTACAACATCAAATGAAGGACGAATCACCTCATCCGAACGAACCGCAGACGGAGAAATTGTGGTCAACATCGAAGCATCTACCTGAAATCGATCCTGTAGTTCTCGCGCTGTCGTATCCGAAACCGTGACAACGTGTCGAGCTGTTCGCAGCGCACGTGGCAAGGAAAAACGCTCAATACGAGAAGCACGAGCCTGTCGTCCCACATCAGATCGGAATGCAATCAAGTCATGCACCACAAACACAGCCCGTTTCACCAACGCTGGAACAAGAAAACTCGTCGGCGAAACATACAAATCAACACCATCTTTACCCAAACGACGCGCAACAGCGAAATGCCACCCCATCCCCTTCTTAGACACAACAACGTGACGCACCGATGCAGACACGGAAGCTAACACAGACGGATCTACGTCGGAATACAACACAACCTGTGTATCAGCCAACAGCGGAAGAACACGCTGCAAAAGCTCTCGTGCATAATGAGCCTTTCCCGCAGGCTGCTCCGAACATGCTTCACGCACATCAATTCCAATCGTTTCCCAAGAAGGTTCACGAAACAATGCGCCAAATTCAGAAACCATGCGATCAAGCGTGAACAATTCTGTGACTCGTTCTCGTCCCGCCTTACCAAACCGACGACGCAGCGCAGGATCAAGTGCAAGTCGAACAATCGCGTCAGAAATTCCTTCCACATCTCCAATGGCACACACGAGACCCGTTTCTTCATGTTGCACCACTTCAGAAAGCCCAGAAAGATCTGTGGCAATAACCGGTAACTCTTGAGCAGAAGCCTCTGCGGCAGACATGCCAAAAGATTCACGACGCACTGGAGTAAGTGCGAACAAATCTAATCCAGCAAGAAATTGTTCTGGATGAGGATCAAACCCACGGAATTGCACCACATCAGAAATCTCCAATTTTTGTGCCAATACCTCTAGAGTCTCACGCTCGGAACCGTCGCTTATATGTTCAAACACAAGCCCAAGACCTTCACGCTCCAACCGAGGGCGGGCCATAGCAATAGCACGCAGCAACACGTCATATCCTTTTTCTGTATTCAGTCTTCCAATAGAACCCAACACAATGCGACCATCTTCGGACCGCATGGAAGGAAGATGAGTCGTAAGATCGACACCATTGTAAATAGTACGTGTATGAGACTCCTGCACTCCCACCTCTTCAACAAGTTGCTGTGTCACAGATTTCGAAACTCCAACCACTGTCGCAAACCGCGACATACGCCTGTACAACCATTTGTACGGATTCGAGAGTAGCCAGCGCTCAATACGCAAATGTTCCACCCAAACAACTTTTACCCCTAGCCGAGCGGCATAGGCGGAGATAAGCAGCTTTTCAGTCAGAGACAAACAATACAGAACATCTGGCTTCTCACGCTGAATCAAGCGACGCAATTGCCAATACGTACGAGGCATTCGGAATGTAAACACCAACAGCCCTTTCAGTGAAACAGGCTCCAGTCCCATCGACTGTTCATTCACCGGAAGAGAACGTTCACGAAATGCCTTAAGCAGAACACTATCTGAAGAACAAAGTGAAAACGAAAATCCCCCAGATGAAAGACCATCAACGAGCTGAAGTGTGTGTTTTTCGCCACCACCAAACTGCGATCCGTACGGAAACTTCGTAACAAGAACGCGTGTCATAAGGTGCACGCAAAACGCACTCTACGCAGCGGCCTCTTCTGAATCTGAAGACGTCCCCTGAATGTCTTGATTCTCACGATACGTAAGTCCAGCAAGGAGCTGATCAATTTGCTGTGTTTGCTCTTTTGGATCAGCTGTCACACGACGAATTCGAGACTTCTCTTCTCGCACGTATTTCGCAAAAGAACGTGCAATACGAGGAGTTCCCGGCTTTCGTGACACATGTATCTTCTGCTCTTTTCCTGATTTTTTAGCCATAATTCAGTTCTTACTGCACAGGATATGCTAGTTAATTTTACGCAAAGAAACAACCTCCCGAATCATAGAAAGTGACACGCCTCGTAACAACACAAGGACGACTGCATACATCACAACACCACCTACCGCCTGCCACCAAAACGGAGCCGTTGGAAGCGAGAGTGCTTTCCCAGCAAGATCAACAGAAATAAACTCCCAACCTGGCGCCAACCAAAACACCAGCGCCATAGCACCCGCAGCCACAAGAGATGTAAGCGGAACACGAAGAGCGGGACGAGCGCGCCCAAACTTCCACACCATAATGCTCGTCGACACAAACACCGTACATTCAGCCAGCACCGTAATAACGGCAGCCGCTGTATAGGAATACATCGGAATGAAGATGATGTATCCAATCAACGCAACCACAGCAATCGCAAGATACAACCACATGATCATTTTCTCTTTTCCGAGTGCCACCACAGCGTTTCCTGTTAAATGTGCGAAAAAGATAGCCGCAACCGCAAAAATCAATATGCGAAGCACGCCCGCCGACATGGCAAATTCTGCATCACCAAACAGCACAATAATCGGTTCAGCTAGAAACAATGTTCCCACCACAAGCGGCGCCATAAAAATCGCCACAACATCGATACCGCGCTGATACATTTCCTTAAACAACTTCTTATCGCTCTTCACGCCTCGCACAAGAACGGGAAGCATAATCCCAGAGAAGATCGCCGCAAACGTCACCAAATTCTCAAGAACCTTATAGGCAGCGCCATAGATGCCTACTGCTTCGGCCGTATCAACCCAACGCAGAATAAGCGTATCTACCTTGAAGTAAATCGTGTTAAACACCGCCGAAAATGCCAATGGCGCCGCCACAATTAAAATCCCCTTCCACTGCTGCCAATCAAATGTCGGTCGAAGTTGGTAATACCCTCGTGCAAACAGATACAGCACAACAAATTGCACCGCCTGAGCAAGTGAAATAAGCAACAAAATTGTAATCAAGCTCCAACCTTGCCACACAGCAAGAATAACCCCAACCAGCCATATTAGACGCGAAATAACCTCAGCAAGCGCCAGCTTGTGCATGGCAAAATGCTTCTGAAAGACCCCCACAAGAACCTGGGTTGCCATGATGAAAAAATACGAGAGTGCCCCTGCGGAAACTCCCACTTTTACAAGAGTTGAATAGGCAGGAATCAGCCAGACTGTTCCCATAGCCAACAACATCAGCACTGCAGCAACAGCAAGCTTTAGCCCAAGCGCAGAAGCGAGAAACGTTTGTGCCTCCGCTTTTTGTGTTGAAGAAATTTCCCTCGTCGTCACCAAATACAGCCCAAGATCACCAAAAATCGCAAATACAGACAAATACGTCACGATTGTAGTGTATTCACCGAATCCTTCGCGCCCCAAATAGCGCAACATAAAGGAAACGGTAACAAGCGCTATAAGTGTTCCCAACACCTTTCCCGCAACCTGAATTGCAGTGTGTCGAGCAATGTTTCGGGTTAACGACATACAGCTACCAGCATAAAGGCTGTATGTAAGATTAGCTAGGCATGCCAGCGGGCAATCCGGAGGAGGGATTCA
>JAGQLO010000037.1 GCA_020429185.1 Candidatus Doudnabacteria bacterium
CAATCTTCTCAGAACATTCAAAACAGAATAGTTAGTAACTTCTCTACTCATCGCACTCCAGGCGAGAAACCACACATACCGCTAGCGAGTGAGTGCCAATGTATGCATGGTAAGAGAGAAAAGTGCGGAATTGTCAAAATTCACACTTGTGCCCTTTTCTCTCTTGCTGTTCGTACTGGGGGTCGGTTTCCCCCGCAACAAACATCAACATGTTGGGCCTGTCGCTCCAAAATAGAGCGCTGAACCCGAAGAATGGCAGGAGAAGTCGCATGTTAAACCGATGCATGCATACGTACCTTCCGAGTGTTTGCAGAGAAATTCCGCGAAGTTGTCCGCCAATATGGGGGACGAAGTCGTGGTAGCTGCAAAGCTCCGGGATGTCGATTCGCTCTAAATCTTTTTACGGGGCGCAATCGCGTCCCTTACAAGGCCCCCTCTTGAGGGGGTTTTGTAATACTCGCAATCAGGTATTCTATAGGTACTACTTGTTATAGAGTTTTATGTCGATTGATGCATCTCTCCTCTCTGAGCTTCGTGCAAAGCTTGAAGAGGAAAAAGGAACAGTGGAGGCGGAATTGAAGAGGCTGGGTTCTGATCATGAAGGTCCTGACGCTGCCTTTAAGGATCGAGGTTCTGATGAAGATTCAAATGCTCAAGAGGTAACGGAATTTCAGGAGGACCTTTCGCTTGAAGCTTCTCTCGAAACGACGCTTGGAGATGTAAAAGAGGCCCTTCAGCGCATGGATGATGGCACGTACGGCGTTTGTGAGGAATGTGGGTCAGATATTCCTGTAGAGCGCCTCAGGGCACTGCCTCGTGCGACCACGTGTGTTACGTGCAATGAGTAAGGGGAGATGCGCTCTGTCGCAGCTCGATTTGCACTTGGGACAACGATTGCCGGAATGGCAATCGTACTTGATCAGGTCACAAAGCTATTTGGGGTCTCAGTAGGTTCTCCAGAAAATCCAGGGGTACTCTATATCGCAGGAGCGTTGAATCCTGGGCTTGCTTTTAGTCTGCCGTTTCATTGGTGGGTTTGGGCTACAAGCCTACTTGTTCTCTTGGGATTGCTAGGAATGTTTGTTCGCTCTGTCGGAACACAGCATCCTCTTATTCTCATCGGTCTATCGCTACTTCTTGCGGGTGGCATTGGAAATGGAATAGACCGCCTACTCCATGGTGCGGTCATCGACTTTATTCATATTCGCGGGTGGACTGTGTTTAACGTTGCCGATCTCTGGGTCTTGACTGGTCTTGTTCTCTTTATTACCCATGAACTAAAGATGCAGCCAAAGGACAAGGCTGCAAATCAGAAGTAATGTTTTAAATGCGCGATGCGGAGTACGTGCTCCGTATTGTGTATGGAGACAACAGTGGTAACAACAACACCACACGGGATTTCTGCAAAGCGCGTAGATGTGGAGGCGGGCATTTCAGCAGGATTGCCAGAGTTTCATATCGTTGGACTCCCTGATATGGCAGTGCGTGAGTCGCGCTTGCGCATCAAGCACGCTGTAAAGGGGCTTGGACTACAATTTCCAGATACAAAAATTACAGTCAATCTTGCACCGGCAAACCTGAAAAAGTCAGGAGGGCGAATGGATCTTGCTATTGCTATTGCGGTGTTGGAAGCAGCTGGGCTGATTCCAAAACAAAAGCACGCCGTATTGCTGCTTGGGGAGCTCACCCTTTATGGGGATTTACGAGCAGAGTTTGGAGTGCTCTCCTCTGTACAGCTTGCACGACAGGAGGGAATCCGAACTGTCATTGTTCCTCAGGAAGCTGCTGCAGAAGCAAGCCTAATAAAGGGAATCCAGATTTATGCTGCAAATACGCTCGAAGAAGTAATTAATCACTTCACGGGGAAAAGTTCGCTGTCTTTGGTGAAATCATGGATAGGTGGACAGGATGCTTCTGTGAGCAGATCATCTGTTTTTGCTCAGATTCGAGGTCAGGCACAGGCAAAACGAGCTCTCGAAATTGCGGCCGCAGGAGGACACAACCTACTCTTCATAGGACCCCCGGGA
>JAGQLO010000038.1 GCA_020429185.1 Candidatus Doudnabacteria bacterium
TTGCTAAGGAATTAGGTCGGATTTCCCGGCGCGTGGGTTCGAATCCCACCCTCTCCGCCAGCACAAAACACCGCAGATGCGGCGTTTTTGTTTGACTTTTTTCATTTTTTCACTACTTTGCTACCCACGTGCTGTTTCTGGATTGGTTTCTTTTTTTTCGCTTGCCGGGCAACCGACATCCTCACCCACCCTATCGGGAGAGACACATGATCGTTCGATCGAGAGATCTGTTCAACCGCAACGTGCGCGTGGCGATCACGACCAAGGAATTCGGGTCCCTGCACCCGAAGCGTCCCGACTTCGCCGAGCAGCTCGCGCGACTGCTGCGCGTGACGAACGGCGGAGATGTGGCGTTGTTCCCGCAGCTCGGGTTCACCGATCAGCTCGCATGGGCGACCGGTGCCCGCAGCGGCGTGGTCGCGCCGTTCCCGGACCACAAGGGCAACCTGATCCCCGCGTTCCTGCGGCCCTTGGCGAAGACCGACGGCGCGATCAGCCCGAACCTGCCGTTGGCGATGTGCAACGCCGATTGCCCCGCGGGCATCGGCCTGACGTCGCCGGACGCGCGCGGCCACCAGCACCTGGTGTTCACCCACCTGGGACTGATGGCGATGATCAGCAAGGAGGGGCGCCCGTCCCTGCTCAAGCAGGTTGTGGACACCCTCGCGGTCGTTGGCATGCACCTAGAGCAGTTCTGGGTGGGCTTCGGGGCCCAGCCCTGCTGCTACGGCCTGGGCCACAACGACGACCGCTGGGGCCTGATCGACCCCTGGCAGAGCTCCGAGCTCGTCGTCGAGAAGGGCCCCCGAGCCGGCCAGCGAGCCGTGGATCTCGGCGTGATGGCGCGAGCGCAGTTGGTGGCCTTCGGCATGCCCTTCGAGGATGTCCAGGTCGACGACTACTGCACGTGCTGCAGTGGCGAGGATGATCCTCAGGCTGGGCTGCACCACAGCAACCTGATGCGCTGCGACCAGCACGAGCGCAACGGGATCATCGCGTGGCGTACCGACCCGAACAGCCCCGCACGCGCCTGAGCTCCGCCCGCCTACTGACGATCTGATCGTCGGTGGGCTTTTTTTCTGTGTAGTGGCCTGCGTACGCTATACTTTTCTTACTAATCCCGAACTATGAAATCTAAAAATCTCACTCCCGAAGAAGTTCGCGTC
>JAGQLO010000039.1 GCA_020429185.1 Candidatus Doudnabacteria bacterium
GCAAGGAATCCCCTTGAGCCACTTGGGTACCTCTCCGTATAGGGCGTAACTAACGCGAGCATCATACCCCATTCATGCATGTTGAAAAGGGGGCATGGTTAAGCCACAAAGGGATATATTGACAAAATCAATCATTATGACATAATAAAATAAGAAACCTGCAACTTTTGAGGAGGGACCATGCGCTTCGCACTGGCCCTGTTCGTCCTCGCGCTCGGCGTGTCCGGGTGCGAGCAGGAGAGAGACGTCGGCTTCGACGACGCGATCACGCACTGCAGCGGTGGACGCGCGTCGAACCTCTCGGGGAGTGCGTTCAAGGTCTCGCGGGAGAACCGCGCGAGCTGCTACGCGCAGATCCGGCTCGATCGGCCGGATCAGTTCACCTCGCGAGGGCCGGGCGGCGCTTCCTGGAACGTCGAGCTCAACGTCGAGGCGTTCGCGCCGACCGACGAAGAGCAGTTCCAGGAGGCGGAGCTGATGGTGTGTGAGACCGGTCGCGGGTCCGCCCGCTGCTGCGTCCACGTCACCGTCGGCGCCGACGACGTCGGCAAGACCGTCAAGGTCGACATCACCGGGTTCTCGATCGAGCAGCGAGACCGTGACTGGGAGTTCGAGGTGCTTCTCGACCCCCAGGGCGTGTTTCGTGGCTCGGTTGAATTCTCGGGCGGGTCGCTCGTCGTCTCGTCGCATGGCGACGGCGACAACGTCTGCCGATGAAGCTCTCTCTGCGACACTTCTGTCGCAACCGTCGGACCGCGGT
>JAGQLO010000003.1:0-32632 GCA_020429185.1 Candidatus Doudnabacteria bacterium
TACCCCCGCACCCAAGGGATTCCCCTTAGATCAGACTTCTGTTATTGTCAGGACTACTCTCCCGCCAGTAACCGAAGTCTGTTATCGTGTGGGGGTCGACACATGGCGGCGTAGCTCAGCTGGTTAGAGCAACGGGATCATAACCCGTGTGTCGGGGGTTCAAGTCCCTCCGCCGCTACCAGTCAGTTTCCGCCGGACAATTAGTGCCAATCGTGGGGGCGTAGCTCAGTTGGCAGAGCGCGGGCTTGTCAGGCCTGAGGTCGCGGGTTCGAGCCCCGTCGTCCCCGCCAGTACAATAGGCACCCGAAAGGGTGTCTTTGTGTTTTTTCTATCCTCCTTTTTTTGTAACAAAACAGGGCTCGTGAGAGCCCTGTTCGTATGTAGGTAGCTAGCTACCCGTAGACGTCCCCTGCGCCTTAGAGCGCTCCTGATGCGACGTTCGTTCCCACACGCAGGTGTGACGGGTATGGGAAGAAGTTCATCAGTTCACTTGCATCTTCTGCAGAGAACACACGCACGTGTGGTCCTCCTCCCACTCCTGGAGCCGTGATGATCTCCAGAGATCCATCGAGGTTCATGTCCCCTCCTGCCACCTTTGTACCTGTGCGCAGACGGGAGTCGAAGGCCATGAAACTAGAGAGGAGGTTCGCGTTCTTATCGTAGACGTGCACCTGTGGCCCACATCCTTGGCCTGCACCAACAATGATCTCATCGGCTCCGTCTCCATTGAGGTCACCGCTTGTTGGGAAGGCTCCACAGCGCAAGCTGCTTGGGAAGGCGAAGAAGGTTGAAACCTTGTTCGTGTTTTCGTCGTAGACCTGTACCTGTGGTCCATATCCTTCTGCTGGCGATACGAGGATTCGGTCCTTGTTGTCTCCTTCCGTGTCGGCAGATCCGAGATGGAGACCCATTCGAAGCGATCCAGAGTATGGGAAGAAGGTCGACAGAAGGTTTGCATTCTCATCAAAGACCTTCACTTGCGGTCCACCAGCGCTTGCTGGAGCAACGATGATCGAGTCTCGACCATCTCCGTTTGTGTCGGCTGTTGCGACTGTCACACCACCACGGAACCCAGCTGGGAACGCCATGAAGCTTGAGAGAAGGTCACCGTCCTTCGTGAAGACCTTCACGTGTGGACCACCATTCCCTGCTGGAGCCGTTACGATTTCGATTGTGCCGTCTCCATTTAGGTCACCTGTTGCCACATTCACACCCGTTCGCAGGCTCGAGTCATAGGCAAAGAACGAGGAATTCTTGTTCGTTTCCTTGTCATAGACGTGAACCTGTGGACCAGATCCAACACCAGAACCTGTCACAATTTTGTATGGAACAGTGTTTCCAGACTGGATCGATCCAACCGACGACGTCATGGCGAAGGTCGTAAAGTGGTTCGTCTGCTGCGTAATCGTGTTGTTGTCCAAGTCCTGCGTCAAACCGTTCGGGAACTTCCACGTGCTTGTTTGCTCGTCGAAATACTTCGGTACAAGCGATTCTTCTGTTACACCAAGCTCCTGAAGCTGCTCGTCTGTGTACACGAAGGTGATGGTCACGTCCGAGTTAAAGTTTGTGATCTCGTTCTGACTTGAGTCGTACGCAGTCAATTCGTATCCGATTCCAAACACCTGGTTCGATGCGTCACGGAACACGTTTACCGTTGGCTGTGCGGTCACCGTTACATTCTCCTGCTCTTCAGACAGCGCACCACCAGGAATGTTAATGGTTGTCCCGTTGTCGAGTGTAATTACCTGCGTTTCCGAAGCATCGAAGGTCTTCGTTACTGCGGGTGGAATGTCGAATGACGAAGTCGAGAGTTCGAAGTCCTGAGACTTAGAGGTGTCGCTTGAAGAGATGTTGATGATCACTTCATCTGAGCGCAGGAAGTCTGTTCCGTTAAATGAATCAGCTCCACAGTGCCAGATACCTTCTGCGTAGTTCACGGAGTAGTTTCCATTGAAGTCCACTTCCCCTCCCGTAAATCCACCACGCTCGTTCCAGCAGTGAACGAATCCGAACGGCATTGTGGATCCGTTGAAGGTCACCTCACCTGTCATCGCTCCAAGCGCTTCTCGCAACTTCATGTTTACGGTCGCACTTGTTGAACCGTCACGCATGTCGACATCCACGAATGCTGGTGGCAGCAATGTGCTCTCTGGCGGAAGACCAGCTCCTACTTCCCAGAGTTCGTTCGTTACCACATCGATCGTGAACGTTCCATCTTCTTCTGTTTCATTTCCTGTAAAGAGTTGGTTTTCGAAGAAGTCCTTGTCGAGACCTCCAGACTCATCCAATCCCTTTCCATTGTGAGCAAAGACGAAAGCACTTACCCCTTCTCCATCAGGACCGGTCATCGTTCCTGTGATCTGTGCGTTTGCTCTGACGGCTCGAATGTTCAAGTCGAGACTTGCGTTTCGTGCCACTTCCACCTCGCTGAACTGGTGCTGCTCAAGGAAACCGTTACCAGGTTCGATGAAAAATCCTTGGTTGTACGTCTTTCCACCAAGTACCGTCAGCTCATAGGTACAGTCGGAGCGGATTGGTGATCCATTCCATCCAGCGCCCGGAGCTTCAAGGAAGACGTCACCAAAGAATCCGAATTGTCCTTGTGACACACATGATTCAACGGCATTTCCATTCTGGTCAACAAGCTTACCGGATACTGTGGCATCCTTTAGGGCCACACGAATGTTCTTACTCACTGTCGTGTCAGCAAGGACTGCCACGCGTTGTTCACCAAGCGATGCATAACGCGACTCTGGCGGAGTGTGCATCCCCAGCGTGTACGAACTTGCAATCTTCGAAGGCACCTTGATACTGAATCGACCGCTCTGACAGTTCACTGGACCACCGTAGTTTGGCCCTCCATGGAAGCCTTCTGCACCTGTTGCGTTCGTTGCTGGCACGGCAAATGCCCAGGCACACATTCCAACCGTGTTTCCGTCTTCATCCACCAAGCTTCCCTGGATCGTTGCGTCTGCTTCGATCAGTTCAATTGTTCCTACATCTACGCGGTCTTCTTCTCCTTGAACATCAACATCGATCGGAGGACCACTGTAAACGAAGCTCGAGTTTTGTCCCTGGTCGATGTCGAGTCCCTTCCGACCCGTCGACGTTGGGATTTCGAAACGTCCTGCTGAGTCTGTTGTGGCGTTTGAGAAACCGCCTCCAGGTCCGTGACCGAAGAGGTTGAGTCGAATTCCTTCAAGTGCAGTTCCCTCTTCGTTTGTGACTGTACCGAAGACGCGCGCCTTGTTTTCACGAGCTCGAATGTCCCCAATATTGTTTGTACCCTGTCGCACTTCAATCTGTCGCTCAGGGAATGTGAATTGACCACTGTCCGTGAAGATTCCAAGACGATAGGTTCCCTTTGTTGTTGGGATTTCGAAGCGTCCGTCTGGGTTCAATGGAGCTCCTGTTCCACCCGCTTCACTAAAGAGGTCCACAAATCCTTGTCCGTACGGCGTCCCATTTGGAAGGATTGCACGACCTGTTACAACAGCGTTTGTTGTTACCACCTTCAGTGCAACGCTCTTTGTTTCTTGGTTATTGTTTGAACTGAATGTCACCTGTTCTCCAAATCCTCGGAAGACCCAGCTAGGCGTTGCACCAAAGTCTGCTGGACTCACTCGAACTTCCCATGTTCCACCACCAACCGCGAGTGGCGAAGTAAGACATCCGTTATTTCCGACACGACCTTCTACGAAGGAACCACCACCCGCCTGAAACGCTTCTACTCGAGCATCCGTTACCGCCTGTCCGTTCTCCCGCTTCACACATGCGTTTATAAACTTCACCGCCTGTTGGTACTGCAAGTTCACCGTTTGTTTGCTTCCAGAAGCCGTTACTGTTCGTGGACTTGGTGCCACGAGTCCCGCACCCTCTTCTCCCCATGGAATACGGAGCTCCAATACATACTGAGTTCCAGCAATCAGACCGCCGAGGTTATATCGTCCGTTTTGGTCTGTCTGGGTAAACGCGTGCGATGACCAGTCTTCTGTGTGAATCTCAACAGGTGCATTTGCCATCGCCTGACCTTCTGGGTTTTTCACCACACCACTGAACTGCGCTGTTGTAAGCTTAATCGTTCCAGCGTTGGTTACTCCAGAGCTTCCTACGACAACCGTCTTTTCTGTGGAATTTGTGTATTCTCCTCCAAATACCTGTGCCTGAATCTGGTATGTTCCCGCTGGAACCCCTCCAAGTACGAACGTTCCGTTACAGTTTGCATTTACGAATTTGTCGAACGAGCGATCTTGCTTGAAGATCTGCACACTCACCTGCAACTGCCCCTCTTCGCCTACGAGTGCGCGACGCTCCGGCTCTCCACCCTGTGAACACACGTCAGGCGCGTTCAACACGGTTCCATCAGGTCGGGTAACCGTTCCCGTAAGGTTTGGTGACACCAATGCCACATTCCCAAGGTTTGTTGTGCCACTCGCTGCCACGGTTACTTCTCGCTCGGAAGCTGCAAGCGATGAGCCTTGTGGTGGGCGTGCCTCTAACAAGTACGTTCCTGCTGGAACCGCCCCAAACTTGAAGGTTCCATCGTCGCCCACATTTGAAAACAGGTTCACGGTAAAGTCGCGCGTACGCAAATCTACCGTTCCCCCGCCTACGACTGCCCCCTGAGGGGTAACGATTGTTCCGGTCACATTTGGCACCACCAGCGAAATAGATCCAACATCCTTGTTTCCATTCACGCTCACAAGAACAGGAGCTGGGGGCGCAAAGTTGCCATTTCCCCCGTAGTTGATTTCGATTTTGAACTTTCCGAGCGACTCCACGCCCACACTAAACGTTCCATCTTGTTGTACAGGCCCACTCCCTCCACCAGGACCACCTTGCTCAGGATCAATACGGACTCCACAAGAAGTACAAACTGCTCCCCCAGGAAGAATAACCCTTCCTGAAACAGTGGCTACCGCCACCGCCTCTGCGGTTTGGGTAAACATGGCTGGAACGCTAACTACTACCGCTAACGCGAGCGTAGAAAGTCCGGTTAGAACGTAGGTTAGGCGGCGTCGTGCGCGCTTCGTCATAACGACGTGTGTTTAAAAAACACCGGCCTCATGCGTTGAGCCCGGTGAATATTGGTTGAACAAATGGAAGAGAAACAAAAACACAGATGCCATTGGCACCCATTCCGGATTGGAACGTGCGTGTTTGTGTGTTCATGTCTACGTGTTTGAATCTCCTTCACGTACGATGCACCTAGTATACATGAAAACATGCCCAAAATCAAAACACCTTGGCAGAAGGATTTCTCACTCTTATCCACACTACTTGGATACAAAAACTACTCGATCTCTAAGATCGTCAACCACTCCGTTTCAGACACTGCATTACGGTGCCGATACTCTACACGAAGATGTTCCGCATCCTCATACACGAGATACGCAAGTTGCCCTTCTTTTTTTTCATCTCTGTCGAATGACTGATATCCGTCGAGATTATCTTTGATCGCCCCCTCCTCGAGGAGTGCAACGGAGTATTCTCTTTCTTGATCATCAACAAGCACGAGCTCCGCAAGTGGAACAAGTGTTCGTGATGATCCAGAGATATTCTGTACACGCAGCGAGAGCAGCAGAAAGGCATTTCCCTCCCCTGCTTGCACAGAGCCAAGCTCAGTTTTTCGCTCTACATCTGTCAACTGCAGTGAAAAGAGATTGTTTTGCACGATCTCAGATCCCGTTGCTTCTGTGATCTGCTCCCCAGAAAACGTTGAGGCTGTTGATTCCTCTTCTTTGAGCTCTTCTTCAGAGGGTAGTACTCCCTGCGCGCTCTCTACCACTGGTGCGGCGCTTTGCTGCACAAACTGCTCTTGCTGTTCCTGAAACCCTGCGCGCAACAAAATCACAACAGCGACACCAACAGCAATACCAACACCCACGACCGATAGAATAAGTGTGGTTTTTTGGCTTTTCTCAGACATTTTATGCTTGCGTTGTCGTTTCCTCGTCTGCTTGTTTGGACAATGTCTCTACAACTGTTCGTGCCACATCGACCCGATTTGTGACAAGGCCATCAACTCCCATGCGCAATGCCCTTCGAACCCACCACTTCCAAGTAGGTGTCCAGGCGATCGCTTTTAGACCAGCTTCATGAATCCGTTGCACATGTGCTTTCGTGAGAAAGACGTCATTCGCATGAATTGCATCTAGATCCAGCGACTTGGCAAAGGCGATGTGCTTTTTCCAGACCGTCCAACGCAGGTATCCCAACGTAACTGTCTTCGACTTGGCTCGAGCTTTTCGGAGCACCTCTTCGTCAAATGAACAGATCAATACATCGTCTAGAATGCCGTGTGATGCAAGTAGTTCGAGCACATCGTCTACGGCCTCCGGAATGTCTTTAATCTCAACAAAAAACTTCACCTTGTCTTTGTACGTCGACACTACCTCTTCCAATGTCGGAATACCCGCCTCTCCGAGAATGCGTAGTTTCCGCACTTCTTTCAGAGAAAAATGGTGCACCATTCCGGATCCCCATGTGAGTCGGTCGATGTCGGTATCGTGAAATACAATCAGTTGTCTATCTCGAGTCATCTGAACGTCAAACTCCACGATTTTTGTTCCCTGTTCAATCGCTTTGTCGAACGAGGCCATCGTGTTCTCAAATGCAAACGCAGACGCACCTCTGTGCGCCACTAACAACGGCTTTTCTTCATCGAGAATGCGCCCCATGACAAACGGACTTAGTTTGAAAGCGCCTCTTCTACGAGCTGCTTGATAAAGCTTCCGTCTGCACGCCCTTGCACTTTCTTCATGACAGGGCCCATTACCTTTCCCATATCCCCTGAAGAGCTTGCTCCTGTTTCCGCTACAACTTCTTGTACGATTGCACGTACTGCGTCTTCCGAGAGCTCCTCTGGAAGATATCGCTTCAGCACCGTGATTTCCTCTTCTTCTTTGACTGCCGATTCTTCCCGCCCACCCTGACGAAACGACTCTGCTGAGTCTTTTCGCTGCTTAATAGCCGACGAAAGAAGCTTTGTTACATCGTCGTCTGTTAGTTCACCCTTCTTTGCAATTGCCTGATTTCGAAGCGATGCCTGAACCATCCGCAACACAGATACCTCATCTGCGTTTTTCGCTTTCATTGCGGTTTTCAGGTCGTCTTTGATCTGTTCCTCAAGGGATGCCATACGTGTTCTTTGGAATTACATTCAGCTTTCACGCTCAGCATAGCGCTTGAAGCTGCTTCTGCAATGCCAACACAAAAAATCAGAGGGGCGGTGGGGCCCCTGTATGAGTCCGAAAGTGCAGCTACTCGCGAAGATGCAGAGTGACGTCCACGGCTACATAGTTGTCGAGATTAGCGGTTCCGGAGCCACCGCGTCGGATGGGGTGACGAGCGATGATCTCCTCGTCGGCACCTCCCCACGTGACGTAGTTCGAGTCCACAACGTCGATTCCGGTTGCACTATGTCCCTCACGACCTTCCAAGACTCGCACGACCACAGCAACGTGACCATTCGAAGTCTTCGTGAACAGAACATCGCCCGGTCGCGCCTGACTTGCCGGTTTCGTGAAGGAACGCCTTCCGTTGAAATCGTTCCGAACTTGCGTATAGCTCGGGAGCATGCGCTCCGGCACGCCGGGCAACTGGAATCGGACTCCGCTCCGATAGAGCACGAGCTCTGCGAAGTAGAGACACTGACCTCCACGACCACGACCACCAAAAAACCCGTAGTTTCCGACGTTGTCGTAGAAGCTGTTCCCACCCATACGCTTGAACGGACCACCGTAGCAACCAAGGTTGCATGCACCGTTTGAGGTCCAGAGCGATGAGCAGCACCCCAAGTGCAGAACTCCACGGCGATACGCGTTCCAGTCACTCGCCAAGTAGTTCCAGTCGCTCACGGTCATACCATTGAGCTTCGGAACTCCTGATCCACCATCATGTGCCCGGCTGAGCGCGTAGAATGCTTCCAGCTTGATCGCCGTTCGAGGATCCCGATGAAGGCGCTTCTCCACAAACTCTGACCCCTCTTCGTCTTGCTCAATGCAGATGTTGTCATCTGGCATCTCACAGATCCGAATCTCGTCATCCCACTCGACATCATTGTCGCCTGGATGATGATAGACAGTGATCCGTTCATCCTGATCAGCCTCATACCCGGATGCTCCCTCCTGGGGATTCCCGCATCCGAGTGCGAAGCTCATCACGAGCACGTAAGACAAGCGGCTCGAATTCTTCATCTCTTTCTCCTATGTCCAAGGTACAGACCTCTCTTGACCGGCTATGATCCCACCATCATAGCCGGTCGCGAGCTTTATGAGAGGTCCGAGGTGAGGATTGCCTGCCCTATCAAACAGTCCCCACTTCGGACATCTCATGTATCAAACCGAACCTAGCCAAACATCATCATCGTCTGCACGCCTATCGGCACTATTCAGGGGATAGACAGTGGGACGAGATGTCCCACTGTCATTTGGAGACCACGTGCGCTCCCCTGCGAGGATGCTTCCCACACATTCCCCTCCTCCGCATGCGCTCGTAGCTGGCAGCGATCTCTGCAATTGAGATGCCATCAACCCGTTCCGTGACGGATTCAACGCAGCAGTGAGATTGGCTCCGTGGGGGTGCCTATGCGTAAGTTTGCATAGGCGAGCGGAGCAACCCCCACGGAAACAACCTCGTCGACCCCATATCCATTTCTTCCCATCGTTCATATGAGGTGGCTCGTTTTTTTATTAGGTGGCTCACTTCTGATTTAAGGGGTAACAACGCAAAAAGAGCCAGTCAAGGCTCTTTTCGACCGTTACATGTGGATATCTTAAGCAGTCTCCTCTGCTTTCGCGGTCTCAGCTCTGAGAGGTATCTCCACAAAGAATGACGATCCCCTTCCTACCCCATCAGACTCTACCCACACACGGCCACCATGTGCCTCAACAATCTTCTTGATGATAAACAGCCCAAGACCGGAGCCATTTGCATTTATCTTGGCGCCCCCACCAGCTCGTACGAACTTCCCGAACAATTGCTGCGCATCTGCCTCATCGAGTCCGATCCCTGTGTCTCGCACCTCAATCTTGAAGACTTTTCTTGTGGCAGAAGGGATGATCGTGATTCCTCCTTCTTTCGTGTACTTCGAAGCATTATCGACGAGATTCAGAACAACCTGACGCATCTTTTCTTCGTCGATAACAGGATTTGGAAGCTTTCGATTTGGCTTTTCTACACTCAATGTGAGGCCCTTGCGCTCTGCCTCTTGGCCTAGCGTTCGAACAACGTCTTCGATCATTGCCATCATGTCTGTTGGTGCCTTTTCTAGATTCAGGCGACCAGCTTCAATGCGAGACACATTCAGGAACATGTCGATCAGCTTCACAAGACGCTCTACATTCAGCAGATTCATGTCGACAATCTCCTGTTGCTTTGTCTCCAGCTTTCCAAAGTCCCCTTCTGCCAACATCGACAGGTAGCCTTTTATGCCACTAATAGGTGTTCGCAACTGATGAGACGTAATCGAAAGGAAGTTGGATTTCGTTTCGTCGAGACGCTTTAGGTATTCATTCTTTTCTTCCAACTCTTCCGCTTTTTCTTCAATGATCTTATACAAACGTGCATTCTCGATCGCAAGACCCATGTTGTTTGCAAATGCCATCATGAGGTCGCGCTCACGATCAGTAATAGTATGCGGGTTTCGGTTTGCGAAGAACACAAAGGCTCCCACAACTTCCCCTCGTACTACCATTGGCACAGAGATAATCGTACCTACATTCATCGCCTTTTGCGCCGCTCGTGCAGCACGCTTTGGCACGTACGGAGCTACAAACTCTTCTAGCTCGTCGCTCATCTGAATCTCCCGCGTCACAATCGAACGCCCGATCAGCGTACTTGGATTTGCTAAATCAAGTTGCTGCGTAAACTCGTTGAGCGGTTTTCCAATGATATCGAGCGCTTTTTCTGTAATCGGAACACGTGTGATTGTTCTTGGAACAACCTTGCTCGATTTCATGTCGTAGTCCACGATCAAGCCCGCGACAAACTCAAGGTGCTTGAGCTTCTCTGGAACCGCATTCACAATATTCTGTGCTACCTCGTTTGGCTCAAGCGAGCGAATGGCTTGCTGCGTAACGGTAAGAAGTGAACCGAGATCCTTCGTTTTTGCGTCGAGCTCCTCTACCTGGTCCTGAACGCGTGAGTAGAGGCGGGCATTATAGATAGCAATAGATATCTGGTCGGAAAAAAGCTGCATTAGTTTGTTTTCCTCTTCTGACAGTGAAGATTTTTTTACATGAAACATCCAAGCACCTATTGTCTTTGAACCGTATTTTAAGGGATATGAAATCGTGAGTTTCATTCTTGTCATCCTCTGTATTACATCTGCAGTTCTAGCCGAAACAGTCGGAACAATAAAGTCACTCAACTGCACACTTCGAAAACTTTTACCCTCCGCAACAGTTCTTCCGATCAGGTTTTCCGGATCGATAATTGGTGTAGTGTGCTCAGTAATCGGTTTGTCTAATTTTTCAACTGCTCGCTTAATCAACCGGGTATTAGAAACTGTATGACTGTAGACTGTGCCGCTCTTTTGGTTGGCTAAGAATAAAGTTCCACCAAGATATCCAAAAAGCTCCACGATGCTATCGACAATTTTCTGGGTCACCTCCTCAAGATTCAAATCAACAACAATTGTCTCATTCACTTCCTTAAGTGTCGCAATCTGCCTCTTTAGCCACTCATTTTCTGTTTGCAAATTCTTGACTTCTATTTTTTCCATCCGTTTCAAACGTGTGATAACTCTCTCTCAAATTTTACATCAGCTCGATCAATCAATCGAGCATAATGCTTTTCAGTCATTAACCTCAATACAAATCTGTGAAAATCTGCGTCTCCCCTCATTTTCCCCACTAAGCTAGATTCATATTTTTCAACCTCCTCCCAGCCCCAAGCAACAACTCTTCCAACTCCCTGGAGTATATGATCACAAGTCATACCGCTAGCGTTGTATTTTGCTTCACATTTCCCCAGATAGACAAACAGTAAGTTGTTGTCATCGCAGTAGATATCTCTTTTCACCCTCAGCATTGAATCGAGTGCAATATTCACAGCAGAAAGGGCACTATAAACTTTTCTCAATTCAATCATTTCAGCACTTCTCATCACCTCAACTCCAATCAGGAAGTAAGCGTAGAGAGGCGTATTCCAAGAGAAGAACAATTCCACGAGATCAATGTCCTGTAGCTTTTTTTCTTCGGAAAACTTCCTAATCAAATCCAATCTGTCCCCGGAAGGTGCTACGGTTACCTCTTGTGATGCGATGTACTTATCTAGAACAACACATATTTCTCGACGCACCTCTGGCTTCAATTGAAGCTTTTTGTGGGCTCTTTGAGAGCTTTCATATAAATTCGCGAGAAATTTTTCTGAGACTCGAATATGAGTCGCAAGTTTTCGAATATCTTCTGATCGAAATTCCCGACAACCACTCAGTCCGTATAGAAAACTATGTACTACTTTCACTCTCCCTGACTGAGAAGAAGTTTGATAAGTATCCCTATCGTCAATTATCCAATCTGCAATATCACAAAATCCCTGGATTAGGTCTATTAGCCTTTGTGCAGAACTCAACCTCTCCCTATCCACTCTCCCCAATGCGAATATTGCTGCCCCCAATCGGTTTGGCCTGCGCCTAAAAAGCCTGTTTTGAATATCCTTATCAGCGAAACCCATAGCTATAGATTCCGCTTCGGTTAATCCGAAACCAAACATCTCTACTATTTCGCTGTAGCCATCCGCCAAATACTTAGTACTATCTATACTTGACACATCTACTTTCATTATGTACCTGTTTGTATGGAGGTGGCACAAAGGTGGCCCTTAAAATTAGTGTACTAGAAGCACGATTGTTTTTACATATGACTACAAACAGTAACGAAAAATCTCTTGTTGCTTTTCTTTCTGAAACGCGCTCAAGAATTAAAGTTGGCAGCTCAATTCATGAATTAGCAAAATCTACTCTTGGCTTGATGTCGCAAGAATTGGGCTTTATCGGAGGCTCAATCTATTTCTTCAATCCAGATACGCAAACGCTACACCACCTATTGTACGAAAGCAGAAAGTCATCAAGGCTTATTCATAGACTTCTAGATCCTCAATTGAACCGCTTAACCTGTAAATTAGGTACCAACCCCGAGAGTGGCATAGAGGCATGTATTAATGCTAAGCGGAGAATGATTTCTCCGAGCATTGAGCACGTGGCCCAAGGCTTTCTGCCGGATTCAGTCCTCCGAAGTATCCAAAAGAGCTCTAGACTTCACAGCCTTCTTCTAAATCCGATACTCCAAGGAAATGACGTGGTAGGCCTGTTGATTGTGGGTCATAACAAGGACTTTTCTCAAAGTGACCTCCAGGCAATCGATATCATCAGCGAACAACTTGCCCAACCTTTTAGCTCGATGATTGAGCAAACAAGATTACTCAATCAACTCGGTGATTCCTTAACGAACACAAACCTAGAGCCCGAAAAGCCCACCATTAAGTTCACACTGCGAGTCACTCCGTCTATGCACCGAGAGCTCGAGCGCTGTGCAGCTCAGAAGGGCATTTCGAAGGCAGATGTTATGAGACACGCGGCAGCTGAGTATCTAGAGCAACAAAATGAACCCGTGGAGCTAGGCTCGGGGTTAAAGGACGATTCACCCCAGAATGACACTCCTGAAAATGTGTTCGTCTGATGTATTGCTCAACACAAAACAGCTCCGCTCGGAGCTGTTTTGTCACTAAAGGAGGTTGAGACCCTAGAGTTCTATTCTCCGAGATCAACGTCGAAGACTTTAATCTCGGGTAGTCCCTCTGCTGTTGGAATCGTGATCACCTCGTCTTTTCCGTCTCCGTCTACATCCCCCATCGCAATGTTGGCACCACCCTGGTACGAACCTCGGTACGCCAGGAAGGTGTCGAGGAGTTCGTCACGACGGTTGTAGATCTTTACCCACGCCTGTCCATTTGTTCGCTGTGCAGCAGCGTATTCCAGTTCTCCGTCTCCGTTAATGTCTCCTCCAGCAATCGACAATCCTCCGCGGAAGTCTGGGTGGAACGCGTAGAATCCTGGATTAATACGCTCTACCTGACCTGGCACCACGCGGAAGGTTTGGATCTGTGGCGCGCCGTTTTCTGGTGCTGTAATGATCTCGTCTTTTCCGTCGCCATTCATGTCGGCGGTAGCAATGTTTACTCCACCGCGGAATGCCTCTCCGTAGGCGAAGAAGTTAGCAATGATGTTTCCGGAAGGTTCGTGAATCGTCACCTGTGGACCACCACCACGCGATGCCGCCACCAACAACTCCTTGTTACCCGTACCATTGATTTCACCACACGCCACATTTGTTCCCCCTTGGAACTTTTGGTCGAGCGCGAAGAACCCAGAGGAGACTGTGATGTTTCCCGTGCTATCGAGCACACGAATATGTGGACGTCCCGGAGGGCCTGCCGACACGATCAGTTCATCGCGTGCGTCTCCGTTCAAATCACATGGCGCCAACCGAACACCTGACTTTAGGGTTTCAGCAAAGGCAAAGAAGTTCCCCTTGTTGTCCCCATACTGGTCAAACAACCGCACCTGAGGAGACAATCCAGGACCTGTTCCCTGCACGATCTCATCTGCAATGCCACCCACCATGTTTCCCGCAGCAACTGTGAAGTTTCCTCGTAGGTTGTCATAGCCGAAGAAGGTTCGTGTCGCATCTCGTGGCGCCGTGTCTTCCGGAGGGAGCGACCCGTCTGCATTCAGCACAATGAATCCCCCTTCGAGCGTACTCGATTGACCATCAACATTTGTAACCTTTACGTCGTGATACCCAGGAGGCAGCTTTCCAAATGGAATCTGTACGTCTACACGACTCGACGACACCACCGATGTGCTTGTAGATGTAAGCCCACCAAACGAAGACACCGCTCCGTGTGCGAATCCAGATCCATTAATAGATAGGAACTTCGTGTCAGTTGGTGACCCCCCTACGTTATAACGATCACGCGGACTCACGCTTGTTACCGATGGAGCTGCATCGAAGAATGGAGCCTCGCCCGGAATCGAAATACCACGAATCAGGTCATTGAAGTAGTCCGCTACGTACAACACTGACCCCTGTGTATCGACCAACATTCCCTTCGGGTCATTAAACTTCGCGCTCGCTGCCGCACCATTTAGGAATCCTTGCGTTCCAGATCCCGCAATTGTTCGAACAGAAGCCGTGTCTGGATCGATGAACCGAACGCGGTTCGATCCTGCTTCGGTGAGGTAGAGATTTCCGTCTGCGCCCGTTTCAATATGTGCAGGAAGCGAAAGTACTGCCAATGTTCCCAGACCATCTCGGTACCCACGTGTTCCAGACCCCGCAAGTGTTGTCACAGACTGTGTTGCGATCACGATCTTTCGAATACGGTCGTTGTTCTGGTCTGTCACGTACAAGGTGGTTCCATCATTGCTAATTGCAAGACCAACTGGCTTGTTGAACTCCGCCACAGAACCCACTCCATCTGCGTACCCAGCTTCCCCCGAGCCCGCCACTAAGCTTGTCGCCCCAGTTGAAAGATTCACAGAACGAATGCGATTGTTTCCTGTGTCAGTCACATACGCAGTACTTCCGTCCACAGAGAGCACAATCGATGTTGGGTTGTCGAAGAGTGCCGTTGTACGCGATCCCTCTCGGTATCCATTACATGATTCAGAACAGTTGATCTCCCCCGTTCCAGACACGAGCGACGCAACAGGCGTACTATCTAGATTCGTAATCTTTCGTATACGGTTATTCCAGTGGTCGACCACGTACAGTGTTTCGTTGTCGTTGCTAACAGCAATTCCCGTGATCGTTGAAAAGGCGACGTCATCTGCGTCTGTTCCTTCGATATAGTTGTCGACACTTCGCCCAATCACGTGAGAAGACGACTTCGTCACCATGTTGATCTTGCGAATCTTGTTATTCACCGCCAGATACATTGTTTGACGATCAGACGTAAACGCCATGTCATAGGGACGACCAAACATGGTATCTGATTGCAAGCCGACGCGATCATTGAAAAAGTCTGAATTTACAACAAGCTCGTTGTCACCTGAAGGGTCGGAAATGCTGAACCGGTTAATGCGGGACTCTTTACTCAATGCATACAAACTTCCACTGTAGACTTCGACATCACGTACACGCCGCATCGTTTTGCCGAGCGTTTCAATAAATACGGTCGTCACTTCCTGTGTGTCTATATTGATCGCGCGTAATTTTTCGAGTGCTACTGTTGTGTCTTCAGCAACGTACAGCACGTTTCCGGAAAGACTCATTCCATATGGATTTTTAAATCCCGCCTGAGAACCTGTTCCGTCACTACTATCACCTGCACCGCCTGCAAGTGTGCTCCGCGCTCCACTTGAACGATTGATACTCAGAATACGATTGCGTCCCGTCTCTGCGACGAACAACCTATTACCACTGTGCGACATTTTTGTGGGGCGTGATAATCCAGATGCGAGCGTTGAAAGATTTTGACCGTTTAATGAGGCTGTTTTAATCGTTCCACTCCCCGTATCTGCAATGTAGAGGGTATTGTTCACGACGTAGACTCCTTCAGGATTGTCGAGACCCTGAACAATTGTGGTAACCGATCCTCCGGAAATCTTACGGATGGCATCGTTATACGTGTCTGCAACATATATATCTCCACTGCTATCTATCGCGACGTCATACGGCCAAGCAAACTCCGTTGCACCCGTTGCTCCATTCACCTGTCCGTAGCCACCCGTACCAGCAACCGTTGAAAGTCGATCGTTTTGTGAGTCGTACTTTCGAATCACGTTGTTGTACGTATCTGCAATGTAAAACGACCCATCTCCATCTCCCACCATTCCTTGTGGGAAATCAAAATACGCCTCGCTAGTCGAGGAACTGTCTAAATACACGCGAGATCTGAACGTTGTGACATCGCCGTATGTTCCATGCGCAACTACTGGAAGTAATGCGGCAACAAATGCGCCGAGTACGGCAAAGCGGAAGGATCGGGAAACAGACATCGGATTGTGTTTATGTTTGTGTGTGCAGGAACCACATCGTGAATGATTATAGCCTAAATTAAGCCATTTTTCAAGACCTAAAAACGGCACCCTGTCCACAGAGTGCCGTTTTTTTGTGCGTTTCGCTCTATAGCTGGAATGTCACTTCGTCCTTATTTGTTACATGTGTCGTATCAAGGAAGCGCATCCCCTGCATGTGTGTCGAGAGAATAATCGTATGCGTACGCATTCCCCCGCCAAACGCTCGGACCCCCTTAAGAACGGTTCCGTCTGTTACTCCTGTCGCCGCAAAGTGAATATCTTCTCCTGGCGCCAGTTCTTCTGCTGAATAAATTCGTGTGTCATCGAGTCCAGCCTCTTCCACCATCTTTTGGGTCTGTTCGCTGTACCCCTTAAAGCGTCCTTCCATGTGTCCACCCAGACACTTGGCACACGCTGCCTTAATCACGCCTTCAGGAGCCGCGGATGTTCCCATGAGCGCGTGGACACCATCACCACGAATCATTGCCGCAATTGCCTGAATAAGTGTTCCGTCTGTGATCAGTTTTACACGCGCTCCCGCTTGGCGGATTTCACCAATCATCTGTTCTGAACGATCTCGATCGAGAATAGAAATGGTGAGGTCTGTTACGTTTCGATTGTACGCCTTTGCGAGAGCTTTCACATTTTCCTCCGTTGTCTGCCCAAGCGAAACCTGTCCTTTTGCTTCTTTACCGGCCACAATCAAATCCATGTAACAGTCAGGCGCTCCAAAAAGACCACCCTTTTCTGCCGTGGCCATCATGGTAATCGACTCAGGCCATCCGTTCGCGCACAAGTTCGTTCCTTCGAGTGGATCTACGGCAATATCGACTTCCTGGCCACCCGCTCCAAGCTCTTCTCCTTTATACAGCATCGGAGCTTCGTCTCGCTCCCCCTCTCCAATCACGACCGTTCCTGAAAGAGGCAACCGACCAAGCTCTTCTCGCATAGCCTCGGTTGCGAGTCGGTCTGCTTCATTTTTCTCGCCATGTCCCACGAGTCGCGCAGAAGCGATTGCCGCTGCTTCCGTAACACGCGAGAGCATAAGTGGATAGGCGTGTGTTCCTACCTGAGAGACATCAGCATGTTCTTGTGTAGGAGCCGTTGCCATAGACTATTCAGCTACCGTGATGCTTGTGATGGTGTCACCCTGCTCGATCGATCGTACAACATCCATTCCCTCTGTGACCTCACCAAACACCGTGTGCTTTCCGTCGAGGTGTGGTTGTGGTGCTTCTGTGATAATGAAGAACTGGCTTCCGTTCGTGTTTGGTCCGCTGTTTGCCATAGAGATTGCTCCTGGCACGTTTGGCAGTGATGTGAGGTCGTCTCGGTAGCTGTACCCCTGCGCTTCATATGCAGCGATAACATTTGCTGGAACACCGAGCGATGCTGCATTGATTTCATCTTCAAACTGATACCCAGGACCACCTGTTCCTGCGAGAGGATGGTTTGGATTGCCTTGTGTTTGTGGGTCTCCTCCCTGAATCATGAATGAGGAAATAACCCGGTGAAAGGCCGTATCTGTGTACGTTCCTTCGTTTGCGAGCTTTACGAAGTTCTCAACGGTCTTCGGGGCAACGTTTGGATAGAGCACGAGTGTAATGTCTCCTTTTGACGTGCTCATGGTGAGCGTTACAACTTCGCTCTTTGCTTCTTCTACAGACATAGTTGTTGCTGATGCATTAGATGTTGTTTCCATTCCTTCTTCTAGTGTTGTCTCTTCGGTTGTCTCGGGCTCTGTTACACGATCGAGGCCGAACTCCACCACAACAATCACCACAGCGATAAGTGCGAGTAAGATCACCCACATCCATGGGTTACTCCCTCTCACTTGTGCTTTGTGGTTCACACCCTCTTTTTTAGCTGCCATATCTGTTAGTTAGCGAGTGGATCTGCAAGACGTGCGCGCCACTCAGCGTTTTGAGTTGCCGTCTCAAAGGCCTCTGCCGCTTTCAGCATGCGAAGTTCTTCGAGTTGTGGAGCCATAAACTGAATACCGACAGGCATTGCCGGCCCATCTTCTACTTCTGCAAATCCTGCAGGAACAGACACAGCTGGCATACCCGCGAGCGAGCTTGCATACGTTACGAAGTCGTCGGCCGTGTATCCGTAGGTCGGGTCGTTTGCTGCTGCTCCAATGATGTCGGCAATAGCGGGCGCTGACGAACCCAATAGCAGGTCTACCTCTTGGAAGACTTGGTCCATTTCGCGAATAATCTTAGTTCGCACCTGTGCGGCACGCTTGTAGTACGCGTCGTAGTACCCAGCGGAGAGTGCATAGGTTCCTGTCATCACTCGACGCTTCGCTTCCGTCCCTAATCCGTTTCCGCGCGACACCATGTACACGTCTTCGAGCGTTTCAACTTCCTCTGGCCAGCTTGTCTCTGCGGATGTTCCGTAGTGAATGCCGTCGTAGCGAGACAAGTTAGAAGACACCTCGGAAGGGCACAAAATGGCATAGACCGCGTCGGCAACCTTCGCTGAAGGAATAGACACTTCCTTTACTGTTGCCCCGAGTTTTTCTAGTTCTTTCACCGCTTCTTGTAGTGGCTTTTCCATGTTCTCAGGAAGACGCCCAAGCCATCCTTCTTTTGGAATTCCTAGACGCATTCCTGCCAGAGATACCCCCTCTGCACGCCACTCTGCCAACGCATGCACAATGTTTCCGAGTGGTGGAATGACTCCCGTTGCATCTTTGTCGTCCTTCCCTGCCATCACCTGAAGAATCAGCGCAGCATCTTCGACGGTGCGTGCCATCGGACCTACACAGTCGAGCGAAGATGCCATAGAGATCACGCCAAAGCGACTCACACGACCATACGTTGGTTTGATTCCAACAATACCTGTGAGTCCTGAAGGTTGTCTGATTGATCCACTTGTTTCCGTGCCAATTGCCGCAACACATTCAAGTGCACTCACGGCTGCTGCTGATCCTCCAGAAGATCCTCCTGGGTGACGCCGAAGGTCGTGTGGATTGTGCGACGGTCCAAAATCACTCGTTTCCGTTGAAGACCCATGTGCAAAGGCATCCAGGTTCGTCTTTCCTAAGATGATGGCACCGTGCTCACGAAGCTTTGCAACAGCTGTGGCGTCATGTGGCGGCACGTACTCTTTTAGAATGTTTGAGGATGCAGTGGTCTTCAATCCCTTTGTACAAAGCAAGTCCTTAAGCGCAATAGGAATACCTCCCAGTAGCCCAATATCATCCCCTGCCGCAAGCTTGGCGTCGATCGCATCTGCCTGCTTATAGGCACCTTCTTCGTCGACAGCGAGATAGGCTTTCACCTTTCCATCTACCTCTTTGATGCGATCGAGGTAAGCCTGTGTAACTTCACGTGCCGTAAGTTCTCCAGATGCATAGCGCTGTTGTAGCTGCGCAATTGTGAACTCTAAAATCGTTGTGGTTGATTCAGTCATACACTACTTCACTGCTCGCACTTCAATTGTATCCGTGTCGCGACGTGGCGCCTGGTTTAGAATGGCTTCACGGTCTTCACACGTCTCAGATACATCATGACGCGCAATGTTTGTGAGGCCTGTCACTTGTGCTGTTGGCGGCACGCCTTCAACGTCTTCCTCTTGAAGACGTTCGACAAATGTCAGAATCTCAGCCAAATCCTCGCGGAGTGGTTCGATTTCCTCTTGTGTTAGCCGAATACGCGCCAACTTTGCAATGCGCTCGACTTCTTCTCGTTCAAGTTTCATATGTGCTTAGTGTACGCGGTTTTTGTGAGGGTGCAATTGCAGAAACTGATCCACACCCCATCTCGTACGAAACGTCAAAAACTGGTATTACTTATCTGTGGTTTCTCGCATCCCGCGCGTTTTGCGCGGACTGCACCTTCCCTACATTCCGTCTCGTGAGCGTTCGCGCCGGCGGGCCTGTGTCGTCAACAGTCGCAGCGCCACGAACGAGACAGGGCGGGTCCCCTTCTGGATGATCAAAGGTGGGGACGGGCGTTCTTTTGCCCACCGCTGCTGAGAGTCGCCTCCAAAACCTGTGGCGACCTCTCACGGGATGCGTACTCGTTTCGCCAGAGATCGACCGTAAGACTGAGGCTCTGTGTGAAACACAAAAAGCGACCATGCTGTTCTCGGCAGGTCGCTTTTTGGTTGTTCTATCGACCAATTCGCTTGAGAAATGCTTGTTCTGAAATTGTCTCGACGCCTAGCTCCTGTGCCTTTTTTGCCTTTGATCCAGCATTTTCTCCAAGAACCACAAGGTCGGTTTTTGCGCTTACTGAAGCCGAAGCCGTTCCTCCCTCTCTTCGGACTATTTCCTTGGCTTCGTCGCGTGAGAGTGTCTCAAGTGTTCCAGTAAATACAACCGTCATGCCCGCAAACTTTCCTCCAGCTACTGCTTTCTCGAATGGCTCTACCGTCACACCATGTTCCGCAAATGCATTCAGAAGCTCCACTGTTTCCGGTCGTGCAAAGTAGGCTGAAATACTGCGCGCCACAACGCCGCCAATGTTTTCTGTGTGTACAAGCTCGCTTTCTGTTGCTGCGGCAATCGCCTCTAGCGAACCAAATGCTTCCGCAAGATCGCGAGCTGTTTGTTCTCCAACGTGACGTATCGAAAGTCCCACCAAGAAGCGCGCAAGAGGAATAGTGGTGCATGATTGCACTGCACGCACAAGATTCTCTGCTGCCACATCGGCAAACCGCTCGAGCGGAGTGAGCTGTTCCACGGTAAGCGTATAGAGATCTACTGGTGTTTTCACAAGACCTTCGGAAACAAGTTGCTCCAGAATCTGCGGTCCAAGACCGTCAATGTCGACTGCCTTTTTCGAAACGAAGTGTGAAAGTTCCTCTAGATGACGTGCCGGACAATTGAGATTCGTGCACTCGTGTCGTGCGTTATCAGGATCACGCGCGACCTTCTGACCGCACGCCGGGCAACTCGTTGGGAATGTAATACGCTTGGCGTTCTTTGGTCGTAGATTCAGCAATGGTTCAACCACTTCTGGAATCACCTCCCCCGCTCGTTGCACAATCACTGTGTCACCGATGCGTACGTCCTTCCGTTCAATTTCATCTTGGTTGTGCAGGGTCGCATGCTTCACGATTGCTCCAGATACTTCTACGGGTTTGAGAATCGCGACAGGAGTTATGGCGCCCGTACGCCCAACCTGAAACTTCACATCTTCGAGAATGGTCGTCGCCTGTTCTGCTGGATACTTGTACGCTATCGCGCCACGAGGAGCTTTTCCCACGATTCCCAAGCGTTCAAATATCTCCACCTCATTTACCTGAACCGTTAAGCCATCTGCCGCGAGTGGTTCTGATTGGTGCTTGCTTTGTTCGCGACGATAGATCGCCTCTACCTCCTGCAGAGTCGTCGCAACTTCACCCACTGGAGCATCTTTGAATCCAAGTGCGACGGCGAGTTGATGTGCTTCTTCATGACGCTCGAATGTATGACCTTCAATCAAGACATTCCATGCATAAAAGTCGAGCTTTCTCTCTGCCGAGAGTGTTGGATCCAGTTGCCGTAACGCCCCCGCAGCTGCGTTACGCGGATTCATCAGCACTGGCTCTCCCGCCTGTTCTAGCTGCGTATTTAACTCAGCAAATGTACTACGAGCCATAATGGCCTCTCCTCGTACCTCAATACGCTTTGGCAGGGACGTAAACTGTCCTGGCAGATCCTCTACCCGTAGGCGCAGTGGGATGGCGTCGATGGTTTTGAGGTTTTGCGTAATATTCTCCCCTACCCGACCATTTCCACGGGTCGCGCCTCGCACAAACACTCCATCTTCGTACAACAACGATACCGCGAGTCCGTCGAGCTTTGACTCCACGAAATACGTCCAGGACTTCTCTTGTTTCAGAAATCGTTCCATCCGCTGCTCCCATCCTTCAAGCTCTGAGATCTCGAACGCATCGGTAAGTGAAAGCATGCGCTCTCCGTGCTCTACTTTTTCGAACTTCTCGAGCGGTTGTCCCCCTACACGCTGTGTTGGTGAGTCAGGTGTAATGAACTCTGGATACGCATTCTCTAGCTCTTGTAGCTCATGCTTCAGCGAGTCGAGCGCTGCATCTGAAATCTCAGGCGCATCAAGCACGTGATAGAGGTAGCGATGACGCGCCACCTCTGTGCGCAACTGTTCTATGCGTTGTTTCGCTTCTTGTTTCGTCATTCTGGTATGCTCATCGTCCTATGAAACGTCGATTTGCCTTTAGCACTGTTGTCATCGCCGCACTTCTCCTTGCTGTACTTGGAATTCGCTACAAGCTTCAGCAGGCAGAAGAAGAGCTTCTTGCCGAGTCATCCATTACTCTTCCCAGCTTAGAACGCGCAGAAGAGCGTTCTGCCACTTCTGGAGCCGTCTTCTCGCTAGGTGTGGTTTCAGACACAGAACGGTCTTCTGGAGGCATTTCCGATACATTCCGCGCTATCGAGGAAGACATGCGCTCAAAAGGTCTCACAACAGCCCTTCACCTTGGAGACGGCGCTCACCGCGCAAACAAGGAAGACCTTGCTGCCTGGAGCACGTTTGTGACGGAAAGCTCACTAACGTGGTTTATCGTACCTGGAAACCACGACCTCCTCCAGCCCCACTCTGCATCTGGTCGTGACTACACCACCCAACCCTTCTTACAGACATTCGGCGCCCTTTCCAGCGTAGAACGTCCGCACGAAGATCTTGTCATTATTCGGCTCAACAACGCCGATAACACCATTGGGTTCCCCGAACAGGACCGGATTCTCCTTGAAGACACATTAGATGAGGTTGCCGCAGAGCCAAGTCCGCCAACCGTCCTTATCGCAATGCATCGTCCAGTCCAAGTCCCTCTGGCAGATGCGTATGGACTTTCAGATGGAACAGCTGGAGCTGCTGACGAGTCGTACGACCAGTTTGTACGCGTTCTTGAGGGTGCGCCTCGCAACCTCACGATTCAGATTGTTGCGGGTCATGTTCACAGCACCTTTGGCTACGAACTCGCAGGTTACCCTGTTCTTGTTACGGGCGGCGGAGGCTCTGCCTCAAACACCACAGGACTTCTCCCCTCCTTTCCGCACTGGTATCTTCTTGCACTTCAAGAAGATGGTTCATTCGAGACGCTACTTCAACGTATTGAATAACTACCCAAGCCCGATGAGCCCCAGATACCAATCCGCGATTGGCTCACCCACAAACCAGGTCGCAACTGTGGCTGCCGTCAGAAATGTTCCAAATGCAATACGTCCACCCCAGGACTTCTTTTTGAATAGGAGAAGTATACTTCCTACAAACGCCCCCGAAACGAACGCCAAGAACAACGCAACAAGAATTCCGGGCCAACCGACTAAGAGCCCCATATACGCGCCAAGTTTCACGTCACCGAACCCGATCCACTTCCCTTTCGATACAATAAACAACAACAAAAAGAATCCTCCTCCCGCAAGTGCTGCTGCATAGGGATACCACCACGGACCATTGAGGAGTGGATGTGTCCATGCTGTGGCCGCAGCGACCACTAAAAGTGGCAACAACACAACATCGGGTAGCAGCTGATGCTTTCCATCGTAGACAAACAGCACCACGAGGCCCGCAACATGCACCAATGCGAGAACAAAAAAGAGCGTCGGAGCAATCCACTCTGTTGCCAGGCCAGCAATAAGCCCAAGCAGAACCTCTGCTAACTGTAACTTCGTATCAAACAACCAAAACACACCCACAAAGAGCAACCCGGTCGCTAGTTCTACTAATGGATACTGAGCTGAAATCGGTTCCTTACATTTGAAGCATCTTGCGCGCAGCACAATATAGGAAACAACTGGCAGAAGTTGCCATGCCTGCAGCTCAACCTCGCAGTGCGGACATTTTGAGCGACCACGCACAACCGTCTCGCGGGTAGCGAGACGGTTAACAACAACATTGAGAAAGCTTCCAATGACAAGGCCAATCAGAAGCAGTGGAATGGCCCAGAGAAGGCCCATGCAGACTAGTTAGGACGCTTGTCTTCCGAAGCGTTTGTTGTGGTGTCGAGATCGTCCAAGTTCAGGTCTTTGAAAAGAGCCTCAAGCTCTGCTTCCACTTCGTTAAGCTCTGCCTGTTCTTCCTCTGTCAGTCCTGAACTGTAATCGTAGTCTGATCCGTTGAGCGTTCCAGTAGTGGTTTGAAGTTCGTTTGCCTCTTCCACAATGTTTTCAAACTCACGTGCTGCTTTTCGGAGTCCAAAGAACGCCACAACACCAAAAATGAGAGCCAGAACCAAACACCCTCCCAAGATTCCGAAGATGATCTTTCCTGCCTTTCCTTTTTTCTCAGCTGCTGGCATTCCTGCCTGCTGAGGCATTGCACTTCCTGGTTGAGGAATTGCTGTAGGAGGTGCAGTTTGCGCTACTCCCTCAGTTCCAACTGGACCAGCTGCTGGTTGCACTGGTTGTTCTGGCTTCTGCTGCCGCTCTGGGTCAGCAGGCTTTCCATTGTGTTCAGGCATGTTGTTGTTCTCCATATACAGAGACATAAGTTGAATTCTCTTCTCCATTGGGAGGGCGAACGATGTCACCCTACCCGAGCAGCAGAGAATGGCCTACGGAAGGGCACATGCTCCGGCAGCGTCAGTTCGACAACCACCTTGGTCACATTCGAAGATTCCAGCGGATGCTTCGAGTGTTGCACAGACAGACCACGTTGGAGGAGGTCCAGCGGCAGCACCGAAGCTACCGGCAGCAACTCCGTTTGCGTGATACGCCGTACCCGTTGAAGGGTCAACAGCGTCCGCATCTGTGAGGTTTGCCGCCTGAAGCGCAGCCTGGTCTGCAGCGTAGAGCGTAGCTCCACCACCACAAGCCGTGTCGTCTCCACAGAGTTCCTGTGCGAGTCGGAGTGCGTTCAAGTCAGCTTCACGTCGAGCGTCTCGAGCTCGTTCACGTGCCGTGTTCAACGCAACGAGAACAATAGCTGCCAAAATTCCGATGATGGCGATAACGACGAGAAGCTCAATAAGTGTAAATCCTTTTTGGTTTTTCATGTTGTGCACCCCCTTTCGTTTTATGATGTGCTCAGTTCAAGCGAGGCGAGTATAGCAAAAGCCCACCAATAAGCGGGATTCTTATCCCCACGCTTAGAGAAGATTTGCGAGTTGCTGTTTGTCGAGCGCGTACGCGTATGCCGTTTCTTCTGAAATTTCTCCGGAGGCCACAAGATGCGCCAACGAAACTTCCAATGTGCGCATCCCCTCTTCGCCACTCGTCTGGATCACATTCTTGATCTGGTACGCCTTTCCTTCACGAATCAAGTTTCGAACTGCAGGAGTAATCTTCAGTACTTCTACCGCTACCGCACGCCCACCGTTAATCTTTGGAACAAGACGTTGTGACACGATTCCCATCAATGACTCCGCAAGCTGGATACGCACCTGTTGCTGCTGATGCGGAGGAAACACGTCGATCATACGATCAATCGTCTGTGAGGCATCGTTTGTGTGTAGTGTAGAAAAGATCAGGTGACCGGTTTCTGCCAGCGTGATTGCCGCCTGGATTGTCTCAAGGTCACGCATCTCACCCACAACTACGACATCTGGGTCTTGTCGCAGAGCCATCTTGAGCGCCTGCGGAAATGAACGAGTGTCTTCGCCCACCTCACGCTGATTCACCATCGATTTCTTTGGCTCGAAAAGATACTCGATCGGATCTTCAATGGTAATAATGTGATCCGCACGATTGGCATTGATGTGCTCGATCATGGCAGCAATCGTGGTTGTCTTTCCATGACCAGCAGGCCCTACCGCGAGAACCATTCCTTGTTTGTTACTTGCGAATTCACGCAGTTCTTCAGGAAGTCCAAGCTCCTCAATTGTCATCACCTTTGCCGGGATCAGTCGCAGTGCCGCTGCCAATTTTCCTTTGTACTCGTATACGTTTACACGAAAACGAGCCTTCCCTTCATAGTCATACGAAAAGTCGACAGAATGAGACTCTTTCAGCTCCGTTTGCTTGTCTTCTGGAATCAACTCCTTGAGAATTGCATCCATCTCTGCCTCGGAAAGCGTCCCGTCACTCACTGTGAGCAACTCGTCATCTACACGAATATCAACCGCTTGCCCTACTGAAAAGTGCAAGTCTGAGGCGCTTCGCTCAATCACTTGCTCGATGTAGGTTTTGAGTGTTTCTGCCATAGAGATTCTACTTACCCAGCGCCGTACTAATCTTTTGCATCACCTCTTGTGGCGTGAAGTGCGCCTTAATCAGATAGTCTACGGCGCCGAGCTCAAGTCCTTTTTCAATGTCTTCTTTTTGACCCAGGTTTGTAAGCAGAATGACTGGCGTGTCTTTCAGCTGTTCATCTTGTTTTAGTGCTGTCAGCACCTCAAATCCGTCCATCTCAGGGAGTAGAATGTCGAGCAGAATCAATGCCGGCTTGTCTTTCTTTGCCGTTTCCAAGCCAAGCGCACCGTCACTTGCCTGCAATACTCCGTAGTTTGCGAGCTCTAATTTCGTCACGTACATCGAGAGCAAAAATGGATCGTCCTCAACGATCAAGATTTTTTCTCCGTTTCCCTTTGCTTCATCAGTCATAGTGCCTGGTAGTTCTTGTTCGTGTTAATGCAGAATGAGTATAGCGTACTTCGTCAACTAGTAGATCTCTTTCATCGAAAGACCGATTGCCACTCCCAAATCTGGCCCCACACCTTGCAACAACGTGTCGAGTTCAGGCGGATGAATCACGCGCGCAAACGGATTTCCCACCACGGTCGGAATGCGTGTTCGTTCCGCCAAGAAGGCCGCAAGACCAGGCAACTTCGCTGCCCCTCCCGCCAACACAATACGCTCTACACGCTTTCCGCCCTGCTGTTCAAATGCTGTTGTCACACTCTGCAACTCACTCAAAATCATTTTAAGAACCGGTCGCAGTTCCGCAGGAACATTGGATGCATTTCCGTCCCCAAGTCCTACGTCTTTCTTAAACTGTTCAGCCTGTTCGTGGCTTACCTGAAGGCTTTTTGCGATTGCCTGCGTCATGGCAAATCCACCCAGATCGAATGTACGCGTAAAGCGTGGCATACCTCCATCAACGATAATCACATCTGTTGCTGTTTCTCCGAGGTCGATGATCACAGCAGAGGCTCTATCGCGCCCCACCAGAGAGCGCGTGAGTGCCATAGCCTCTGTTTCCAACGACGCCAGCTCTAATCCTGCCTGCTCGAAAATACTGCTGTAGCGAGCCACAAGCTGTTGTGGCGCCGCAGTTAAGAGTACGCGCGTTGTCTCTGCTGAGGCTTGTGTTGCTGCAGATGGCGGCAAAATATCTTCAATGATCTCCCAGTCGAGCACCATATCGTTGATATTTCCTGGCACATACTTCTGTGCTTCTTGTTCTACAGCTGCTTCGAGCTGCGACTTTGCCATGCGAGGCAAGCGAATTTCTTGCGAAAAAACTGAGAATCCAGGTAGAGATGCGTACACCTTTTTTGCCTTCATTCCTGCTTTTTGTGTAATAGCCTGCAGTGTTGACGTGATTTCATTCACGATACTGTCAGAAGATTCGCGCACTAAATCACGTGGCAATCGTGCCATTCCATAGGTAGAAAGCTCAGCCTTCCCCCCTTTTGCCTTTTTCAGCTCTACTACCTTTAGCTTTGATGTTCCAACATCGACACCGAGCGTTCGCCCGGAAGAAAAAAGTCCCATGTGTTCAGTTCTATTCGTACTCGTTCCCAGCGATCATACCCTCATCGCGGATAATTTCCCAGATAAGCTGTGTCGGAAACCCACGCGAGCCCAGGAATCGCCCGAGTGCTTCTGGCGTGTTTTTCCCTCTTGCGGCTAATATACCGGCTTTTTTAGAAACCAATTCAGCCGCCAATTCCTGCTCGCGCTCCGCCGGATAGCGCCTGTCGAGCGCATCTTGCAATACGTCTTCTGCGATCCCCTTCTGTTTTAACTTCTGTAAGAGCAAAAACCTTCCAATTGGCCTTCTTCGAAGCGTGGATTCAATAAACTCACTCGCAAACGAGGCATCATCTAGATACCGGCGCTCTCGGAGCTCTCGGATCACTTGCTCAACAATCTCTGTATCGTCCTCTTTTTTGAGAAGCTTTTCTGTTAGTTCTGCGACTGAATGACTGCGGATTCCGAGGATTCTGTATGCGCGATCTAGTGTTTTGATGTACGCGTCGTTTTTAGCCATAGGACTACAATACTCCCGGGGTTGAATAACAACAATGTTCACATTATCCCCATGGTTACGGGAAGAATGTCCACATGGGTTGCATTGAAAAGCCTTGTCATTTTTGCTACACTGTGTCCTGTAGGCGGTTGAGAGCTCCCAAATCTAGAGCAATCAGCCACATACACAAACACACAACTCATCCACCCAAATGTCAGAGCTGCCCCCATTGTTCGAGCTGTTTTCTTCGCGACTTCAAGCGGCAATCGCAAACGCCTGCGAGGTCTCACTGAAGACAGATGCGAAGTCTCTCGACTCACGCCACATTCTCTACGGACTCCTCACCGAGCGCGGAAGCGTGTCGGCGGACGTTCTGACACGTGCTGGACTAAACAAAGACGCATTTGGCTTCCAACTCCCCTCTGAGCAGGAGGAAGATATTGACCCGAACGATCTGCAGTCGATTTTGGCCGCTCTTGAGTCGCAGCCGAACCAAGAGGCCGTACAGGAGCAGCTCGCTACGATGACCGAAGAGGCAAAAGAGGTGCTTCTGAAGAGCATGATCTTGTCTGAGTCGCACGGACACCCATTTGTTGGAACAGAGCACGTACTCGCCGCAGTGATCGAAACAAAGGAAAGTGCAGGATTGAAGCTTCTGAACGAAGCACAAATTAGCGAACCCTTCCTTCGTGAGCAGCTCGAAGACGTGCTTGAGGGAGGCAAGGCGTTTACTGAGATTGCCAATATGTATAAGGATGCTGGAGCAGACAATTCAACTCCCCACGACCAGATGGGCATGGCGCCAACCGCCGCTCCTGCAGGTTCAGCGAATTTGATGGAATTCTGCCTCGACCTTACCTCCCCAGAGCAGGTTGCAAAGACAGACCCATTGGTAGGACGTGACGAAGAGCTCGAGCGCATGGTGAATATCTTGTCGCGTCGCAGCAAGAACAACCCAATGATCATTGGAGAGCCTGGAACAGGTAAAACAGCGCTCGTTCGTGGCCTTGCCTCACGCATTGCCGAAGACAAGGTGCCAGAAGTCCTCAAGGGAAAGCGCATCTTGGAACTTGACCTAGCAAAGGTGATCGCTGGAACCATGTTCCGCGGTGAATTCGAAGGACGATTGAAGCAGCTGCTCGACGAAGTTGCTGCTGACGAGAACATCGTGCTGTTCATCGACGAAATTCACACGATCATGGGTCTTGGAAATGCTTCAGGATCTATGGATATGGCGTCGGTTCTGAAACCCGTCATTACCTCATCGGACATTCAGCTTGTTGGTGCTACCACATTTGCTGAGTACAAGAAGCATATCGAGAAGGATCCTGCGATGGAGCGTCGTTTCCAGCCGATTAAGGTAGAAGAACCAGCAGAAGCAGACGCAGTACAGATTCTGAAGGGTTTGAAGAAGAAGTACGAAGAGTTTCACCAGCTTTGCATTCCTGACGACGCGATTGAGGCCGCTGTAAGACTCTCAAGTCGTTATGTCCAAGACCGCTTCTTGCCTGACAAAGCCATCGACGTGATCGATGAGGCTGCAAGCCAGATCAAGATTATGGAGCTCGAACGTGGTGTCTCAAAGCTTGTTCAGAGCATTGAGGCAAAAGCTGAAACGCTGAAGGAACGCAAGCGTCGTGCAGTTGAAGCTGGAGACTACGACAAGGCGCTCGTACTCAAGGAGAAGGAACGTATCATGTTAGAAGAACTCAACCGTCTTCGCAGCGGCGGAGACAAGAAGGACCGAAAGCAATGGTCGTCACTCTCTGTCGAACATATTGCGAAGGTCGTGTCGAAATCAACAGGGATCCCTGTCGACAACATGATCGACGCAGAAAAGAAGAAGCTTGCGAAGCTTGAAGAAACGTTGAAAGAGCATGTGATTGGCCAGGACGAAGCAGTTGAAGCTGTGAGCAAAGTTGTAAAGCGTGCTCGCGCTGGTATCTCGAGCCCGAACCGACCGCTTGGATCATTCCTCTTCCTGGGACCAACAGGAGTTGGAAAGACAGAGCTAGCGAAGGTCTTGGCCCGCGAGGTCTTTGGCAACGAAAAAGCCATGATCCGCGTCGACATGTCTGAGTTCGGTGAGAAGTTCAATGTTTCGAAGATGATCGGTTCCCCAGCGGGATACGTCGGCTTCGAAGAAGGTGGAAACCTCACTGAACAGGTTCGCCGTAAGCCCTACTCAGTCATCTTGTTCGACGAGATTGAAAAGGCGCACCCAGATATCTTCAACATCCTCTTGCAGGTATTGGATGACGGTCACCTCACAGATGCCGCCGGAAAGAAGGTGAGCTTCAAGAACACGATCATCATCATGACCTCAAACAATGGTGTGACTGCTGTCGCGAACAACAAGTCACTCGGATTCGGTGAAGAGGAAGCTACTGAAGGTGTTGCGGACATGCAGTATGAGAACTACAAAGCTGGGGTCTTGGCAGAGCTTCGAAAGACCTTTAAGCCTGAGTTCATCAACCGTATCGACCGAACGCTGGTGTTCCGCCCACTCTCTGAGAAAGCGATTCACCGCATCATTGACTTGCAACTTGACGAGTTGAATACACGACTCGAAGAACAGGGACTGAAGTTGGCCGTTGGAAAAGCAGCTCGCGCAGAACTTGCTCGTGAAGGGTTCGACCCTGAATACGGAGCACGTCCATTGCGTCGCGTGATCCAGGAACGTATTGAAGATCAGTTGGCCGACCTTCTGATCGAGGGCAAAGTTGCCGCTGGATCCGTGATCAACGTCATGAAGCGCAAAGCTGGCCTGGTTCTGCAGCCAAAGCAGAGCTCAGGAAGTGGTGTCGGTGCTGCCGCGGGGGCGTCAGCAGCGTAATGAGTGTGTAAGTCGCTAGGGATAGCGCAAAGATAGTCATCCACATTGACCAGCTGAATCAGCCTGGTACCCGTGGATCGAAGATGCGGAGCACCTGCTCCGCATCTTTCGTTTTAGGCTTCTAACTCGCACGCTATGACGCGCCTCCGTGAACTTCTTTTGAACACGATGTTTCCCGTGGCTTGTCTTTCTTGCGGAGCTTGGCACCAATGGATGTGCCCGGCACACCTTGATCAAGCCATTCCTGCCAGCGTTGTCATTGAGGGATTCGACGGCGTTCTCTCTACAGGTTCGTATGCGGATCCAGATCTTCAGCACCTTGTTACGCAACTGAAGTTTTCTGGCTATCGCGAATGTGCACGTCTTCTCGGTATTCGTATGGCCACGCAGTTGCGTCACCAATTGCGCCTTTGCGACCTACAGCACACCATTCTCGTGCCATTGCCGCTTTCTCGATGGAGGCTCAATCAACGTGGTTTTAATCAATCTGCCCTTCTTGCGCGCACGATTGGTCAAGAATTAGGACTCCAAGTTGAAGAACATGCTCTCACTCGATCGCATCGTCGAGCTCAGTCTAACCTCGCACACCGTTATCGTGCCCAAAACAGTCAGAATGTGTTTTCACTCCGATCTTCCGGCGGTTTCGCCAGTAAAACGCTGATTCTTGTCGATGACGTTGTCACCACAGGTTCAACCCTTCGTTCCTGCGCAGAAGCCATTCGCGCCTCTGTGAAGCCTGCTCGGTTGTTCGCCGTTGTGGCAGCGCATGGGTAAGATTTGCAAAAGAAAGAGGCCGCCCATGTTTGTGAGGCGGCCAGTGGACCGATGTACCGCGGTCCGACGGTTGCGACACAAGTGCCGCAAAGAGAGGGTCATCGGCAGACGTTGTCGCCGTCGCCGTGGGACGACACGACGAGCGACCCGCCCGAGAACTCGATCTCGCCGCGGAACACGCCCTGGGGATCAAGGCGGACCTCGAACTCCCAATCGTGATCCCGCTGCTCGATCGACATCCCGGTGATGTCGACCTTGACGGTCTTGCCGACGTCATCGGCGCCGACGGTGACGTGGACGCAGCAGCGGCCGTAGCCGCGACCAGTCTCACACACCATCAGCTCGGCCTCTTGAAACTGCTCGTCGTCGGTCGGCGCGAACGCCTCGACGTCGAGCTCGATGTTCCAAGAGGCCCCGCCGGGCCCTCTCGAGGTGTAGTGGTCCGGCTTGTCCAGCCGGACCTGCGCGTAGCACAGTCCGCGGTTCTGCCGCGACACCATGAACGCGCTGCCCGAGAGGTTCGACGCACGACCACCGCTGCAGTGCGTGATCGCGTCGTCGAAGCCGACGTCTCTCTCTTGCTCGCACCCGACCAGGCCGGACACGAGGACGAACAAGGCCAGTGCGCAGCGCATGGTCCCTCCTCAAAAGTTACAGGTTTCTTATTTTATTATGTCATAATCATTGCTTTTGTCAATGTATCCTTTTGTGGCTTAACTATGCCCCCTTTTCAACATGCATGAATGGGGTATGATGCTCGCGTTAGTTACAACCCCGTACGGAGAGGTACCCAAGTGGCTCAAGGGGATTCCTTGCTAAGGAATTAGGTCGGATTTCCCGGCGCGTGGGTTCGAATCCCACCCTCTCCGCCAGCACAAAACACCGCAGACG